>NZ_JBSSHR010000017.1:0-122726 GCF_059089345.1 Micromonospora sp. BS32
GCCAAAGGAATCCCAACCAACAGACCCTCCCAAAAAGAAGGACTGCCAGTCCGGGGTATAAATCATAATTGGCACTGGCTTATCAAGCACCCTGTTGAGTTCTCAAAGAACAACCACACACCATCCGAAAGCCCTACACCGTAGGACCCCGTCCGGGGCAACCTCTCTAACCTACTCGGTCCGTCCCGCACTGTCAACCCCGTATCCGAGGTTTTCAACTTGATCCGGTCCGATCCACGCTGACGCACGCCGTATCCGGCGGTCGTTTCTGTCGTGGGAAGCCGCAGACCGGCCGATCGCCGCTTCGCGGCTATCCGCCCGGCTCCTGCCGGCTCTCGAACTCTACCCGGTCGGTTTCGCGAGCGCAACCCGGTGTTCCGGATTGGTCGCACCGCCCGATCCTCAGTCTCGCTCGGCGTTTCCGCCACGATCCTGGTGCCCGTTCTCGGCCCGTTTGTCCGGCCTCCCGCGTGCAGAGAGAAAGTTACGCGGAGGCGTCCCGGAAGGCAAATCAAAGATCGTCGCTGGGATCAGGGAGCCGGCGGCAGAGCCGCAGAGATCGACACGGGCCGGGCGCCGTCCATCGACACGTGGACGTGCCAGAGTGGCTGCCATGGATGAGGTGTCGCGGAACCCGACCGGCCCGCTCGCCGATGAGGCGCTGCTCGGACTGCTGCTGCCCTTCTGGCAGCTGGTGATCGGCGCGGTCGTACTCGTCGTGGTCGTGCTCTCGATCGGCCGGCTCGCCCGACGCGGTCGGTCCCGGATGACCACCGCACTGCTGGTGACCGCCTCGGCAATCGTCGGCCTGGCGGTGGTCGGCGTGCTGTTGCAGTAGGAGGGCGCTCAGAGCCGGCGGTTGGCCAGGCTCGGTACCTCGGTACGGATCGTCCGCAGCCGGTCGAGGTCCAGGTCGACCACGGTCAGGCCGGGGCCGTCCGGCACCTGGCCGAGCACGGTCCCCCACGGGTCGACCACCATGCTCCGCCCGAAACAGGTCCGCCCGGGGTCGTGGTCACCGGTCTGGCCGGCGGCCGCGACGAAGCACTGGTTCTCGATCGCACGGGCGCGCAGCAGCACCTCCCAGTGGTCCCGGCCGGTGTGCATCATGAACGCCGCCGGGACGACGAGCAGTTGGGCTTCCCCCTCCGTCGCCAACTGCCGGTACAGCTCCGGGAAGCGGAGGTCGTAGCAGATGGAGAGGCCGACACGCAGGCCCTCGACATCGACCACCACCGGCTGGTCCCCCGGGGCGACCGTCGCCGACTCCCGGTACGACACCCGGCCGGGGATCTCCACGTCGTACAGGTGGATCTTGCGATAGCTGGCGGCGAGCGCGCCGGAACGGTCGAAGACCAGCGAGGTGTTCCAGGTGCGCGCCGGATCGGGACCGGCCTCGTGGAAGGAACCGGCGACCAGCCAGATGCCGAGCCGCTCGGCCACCCCGGCGAAGAACGTCCCGACCGTCCCGTCCACCGGCTCCGGCGCGGGCATCCGGTCGGCGTGCCCGAGGTAGTCGACGTACTCCGGGAGGACCGCCAGATCGGCGCCGGCCGCCGCGGCCCTCGCCAGCACGGCCTCCGCCGCGGCCAGGTTGGCCGCGCGGTCGTCGCGGGCGTTGAGCTGGCAGACGGCGACGCGCATGGGGACCAGGGTACGGGCGGACCGACGCCGGGGACAGGATCAGATGCTCGCCAGCACCAGGGCGCCGGCGGCGAAGCCGAGTCCCGCCAGCTGCACCGGGCGCAACCGCTCGCGGTCGACGGCGAGGGCCAGCAGCACCGTGCTCGCCGGATAGAGCGCGGCGATGGCCGCCACCACGCTGAGGTGCCCACGGCCGGCAGCGGCCAGATAGAGCGCATTCGCGGCGCTGTCCAGCAGACCCGCGGCCGCCGCCCAGCCGAGCACCCGCCGGTCCAGCCGCAGGCCGACGCCCGTACCGGCGGCGAGCGCGACCCCGAAGACGATCGAGCTGAGCCGGACCGCCGCCACCGGCCACATGCCGGCCTCGGCGTCGGCCTGGCCGAGCAGGGCGAAGAAGACGCCGAAGAGCCCGCCGGCCGCGAGCGCCAGACCGAGGATCCCGGTGGAGACCCGGCCCCTCACGCCACCATCGCCGAGGCTGACCAGCGCGATGGCGACCACGGCCAGCACCGCGCCGCAGAGCGCCAGGGTGCCCGGCGAGCGGGCGGTCACCAGCCCGGCGACGATCGGCACCACTGCGGCGGTGATCGCGGTGACCGGTGCGACCACGGCCATCATCCCGGCGGCGAGCGCCCGGTAGAGCAGCATCACCCCGGCCGCACCGGCGACGCCCGCACCGAGACCCCAGGCCACGTCGACGGCGGTCGGGGTACCCGGCACCACGAGCACCAGCAGGAGCAGCAGCGGCACGCTCAACAGCTGCGACACCACCGTCACCGCGACGGGGTCGGCGCGGCGGGAGGCCTTGCCGCCGGAGAAGTCGGCCGTACCGAACGCGAGTGCGGACAGCGCCGCCAGCAGGATGGGGAACACCGGACGGTCCTACCAGACGGGTCGGGTCGGGGCCAGCGGGATCCCGGACGGACGGAAGCACGGCCACCCGGAGGCTGCCGTGCTTCCCGGACGAACTATGCGCCGGAGGTCAGGCCGACTTCTCCTCGCGGTCGCGGCGGGCCCGGCGGCCGGTGAACTCCCGCGGCACGATCGTCGGGTTGACGTTCTCCAGGACCACCTCGCGGGTGATCAGCACCCGGGCGGCGTCGGGGTTGCTCGGGACCTCGTACATCACGGAGAGCAGGACCTCCTCCATGATGGCGCGCAGGCCACGGGCGCCGGTGCCGCGGAGCATGGCCTGGTCGGCGATCGCCTCCAGGGCCGGCGGCTCGAACTCCAGCTCCACCCCGTCGAGCTCGAAGAGGCGCTGGTACTGCCGGACCAGGGCGTTGCGCGGCTCGGTGAGGATGCGCACCAGCGCGGAGCGGTCCAGGCTGCGGACGTTGGTGATCACCGGCAGCCGGCCGATGAACTCGGGGATCAGCCCGAACTTGAGCATGTCCTCCGGCATGACCTGGCTGAAGATGTCGTCGGTCGACCGATCGGAGACCGACCGGAGCCGGGCACCGAAGCCGGTGCCGCCGTGCCCGGTGCGGGACTCGATGATCTGGTCGAGCCCGGCGAAGGCGCCACCGCAGATGAACAGCACGTTGGTGGTGTCGATCTGGATGAACTCCTGGTGCGGGTGCTTGCGGCCGCCCTGCGGGGGCACGTTGGCCACGGTGCCCTCGAGCATCTTCAGCAGCGCCTGCTGGACACCCTCGCCGGAGACGTCCCGGGTGATCGACGGGTTCTCCGACTTACGGGCGATCTTGTCGACCTCGTCGATGTAGATGATGCCCGTCTCGGCGCGCTTGATGTCGTAGTCCGCGGCCTGGATCAGCTTGAGGAGGATGTTCTCCACGTCCTCGCCGACGTAACCCGCCTCGGTCAGCGCCGTGGCGTCGGCGATGGCGAACGGGACGTTCAGCATCCGCGCCAGGGTCTGCGCCAGGTGCGTCTTGCCGCACCCGGTCGGGCCGAGCAGCAGGATGTTGGACTTGGCCAGCTCGACGGCGTCACTGCCGGAACCCGGCGCGCCGGCCGACTCGGCCTGGATCCGCTTGTAGTGGTTGTAGACCGCTACGGCGAGCGCCTTCTTGGCCTGGTCCTGGCCGACGACGTAGTTGTCGAGGAACTGGCAGATCTCCATCGGCTTGGGAAGCTCTTCCCACTTCACCTCGCCGGACTCGGCCAGCTCCTCCTCGATGATCTCGTTGCAGAGATCGATGCACTCGTCACAGATGTAGACCCCGGGGCCCGCGATCAACTTCTTGACCTGCTTCTGCGACTTGCCGCAGAAGGAGCATTTCAGTAGGTCGCCGCCGTCACCGATCCGTGCCACCTACGTTCTCCCTGCACTCGTCGACCGGAACGCCGGCCCTTACCTGCGGACGCCGCGCGCCCGTCCGTGGTGAATCCCCACCGCCGGTCCGACCCGGCGCAGCGGTACAGACCCGACGTTACCCGCTGGCGGTGGTTTCTCCGACCCCCAAAACGGGTGTGTCAGAGGTCGGCCGGGAACCCTGCCCCGGCCGACCTCCGACCCGGTGTTGCTCAGCGAGCCGCGTTGGCGGCCAGCAGGCCCTTCTTGCGGCTGGTCAGAATCGTGTCGACCAGCCCGTACTCCTTGGACTCCTCGGCCGTCATGATCTTGTCGCGGTCGATGTCCTTGCGGACCTGCTCGATCGGCCGGTTGCAGTGCCGGGAGAGCATGTCCTCCAGCTGGGTCCGCATCCGCAGGATCTCCCGGGCCTGGATCTCGATGTCCGAGCCCTGCCCGTAGCCGCCCTCGGTGGCCGGCTGGTGGATGATGATGCGGGAGTTCGGCAGCGCCATCCGCTTGCCCGGAGTACCGGCGGACAGCAGCACCGCCGCGGCGCTCGCCGCCTGCCCCAGGCAGACCGTGGAGATGTCCGGCCGGACGTACTGCATGGTGTCGTAGATCGCCGTCATGGCGGTGAACGAGCCACCGGGCGAGTTGATGTACATGATGATGTCGCGGTCCGGGTCGGTGCCCTCGAGCGTCAGCAGCTGCGCCATCACGTCGTTGGCCGACGCGTCGTCCACCTGGACGCCGAGGAAGATGATCCGGTCCTCGAAGAGCTTGTTGTACGGGTTGGACTCCTTGACCCCGTACGACGTGCGCTCGACGAACGACGGCAGCACGTAGCGGTTGTGCACGGCCGCGAACTGGGGCGGCAGGCTCAGGTCGGTCATCGTCAGCTCCTCAGCTCAGGGTCCCGGCGCCATCCGGAACCTGGGCGGCCCCGATGATCACCTTGTCGATGAAGCCGTAGTCCATGGCCTCCTGGGCCGTGAACCAGCGGTCACGGTCGGAATCCGCCTCGATCTGCGCCTGGTTCTGGCCGGTGTGGTGCGCGACCCGCTCCTGGAACATCCGCTTGGTGTAGAGCATCTGCTCGGCCTGAATCGCGATGTCCGACGCGGTGCCGCCGAGGCCACCCGACGGCTGGTGCATCATGATCCGGGCGTGGGGCAGGGCGTAACGCTTGCCCTTGGTGCCCGCGCAGAGCAGCAGCTGGCCCATGGAGGCCGCCATGCCCATCGCCACGGTCGACACGTCGTTGTCGATGAACTGCATGGTGTCGTAGATCGCCATGCCGGAGTAGACCGAGCCACCCGGCGAGTTGATCCAGAGGTTGATGTCGCGGTCCGGGTCCTCCGCCGCGAGCAGCAGCAGCTGCGCGCAGATGCGGTTGGCGACCTGGTCGGTCACCTCGCTGCCCAGGAATACGATCCGCTCCTTGAGCAACCGGTTGTAGACCGAGTCGTCGAGGTTGCCAATGGTGTCGCCACCGCGGGCCTCGATCGCCCGGAGCGGCTTCGCTGGGATGTGCATGTCGGTCATGGCAGCCCTTCGCTCTCCGTACCGTCGTACCCGACATTAACCGCTCACCCGGGTGATCGACTCCCGGTCCGGGCACTGTTCGCTCTCAGCGCAGCTGCCCTCGGGACGTACCCGGAAAACGATTTCGGCCGCCGTCCACCGCAACGGGCGGACGGCGGCCTACCGGGATCGGTCAGTGCTCGTGGTCGTGGTCGTGCGCCTGCTCGCTCTCGGCCCGCAGCGCCTCGAGGGTGACCTCGTTGCCGGCGGTGTCCTTGATCTTGATCTTCTCCATGACCGCGGCCAGCGCCTTGCCACGACGGACGTCGCCGAAGACGGCGGCCGCCGCGCCGGAGCGGACCAGCTGGTCGTAGTACTGCTGCGGAGCCATCCCGGCACGCTGGGCCCGGTGGACGATCTCGTGACCGAACTCGTCGTCGGAGACCTGGATGTCCTCGGCGTCGGCCAGGGTGTCCAGCAGCAGCTGGATCTTGACGCCCTCGGTCGCCGCCTCGTTCAGCTCGGCGTCGATCTGCTCCTCGGTCTTCTCCTCGGCGGCGAGGTACTCCTCCAGCGAGGCGCCGATCCGCTCGAGCTGGTCGACCATCGCCGCCTTGCGGCTCTCGACCTCCTCGCGGACGACACCCTCCGGCGCCGGCACCTCGGCCGCCGCGACGAGCTGCTCGAGGGCCTTGTCCCGGGCGGCGTAGATCTGCTCGACCCGCTTGCCCCGGGTGACCCGCTCGCGCACGTCGTCGCGGAGCTCGGCGATGGTGTCGAACTCGCTCGCCATCTGGGCGAAGTCGTCGTCCAGCTCCGGCAGCTCCTTCTCCTTGACCGTGCGGACGGTCACGGCCACCTCGGCGTCCCGGCCGGCGAAGTCGCCGCCCACGAGCTGGGTGGTGAAGGTGGTGCTCTCACCGGCGGCCAGGCCGACCACGGCCTCGTCCAGCCCCGGCAGGAGCTGCTTGCTGCCGACCTCGTGCGAGATGTTGCTCGCCGAGCCGCCCGGCACGTCCTCGCCGTCGACGGTGGCGTTCAGGTCAATCTGGACGTAGTCGCCCTCCTGGGCGGCCCGCTCGACGGTCTTCAGGGTGGCGAACCGCTCGCGCAGGCTCTTGACCTGCTCGTCGATCTCGCTGTCGTCGATCTGCAGCTCGTCGACGGTCACCTCGACGGTGGCCGGGTCCGGCAGGGTGATCTCCGGGCGGACGTCGACCTCGGCGGTGAAGTTGAGCGAGTCACCGTCGTTGAACTCGGTGATCTCGACCTCCGGGCGGCCGAGCGTCTTCAGGTCGTGCTCGCGGACCGCGGCCAGGATGTTCTGCGGGATGGCCTCCTGCACCGCCTCGTTGAGGACGGTGCCCCGGCCGACCCGCTGGTCGATCACGGCCGTCGGCACCTTGCCCCGGCGGAAGCCGGGAACCTGGACCTGCGAACCGATCTCGCGGTACGCCTTCTTGAGGCTCGGCTCGAGCTCGACGAACGGCACCTCGATGGCGAGCCGCACGCGCGTCGGGCTCAGAGTCTCGACGGTGCTCTTCACAGGCGTACTCCTTGACGGATATCAGTTTGATTCTGGGCGTGGATTCAGCGCATCGAGTGTAGGCGAGCCGACGTGCTGCTCCGGCAGCGCCCGGGTACCGCACGGGAAAAACGGCGGCATTCCGGGCGAGCCGGCCCGCGAACGACTGTCGGGGTGGCGGGATTTGAACCCACGGCCCCTCGCTCCCAAAGCGAGTGCGCTACCAAGCTGCGCCACACCCCGTGGCGACCAGAAGTGTATGACGTCGGCACCCGGCGGAGGTGCCGGGGAGGCACCCAACGCGCCGAACCGGCCCGAACCGGACATCGCCGCGTGTTCCGGCGTGGCGGTCGGAGGCGGCAGTTCGGGCTCCCGCCGCGGTGCGGCCACGCTTTCCGGGCACGTTGACCGGATCGTGGCGGGGCGGTGCGGGACGACGCCTGTGCGCGCGGGAGCGAGGGGACCGGGTAGGCTGTCGGCGCGCCCCACGCTGTCGGGGTGCACGCGGGCGTAGCTCAATGGTAGAGCTTCAGTCTTCCAAACTGATTACGCGGGTTCGATTCCCGTCGCCCGCTCCACCCACGAAGGCCCAGGTAGACCGCATGATCGCGGCACCTGGGCCATTCGCTTCTCCCCCATGTTGGATCTTGCGCGCCAATCGCGTGCCATTCACGGTCGGCGTCGGCCCTCTCCGGTGATGCGGCGGTCCATCGCCCGGGCGATCTCGCGGTCGCGCTCATTGGTGGCATGCTGGTAGATCAGGGCGGCGCGCATGGTGCCGTGTCCCGTGGCACTCGCTGACCTTGCCCCAGGACAGCACGCCGACCAGGTCCACGATCACTGGTGGTGGCGGCCCGGCTGGCGTGTCGGCCGACGCTCTTACGCCTTCCACGTCACCTTCGAAGGCCAGCCCGACCTGTACCGCCTGGCTGACGCGTACCGGTCGGCACTGAGCGTCGCACCGCCCGTAACCCTCATCCCAGACCAGTGGCTTCACCTGACTATGCAGGGCCTTGGCTTCACCGACGAGGTAACCGACGAGAGGCTGGCCGCGATCATCAGGGAAGCAGGTCACCAGCTCGGCCACCTGCCCGCAGTCGACGTGCAGTTTGGTGAGATGGTCGTCGCGGATGAAGCCATCGCCATACCAGCCATGCCCGTCGAGGCCGTCCGGCAGCTGCGCACCGCCACTCGGACAGCCATCGGGCACGTCGTCGGTGAGGACCAGGTCCCCGAGGACCCCCACCGGTACCGGCCACACGTCAGCGTCGCCTATCTGATCGCAGGTGGGCCGGCCGAGCCGTACATCCGGGCCGTCGAGGGCGCCAAGCCCGAGCCGACCACGGTCCAAATCAGCCACGTCGACCTGATCGAGATGCACCGCGACCAGCGGATGTACGAATGGTGCGTTGCTCCCGACATCGCCGTAACCGTTCGCTGCTTCGGCTGACTGTCGGGCTCGGACGCCTTCTCAAACACGGTCTGACACCCTCTGAGCTGTGATCCGACAGCTGATGTGCGACGCAGCTCCGCCAGGTGATGTGCGACAGATCCAGCAAGCCAGGGGCGACAGGATCGCCGCCGAGGCAACGCCCTGTCATGTCGAAATGAGTGCGTTGGTCGATGGATCTGGGGGATCCCGAGCGGGCAGCTGTCATCCGATTTTCGTGGTGTAGCCGCTGTGTAGCGGTGTCATCAACAGTTCGACGATTTCCCGGCTGACGTGCGCCTGGCGGGTTCCGTTGTCCAGGCCGCGCCGGGTGCACGAGCTGAACGTGACCCAGACCCGGCTGACCGCCCCGTTGGCTCCGCTTGCGCCGTCGGCCCCGGTGAACTGGAGCACCACGTCCGGGGCGACCTCGACGCTGTCCCGGCACCGCGACGGTGGCAGGTCCGGGTTGCGGCCCTCCGGCGCGGCGTTGGCCGCTTCGACAAGCCGCCGAATCTCGGTGTCGCCGAGATTCGCCGACGCCTGCAACCGTTCGTCGGTCCCCCCGGCGTAGTAGCACACCGCGACATAGTCCGGATCCACTGGAATCATGGATGGCGCGCCGCTGCCCGCGCCACTGGCGGGGCGGGTCGTGGCACAGCCGGCATGGTCGACGTCGACAAGGTGCGCGCTGCTCAGGATCTCCCGCCGCTCCGGCTCGTCGGTCGTGCGTACGTCCAGGTAGACCTTTCGGGACGGTACGGCGAGCTGGCCGGCGTAGCGGCCGTCGGGTAGCCGTCCCTCGGCCAGGGTGGCCGGTACACCGCCGATCAGCACATGGCGGGTAGTCATGCCCTCGTGCAACTTGTCGGCGGTCGCGCCGATGACGGCCACATTCTTCGTGGTCGGCTCCGGCGTGTAGCAACTTCGGGTCATCCCCTGGGCGCGCACGACGCTGGGCCGATCGGTCATGTTGCAGCCGTAGTTATTGACCTCCCAGCCGCCCGGCACCGCGATCTGCAGGCCAAGCGAGCTGTACCAGACCCAGTCGTGCGGCAGCGCGGGCGTCTGTCCGCGTGCCGCCGGCATTTCTCCGGATGCCGTCGGCGAATCCGCGACCGAGCCTGCCCCGCCATCCGGCACCCCGAACTCGATGGCGAGGCCGCCGACCATGGCCGCGGCCGCGGTGACGAACGCAACGCCTGCCACGCGTAGCTGGCGTCGCCGGTTGGCGCGCCGCCTGGCCTGGGGAAGCAGGCCAGACTGGCCACCTGCCACCACGTGCTCCCGGCTGCGGAACACGTCCCGCAGCACGTCCTCGATGTCGCGGTCACTCACGGCAACGTCTCCTTCCGCATCGTAGGCAGCACCGCCCGCAGCGAGGCGAGCGCTCGCGTGGCCTGTGATCGCACGGTCCCGGTTCGGCAGCCGAGGATGGCGGCGATCTCCGCGTCGGCAAGGTCCTCGTAGTAGCGCAGTACCAGCACCGCCCGCTGTTTTCTGGGCAGGCGCCCCAGCAGCTCCCATGCCGCTTCGCGATTGGCGTACGAATCCTCGCTGCCTGCAACCACGTCGCACACACGGCTGCCGAGCCGCGCCTCGCCCGGCGTCGCCACCGGGATCTCGCCGCGCCAGAGCCGCCGGCGCCAACGCAGGTGTTCGTTGACGATCATTCTCTTCAGGTACGCGTCCGGCTGCTCTAGGGTCGAGATCCGCGGCCAGCGCGGGTACACCTTGGCCAGCACGGACTGCGTAAGATCCTCGGCCGAATGGCGGTCCCCGCACAGCATCAGCGCGAAGCGCATCAACGCCTCGCCGCGTGCGGCCACGAATTCCTCGAGTGTCGGCGCCACCGCACCTCCTGTCTCTGTCACCTAATAAAGGCTTCGGGAGGCGCGATCCGCTGCACGCCGCTGCACGCCGCTGCCTCGTCGGATTCGAAGCGCGTACGCAGGCCGGTCGAACTGCACGGTAGGGGTCGATCCTCCAGCACGCTCGATGGCGACAACGGCTAGTGACCGGTCGTGGGGAACGACTCTCTTCTCAGGGGCTGGACCTTGGACACGATGGCCCGGGCTGGGGTATGCGGCTTGAACGAGGTCGAGGCCCTGCGCTGCGGTGGGGAGTCCGCGCGACCGTGTAGGACGACGATGTCGCCGATGGCTCCCGCAATAGCCACTCCGGGTCCGCCGACCGTACCCTCATCTGCCGCAGACCGCGCGTCACGCACGGTAAGCAGCGGGCGTCCGCTGTCTCGGGCGGTGGTCGCTGGTCGCTGGTTGCTCAAGTGTCAGCAGCGGTGGCGTGGAGGCGATCGGAGGGGTCAACACCAAGACCAGTTGGTGAAGCGTCAGATGTCCAGGCGTGTCGGCTTCCCACTCCTACGCATCCTGCTCGGCTGCCGTTGCCCTCCGTCACCACCGAGAGTGAGACAGCCGAAAGTTGAGAAAGAGCCGTTCACGAGACGGCCCCCTTCTTGGAGCCCTTGGAATCCAGGAAGAGTCCGAGGGCCTCGACGACGAGGCGGTGGTCTTCGAGTTGGGGCAGTCCTGAGACGGTGACGGTGCCGACCGGGCCGGTGCCCCTGAGGATGATCGGGAAGCAGCCGCCGTGCGCGGCGTACAGGGCCGCTTCGAGGTGGGATTGTTCCTCGAAGGTGGTGCCGCGGTCGCGGTAGGTCTGGCCCACGAGGTAGGAGCTGTGTCCGAACCGGCGGACGACGCGGATCTTGCGCTCGATCCAGTCGTCGTTGTCGGCAGAGGTGCAGTGCAGTGCGTAGTGGAAGAGTTGGTGGTCGCCGAGGCGGATGTCGACGGTGACAGCGTGGCCGCGCTCTCTGGCCAGCCCGACCAGGCGAGTTCCCAGGGCCCAGGCGTCGTCATGGTCAAAGCGGTCGAACTGGAGGCGTTCTTCCTGCTCCTGAAGCTCCGGCGTCACGGCGTACCGTTCCCTTCCTCGATCGTCAGAACGATCTAAGCAGAGGAAGAACCGGCGAGCGGAACGTTCATCGTGCCGTACGTCCATCAGCAGATCGGGGTCATGCCGGCATCCGCTTCTGCCGCGGACAGGTCATCGCAGTGCCGAGACCGAACGGCGGGAGTTGTTGACCACCAGACGTCCGTCGGTCAGCATGCTGCGCATGCCCCATCAGTCAGATGAGCCGAGCACCTGCGCAGTCCGGATGCCCGCTCGGCAGTGGCGGAGGGTCGCCCGCATCCTCGACAACGTGGTTAACGTCGAGGCCGAGAATGGTGACCCGCACGGTCTCGTAGAGGCCGGAGTCCAGATTCTTCGAGAAGGCTGGCGCCAGACCTCTGGTTGGACTCCTGAAACAACAGGCTCCACCGATTGGCCTCACGACGATCAAGAGGTGACAGTGTCGCTGACAGGTGCGCAATGGAGATACGTGATCTCCTGCCTGGACCGGTGGCATGAGGTTGAAGGCCGCTTGGGTAAGAGCACGGCTGCAGAGTTGCTCCTGATTCGGGAACTCGTGGTCAGCCAAGCGGAGGCTTGTCTGCCAGGACAGCTCTGAACTTGGCATTTCCAACCGTGCATCACGGACACACTCATCTGCCGCTGAGTGTGCGCGGATCTGCCGATGTGCGCGAGTCGGCCAGGTCGCTTGCCTGTGCGCCGTAGCGCACTTCGATTCGCACGCAATAAACCCGGGGCGGCGTCGATGATCATCCCGCGATAATGGCCGACGTGGAAGAAGTTGAGGTCGTCGTCGCCCATGACGAGCGGGCGACCCTGCGTGTCGGTGATGTGTTCCTGAAGATCGACGCTGATCAGACGCGCACCGACGTCGAGGTCGAGGCGATGGCTCTGGCGCCGATCCCGGCTCCGCAGGTCCTGTGGCGCAAGCCACCCGTGCTCGCGCTCGCCGCCCTGCCCGGGATGGCACTGGGCCGCCTCGGCGAGCCGTCGCCCGCGTCGTCGGCGGCGTGGGCCGCGGCGGGTGCGGCCGCGCGGACGCTGCACGACGCGCCCCTGCCGCCATGGCCCGGTCGGCGCCTCGACGAGATCGCATCGCGCCTCGACGGCGAATGCGAGTGGCTCGTCACGAATGGTGTCCTTCCCACGGACGTGGTCACCCGTAACCGCCAGGTTGCTGAGGCTGCGCTGCGGCCGTGGAAACCGGTGTTCATGCACGGCGACCTGCAGATCACCCACGTGTTCGTCGACGATGACGAGATCACCGGTGTGATCGACTGGTCCGAGGCGGCCCAGGGCGATGCCCTGTACGACCTCGCCGTCCTGACGCTCGGACACGAGGAGCACCTTGACGATGTGGTCGCCGGCTACGGCACCGATGTCGACCTCGACGTGATCCGCGGGTGGTGGTCGTGGCGAAGCCTGGTGGCGGCCCGCTGGCTGGTCGAGCACGGCTTCGACCCGTCCCTGCCCGGCTGTGAGTTCGACGTGTTGAGATCCCGGATGTGAGGCTGCACGAACCCGACGGCCACGAGCTGTGACATGGGGGCACGGCTGGATATGTGCCGTTGCCACCGATCGCAGCGAAGGTCGTTGTCTGTCGTAGCTCACGACCAAGGCGCACCATCGACGACATTGCTATGCGACGCCAGGCATGGCATCCGGATCTGCCGCGGTCCGCGCTCGGCTGTCGCAGATCAGTTGGCGGACGACTGTCGCGCATCAGTCGACGGAGGACATCTGCATCTCGACACGACTGCCGAATTGCGCTCTATCAGATCAAGGCGGCCCGCAAAGCGGGCCGCGCCGGCCCGGCCCCGGCCTGCTGGCGCGACCTCCGGCCGGCATCGGCCGGGCCGGCCGGCCACGCTGACGGACGATAGGACTCTGAAGACCTCGGGGCTCCGCCCCGAACCCCGACCCTCCTCAGAGCTGCCGCCGCAGATCTCCGAAACCCTGGCACCGGTGAGGCACCCGCCGCCCCTCAGTAGGTACAGGCCCAGCAGACCTCGGTCACTCTTCCGACCCCGGTACGGCGTCCCACCCAGCGCCGGTGGCGGTCCGATCAGGGTCGGTGCGACCAGGAACAGCAAGAACGACAAGGTTCGGCGCCGCCGCTGGCGCCTATGGGTGGTCCAGGGGAGGGAGATTCACATGCTTGCCAAACGGCTCGATGGATCCATCCCAACCGTTCCAACCCTGTTGAGTGATCTGCCCGTCAGCGTAGGTGTAGGACCAGCGGGCGCCGTCTTCGCCCTCGATATGAACGATTCCTGAGCGAACGAACGGCGCAATCGCGACGTAGAAGGCCGTAGCCTGGTCCGACCACTTGGGGTCTCCCTCGTCGTCGTAACCAAACTCGATCCAGTCTCCGTCGCGGATGATCGAGGCTCCGGCCTCCTCCGCCATGTCGGCCAGCGTGTCATTTGAAGGAAACACATCCGGTTTGAACCAACCGTCTCGTACAGCCATGGCGGCCTTGACATCGGCGACCGCAGCGACGTCGTCCGACTCCGGGAGGTTCAGGCGGCCGGCAGGCTTGACCAGGTATCCCACGGCGCGCACCCTACAGCGGTCGATGTCTACCCGCCAAAGGCACTGGCTCTACGGGCAGGAGTAGGCCGGGTGGCCGACGGGGGGACGCACCTGCCAGCACCCACAGAAGCGTCGGATGGTGGCGTGCCAACTACGTGCCAGTAGCCAGTGCCCCGAGCCGGCACGAGCTTGTGACCCACTCCGATGCGACGAGCAGGCGTATCGGGCATCCCGGGGCGGTGATCCTCGTCCTTCCAAACTGACTACGCGGGTTCGATTCCCGTCGCCCGCTCCACCACCTCCGGCCCAGGTCAGAGGCTGTATCCCCGATCCTGGTCCGGTCGACCACTCCCCCGCCTCCAACCTCCCGGCGGGGAGATCCGCACGGACAGGAATCAGCTGCCGAAGCGACGCCAGGCGTCATCGGCCACCGCGTTGACGCTGTCGCCTGCGATGACAACGTCTGTGGCGCTGAACTCCTCCGCTTCCCCCGCGCGCCAGCGGATCGCCCGGTGCGCGAGATCGGCGTACTCGGGGAACAACTGCGCGAGGTACTCGCCTGCCGCGGCCTTGGAGATGATGTCACCGTGGGCCAGCGTGTAATGCAGCCGCGCGGGTCCGAGCACGAACTCGGGGACGATCTTGCCGTCCATCACCGCGTCATGGGCCACGCCGGCCAGCTCCGACGGGAACGTCGCAACCAACGACTGCCAGTACTCACGCAGGTTGTCGAGGTTGTAGCGGCGCAACTGCTCCGCATCGACCCGTACGCCAAGCTCTGCGACGGCTGGGCCGCGAACCGGGATGCCGTAGCGCTGCAAGGTCAGCCACAGCACCGGCGTGAGCTCGCCGCAGGGCTTGTCGGTCTTGAACTCGCCGTTGACCACGAAGGGCACGGCCCGCCTGTCGGTCGGCCAGGACCGCGCCAGCGCGGGCTCGAGGTAGACCCCGTCGAAATGGGGTGACCGAGGCAGCTCGGCGTGGATCTTCGCGAGCTGGGCGAGGTCGTCATCGGTTGCCGGGCGCGATGTGACGATCACCGTGTCGACGTCGCTGGCGCCGGGCTGCCAGGCGCCGAGCGCGGCGGACCCCACGACGTAGAGGCTTCGCACGTAGCCGGGCAGTGCCTGATCAACCGCTCGAAGATAGCCCCGCGTCAGCTCCTGGATCATGAAACGTGACCGTAGCAACTGGACGTCGACACCAGAGTCCCCTGACCGGGCCATCCACGGGCCCGCGCCAGCGGTGAGGGACCCGCCCTGGCCCGGCGGCGAGGCGGAAGTCCAGGTCGCCGACCGGTGAGCCCCCGACGACGGCCCGGACGGGACGGCGGGGCCGGTGGCGGCTGACTAGCATGCGCGCCATGACGACAGCCGATGCGGAGCTGACCGCCGCGCCGCCCCCGCCGAGCGTCCTGGCCCGTACGCAGTTCGCGCTGGCAGGCGTCTACGCCGCCGCCATCGCCATCGCCCTCGGCCGGGCCGCATCGTTCTCCGGGCACCTCTACCTGCCCCGCCAGGGGGACGAGGCCACCGGCAACGCCGACCTCTGGCCGGGCCTCTGGGGGCCGGTGGCACTGCTCATGATCATTGTGATCGGCGTGCTGCCCGTCGTCGCCCTGATGACGGCGCTCGTCGCCGTCGTCCGGCTCGTCACCGCCCGGGTACGGGGTGGGGCCGCGTACCCGCGGAGCCTGCTGGTGAGCACGGTCCTCGCCGTCCTCGTCGTCGCCTCGTGGACGACGCCCTTCGTGCAGACACTGCACCACTGGTTGCTCGACTAGCCGCTCCAGCCGGCTCCGCCGGGTCGGACCGGACCGGTCGGCTGGGCGGGCGGCGAGGGCTGCGTACGATGCGGGCCGGGCATCCCCTCGCCACGGAGGTATCGACGGATGGCAGGCCAGCAGGACGGGTTCGCCCTCGGCGTCGACCTCGGCACGTCCAACACGGTGGCCGTGCTGCGCTGGCCGGACGGGCGGACCCGACCGCTGCTCGTGGACGGACACCCGGTCCTCCCGTCCGGCGTGTACGCCGACGCGGACGGCCAACTGCACGTCGGCCGGGACGCGCAACGGCTGGCGCAGGCCGACCCGGCCCGGTACGAGCCGAACCCGAAGCGCCGGGTCGACGAGCCGACGGTGCCGCTGGTCGTCCGGTCGTACACCCCGGCTGAGCTGCTCGCGGCGACCCTGTGGACGGTGGCGGAGGCAGCGGTCGCCGCCACCGGCTTCCTGCCCCCGGCGGTGGTCACCTACCCGGCGGCCTGGGAGGCGCCGCGCCGGCAGGTGCTCTCCGACGCGCTCGCCCTGGCCGGCTGGCCGTCGGCCGCCGAACACACCATGTCCGGCCCGGTCCCGCCGGGAACCCGACTGCTCCGGGAACCGGTGGCCGCGGCCCGCTACTTCACCGAGGTGCTGCGCCGCCCGGTGCCGGTGGGCGGCGCGGTGGGGGTCTTCGACTTCGGCGGCGGCACGCTGGACGTGGCGGTCGTCCGCAACGAGGGCGCCGACCCGTGGGGCGACTCAGGCTTCACCGTCGTCGCCACCGGCGGGATGGCCGACCTGGGCGGGCTGGACCTGGACGCCGCTCTGGTCGGTCGGCTCGGCGAGCTGATCGGCGACGCGTACCCGGAGCAGTGGGCCCGGCTGACCCGCCCGGAGACCACCACCGGCTGGCGGGACCGCCAGCAGCTCTGGGACAACGTACGCGGGGCGAAGGAGATGCTCTCCCGGGCGACCAGCGCCCCGGTCGCGGTGCCCGGCGTGGAGGCGGCCGCCCGGCTCACCCGGGCCGACCTGGAACGCCTCGCCGCTCCCCTGCTCGCCCGGGCCGTCACCGAGACCCGCCAGGTGATCGCGGAAGCGGGGCTGACCCCGGAGCAGCTCGCCGGGCTGTTCCTGGTCGGCGGCTCCTCCCGGATCCCGCTGGTCGCCCGGATGCTCCACGCCGAGCTGGGCGTCGCGCCGACCGTGCTGGAACAGCCCGAACTGCCGGTGGCCGAGGGGGCGCTCACCGACCTGCCGCTGCCCCGGCGGCCCGGCCGTCCGGCGCCAGCCGCGCCGCCGGCGCCGCCCGTCGCCGCCGGGCCGCCGCTGCCGACGGTCGCCGGCGGATCCGGGCACGCCGGGACGACGGTCGCCGCGACACCGGGGCAATCGGCCGCGCCGCCCGCGCACCCCGGCGGGACGCCGGCCGGCACCCCCGTGCCCGCCGGGTCACTCCCTGCCGGCCCGCTCGGCACCCTGGTCGCCGAGCCCTGGCCGACACCGCCGGGCACGCACACCACACCGCCCGGCACCCACGCCGCGGCAGAGGGCGGGCACGGCACGCCCGGCACGCACGCCGCAACGCCGGGCGGGTACGCCGCGCCGCCAGCCGGGCCGCCGCCCGTACCCGCTCAACCGGCGCCGCCCGGTCACGGGCCCGGGGCGTACCCGGGTACCGGCGTACCCGGAAAGGGGCCGGCCGGACGCGGACGGCGGACGCTCTGGATCGCCCTCGGCGCGGGCCTGGCACTGGCCGGCGTGGTGACCGCGACGGCGCTCTGGTTCACCCGCGACCGCTACCCGGCCCTGGAGTTCCACACCCTGCGCCAGGTGGCCCGCCCGGCGGCCGGGGCGGAGCGGGCGTCGGCGATGTTCACCGCGGTCGTCGGCGACCGGGCCTACCTCGCCCACCAACTGCCCGACGACCGGCTGGAGGTGGTGGCCGTCGACGCCGCCACCGGCGAGGAGGCCTGGCGGCGCACCACGGCGTCGGGCGCGGGGGGCTGGGCCGGGATCCGCGCGCTGCCCGGCGCGGTCGCGGTGGTCGCCGACGAGGCCGGGGACAGCACCCTGCGGGACGTGGTGGTGCTCGACGCCGACTCCGGTGCGGAACGCTGGCGACACCCGATCCACGGGGACGACACGCTCTTCTTCACCGCGGACACCGCGGTGTGGCTCGACCGCGCCGGTGGCCGGCTGGTCGGGCTGCGGCTGCGCGACGGCCGGCGGGAGTGGGAACAGGCCAACCCGCGCAACGACTACGGGGACCTGCGGACCACGGTGCTGGCGGTCGGCTCGGCGGAGGCGGTGAGCGGGCCGGCCCACCTGGACGGGAGCCCGCGCGCGCCGTGGCTCGGCGAGGCCGACCGGCTGGTGCAGGTGGGCGCCGACCGGTCGGTCCGGGTGCTCGACATGGACAGCGGCCGGGTGCTGCGCCGCCGGCCCAACGTCGCCGACGTCGGCGACCCGGTGGCCGCGTACGGCGACCGGCTGTACGTCACCGCGGAGGACAGCGGATACCGGCTGCTGGCGTACGACCTGGGCAGCCTCGCCGAGCCCTCGGTGCTCTACACCGCGCCCGACGACCGGCGCCGGCCGAAGTCGCTGGTCGCCTGCGGTGAGCACCGGGCCTGCCTGCTGGAGGTGCCGGCCGGCGACGCGGACGGCACCGAGGTGGTGGCCGCGACCGAGGGGAAGCCCGCCGCGCGCTGGCCGGCGCCGGACGCCGAGGACCTGCTGCCGCTCGGCGAGCACCTGCTCGCCCGGACGACTTCGCCGAAGGCGACCGTCACCCTCTTCGACCCCACCGGCAAGCGGCTGCTCGCCGACCGCACCGGCGTGGCCGGTCGGGTCGACGCCGGCAACCTGCTGGTCTTCGCCGACTCGCCCAGCACGGTCGAGGACGACCGCAGCGTCGCCGGGGTGTCCGCCTCCGGGGCGCTGGTGGAGATGGGACAGCTGGAGAACGTCCGCAGCGCGTCGTGTTCCTGGAACACTGAGGTGATCGCCTGCGGGGCGGAGAAGGACTTCGTCCTGTACGGGTTCGCCGGCGACTGACCACGGGTTTCTCCGGGGCGGCCCGGGGAAGTGCCGCAGCCGCAGCCCACTGTTGGCGTACGACAGGAGGTGCCGGAGCCGTGCCTGAGCCAGCCGAAGCCGCCAGTCGGCGGGGTCGTCTTCGCCGGCCGAGCCGCGACGGTCGACCCGTCCCGGACGGCGCCGCTTCCGCGCGTACGGGCCTCAACCCGGTGGTCCTGGGCAGCCGACGGCTCGGTCTGTGCCACCTTCCGCCCGAGCCACCCGAGCGGCTGGTGCTGCTGCTGCACGGGGCGGGCGGCTCCGCCGCCCAGGGACTGGGCCTGCTGACCGCGTACGCCGACGAGCGGCGCCTGGCACTGTTCGCCCCCCAGTCCGTCGGCCCCACCTGGGACGTGATCGGCGGAGGGTACGGGCCGGACGTCGCCCTCATCCAGGTCGGGCTGGACCAGGTGGACACGTGGTTGCCGCCCGACGGCATCCCGACGGCAGTGGCCGGGTTCTCCGACGGAGGCTCCTACGCGCTGTCGTTGGGGCTGATCAACGGGGACGTCTTCGACGCGGTCCTCGCCTTCTCTCCCGGGTTCATGGCGCCGACCTCCACCACCGGGGTGCCGTCCTGTTTCGTCTCGCACGGCCGCGACGACGCGATCCTGCCCATCGACCGGTGCAGCCGCCG
This sequence comes from Micromonospora sp. BS32, assembly GCF_059089345.1. Lineage (NCBI taxonomy): Bacteria > Bacillati > Actinomycetota > Actinomycetes > Micromonosporales > Micromonosporaceae > Micromonospora > Micromonospora sp. BS32. The sequence continues at coordinate 19,335 of NZ_JBSSHR010000017.1, forward strand.
GGTCGTCGCCGCGCTCCGGACCGCCGGCTACCCGGTGCAGTACCACGAGTTCGACGGCGGCCACGAGGTGCCACCGGCCGTGGCGACCGAGGCGCTCGACTGGCTCTCCACCCGGCCTGCGGCCACCGCCTGACCCACGCGGCACCCCCGGGCACCCAGCTCAATCCACGACGGCGCCCAGGTCGCGGAAGACCGCCAGCGTCGACGGGTCGTCGATGGTGGGCGGGACCGGCTCGTCGCGCCCCTCGACCAGGCCGCGCATGGTCCGGCGGAGGATCTTGCCGGAGCGGGTCTTCGGCAGCGCCGGCACGACGGTCACCCGCCGGAACGCGGCCACCGGGCCGATCCGCTGCCGGACCAGCCCGACCAGCTCCGTGGTGAGCACCTCCGGGTCCACGTCGGCACCGGCCTTGAGCACCACGTACCCGCTGGGCACCTGGCCCTTGAGCGGGTCGGCGACGCCGATCACCGCGCACTCCGCCACCGCCGGGTGGCCGGCCAGCACCTCCTCCATCGCCCCGGTGGAGAGCCGGTGGCCGGCCACGTTGATCACGTCGTCGGTGCGGCCCATCACGAACAGGTAGCCGTCGGAGTCGAACCGGCCGCCGTCACCGGTCAGGTACCAGCCGGGGAAGGTGGACAGGTACGAGCGGACGTACCGCTCGTCGTCACCCCAGAGGGTGGGCAGGCAGCCGGGCGGCAGGGGCAGCCGGATCACGATGGCGCCGTCCGTGCCGGCCGGCACCTCCTCGCCGCGCCCGTCCAGCACCCGCACGTCGTACCCGGGGACCGGCACCGACGGGGAACCGGGCTTCAGCGGCAGCGGCTCCAGCCCGCGCGGGTTCGCCGCCACCGGCCAGCCGGTCTCGGTCTGCCACCAGTTGTCCACCACCGGCACGCCGAGGGTGGCCGACGCCCACTCCCAGGTGTCCGGGTCGAGCCGCTCCCCGGCGAGGAAGAGGGTCCGCAGGCTCGACAGGTCGTACCGGCCGGGCAGCTCGCCGGCCGGGTCCTGTCGGCGGATCGCCCGGATCGCCGTCGGGGCGGTGAACAGCGCGCCCACCCGGTGCTCGGCGATCACCCGCCAGAACGCCCCCGCGTCCGGGGTGCCGACCGGCTTGCCCTCGTACAGCACGGTGGTGGCGCCGGTGAGCAGCGGTGCGTACACGATGTAGGAGTGACCGACGACCCAGCCCACGTCGGACGCGGCCCAGAAGACGTCCCCCGGCCCGATGCCGTAGACGTTCGTCATCGACCAGCGCAGCGCCACCGCGTGCCCGCCGTTGTCCCGGACCACGCCCTTCGGCCGGCCGGTGGTGCCGGAGGTGTAGAGGACGTAGAGCGGGTCGGTGGCGGCCACCGGCACGCAGTCGGCCGGCTCCGCGCCGTCCAACGCCTCCGACCAGGTCAGGTCCCGACCCGGGGTCAGGGTCGCCGGGTGCTGCGGCCGCTGCACGATCACGCAGTGGTCGGGGGTGTGCGTCGCCTCCGCCAGCGCCTCGTCGAGGATCGGCTGGTACGGCACGACCCGGTCCACCTCGATGCCGCAGGACGTGGCGACCACCACCTTCGGGCGGGCGTCGTCGAGGCGTACCGCCAGCTCGTGGGCGGCGAAGCCGCCGAAGACCACCGAGTGGACCGCGCCGATCCGGGCGCAGGCGAGCATCGCCACCACCGCCTCCGGCACCATCGCCAGGTAGAGCAGCACCCGGTCGCCCCGGCCCACCCCGAGCCGGCGCAGCGCGCCCGCGAACCGGGCGGTGGCGTCGCACAGTTCGGCGTAGGTGTACGTGCGGTTGGTGCCGGTGACCGGGCTGTCGTAGATCAGCGCCGGCTGCTCGCCCCGGCCGGCGGCGACGTGGCGGTCCAGCGCGTTGTGGCAGGTGTTCAGCTCCGCGTCGGGAAACCAGCGGTACAGCGGCGCCGCGCTGTCGTCGAGGATCCGCTCGGGCGGCCGGGACCAGTCGATCTCCCGGGCCGCGTCCCGCCAGAAGCCGTCGGGGTCGGTGAGGCTCCGCTCGTACGCCGATCGATACGCACCCATGCCGCCATGCTCGCCGCCCGGACCCGGCCGGCACGACGGCCGGACGGTCCCGGTGCGCCGGAAGCACCGCGGGCGTCGCCGAGCGGCGGCCCCGGCCCGACGGACGGCGCCGGCATGTCGTTTTTGCCCGACCCGACCGGGGTACGGCAGTCGGCATGGAGACGAAGACGAACGCGTACCTGACCGGTGGCCCCCTGGACGGCAGCACCCAGCAGACGGCTGAGGCCCTGCACGAGGTCGAGCTGGACGGGATGATCCACCGGTACGTGCGCACCACGAAGCAGCACGGCGACGACGGCACGGTCTACAACTACGACGGCATGGTGGCCCCCGACGGCGGCGAGCCCGGCGTCGAGGACCCGGCGGCACGGGTCGCCTCCCCGAAGGCGGACGCGGAGGGGCACGGCGGCACCCACTGAGGTCCCGGCCCGGCCCGGGGCGGGCGCGCGCGGGCGGGCGGCCCAGGCCGGCCCGCCCGGGCGTGCCTCACCGGCCGGTGACGAAGTTCCAGGCTTCGACGACCCACTCGGTCTGCTGCAGGTAGGCGATCCCCACCCCGGCCAGGAAAACGGCCGTGACCAGGTGCGCACCCCGCGCGCTGCGCCGGACCCGGCCCAGTTGCCGCTCCAGCACCACCCGGCCGAGCAGCCGGGACAGCGCGAAGAGGCCGACCGCGACCAGCAGGCTCAGCACGAAGGTCAGCAGCGGGGCGGCCAGGTCACCCCGGCCGGAGATCGCCCAGATCCCCCAGCAGACGAACGCGAAGAGCGCGCCGGCCAGGCTCCACTCGCCGCCGCGACGCAGCTGCGCGAGGTGCCAGCTCATCGGCCGGCGGGGCGCCGACGGCTCGGACCAGGTCCGCTCGTCGGCGTCCACCACCGGGAACGGCTCGGTGCGCGGGATCCGCGGCTGGCCGACCGAGGCGACGCCCCGGCGGAAGCCGTCCCGCTGCGGCGGCACCTCGACACCCGGCTGCGGCGGCACCTCGACGGTCCGCTCCGCCCACGGTTGTGTCTGGTCTGCCATCTCGTGTCCTCCCCAGAACCGGCGCCGGCCGTCGGCCGAACCGCCGTCTTCGAGGGTAGCCAGCCCGCAAACCGGTCGCCGCCCCGCGCGCCGATGGGCTAGACAGATGCGATGACCGACACCACACCGACCGTGCGGGTCCCCGGGCCGGAGGACTTCGACGCCATCGCCGACCTGATGGGTGACGCCTTCCACTCCCCCTTCGACGCGGAGACCCGCGAGGTGGAGCGGAGGATCTTCGAGCCGGAACGGTCACTGCTGGTTCGGGACGGCGACACCCCGGTGGCGCACGCGGCGGCGTTCACCCGGGCGCTGACCGTGCCGGGCGCCACGGTGCCGGCCGCGCACGTGACGATGGTCGCGGTGGCCGCCACGCACCGGCGGCGTGGGCTGCTCACCGCGCTGATGCGACGCCAGTTGCGGGAGATCCTGGACGCCGGCCGGGAGCCGGTCGCGGTGCTCTGGGCCAGCGAGGGCCGGATCTATCCCCGGTTCGGCTACGGCCTGGCCGCGCAGCGGCTGACCATGGACTGCCCGGCCACCACCGAGCTGCGGCTGCCGGAGCCGGCGTCCGCGTCGGGCAGGCTGCGCCTGGGTCAGCCGGCCGCGTGCCAGCCGGAGCTGGCCCGACTGTACGACCGGCTGCGCCCCGGCCGTCCGGGCTGGTCGAGCCGGGACGAGCGCTGGTGGCGGTACGTGCTCAGCGACCCCGCAGCGCAGCGGGGCGGGGCGACCGCCCGACGGGTGCTGCGCCACGACGGGCCGGACGGCCTGGACGGGTACGCGCTGTTCCGCACCGCCGACGAATGGGACGCCAACGGCCCGAGGGGACAGGTCCGGGTGGACGAGGTGGTGGCCGCCACACCGGAGGCGTACCTGGCGATCTGGCGCACCCTGCTCTCGGTGGACCTGACCCGACGGCTCTCCTTCACCCGCGGAGCGCTGGACGAGCCGCTGCTGCGCCTGGTCGACGAGCCGCGCCGGCTCGGCGCCCAGCTGGTCGACGCGCTCTGGGTCCGGGTGGTGGACGTGCCGGCCGCGCTGGCCGCCCGCCGGTACGCCACCGCGGTGGACGTGGTGATCGAGGTGGCCGACCCGCTGCTGCCGGAGAACAGCGGCCGGTGGCGGCTGACCGGCGGCCCCGACGGGGCCACCTGCCTGCGCACCGACGATCCGGCGGAGCTGGCCTGCGACGTCCGCTGCCTCGGCGAGCTCTACCTGGGCGGCGCCGGGCTGACCGCGCTGGCCGCCGCCGGCCGGGTCCGCGAGCTGCGGCCGGGGGCGCTCGCCACGGCCGGCCCGGCCTTCGGCTGGCACCGGGCACCGGCGGCGATGGAGATCTTCTGACCGCCGCCCGACCCGGTGCCGGCCGGGGTCCGGGGCGGTACGGTCGACTGATGGCGGATGCGGAGCGACGGCGGCGCCGGCTGCGGCACCAGCCCGACGGCGGCGCCGGGGAGGATGACGGCCCGACGGCCGCCACGGCCGAGGTGCACGACGGGATGCCGACTCCCCGGGCCCGGCGCGGTGGCGGCGCGGACGACAGTGAGCGGGGACTGCGGGGCCTGGTCGGCTCCGGCTCCTCGCAGGTGGGGGTCGCCGCGGCGCTGCGCGCCCGGGACGCGGCGCGGCCGACCGACGAGGACCTGGCCGAGGCGGAGGCCCGCCTGGTGATCGTCCGGCGCAACTGGGTGCCCCGCGAGGACCTGCCCCGCTCGGGCCGCTGAGCCGGCGGGCCGGCCCACCGGTGGCCGGCCCGGTCACGAGGTCAGGGCAGGTCGGGCAGCGCCCGGGTGCGCTCGTACTCGGCGACCTGGGCGATCCGGCGGGAGTGCCGCTCGTTGCCGGAGAACGGCGTGGTGAGGAACGCCTCGACGATGGCGGTGGCCTCGTCCAGGGTGTGCTGGCGGGCGCCGACGGCCACGACGTTGGCGTCGTTGTGCTCGCGGCCCAGCTGGGCGGTCTCGATGTTCCAGGCGAGCGCCGCCCGGACGCCGGAGACCTTGTTGGCGGCGATCTGCTCGCCGTTGCCGGAGCCGCCGATGACCACACCGAGGCTGCCCGGGTCGTTGACCACCCGGTCCCCGGTGTGCAGGCAGAAGGCCGGGTAGTCGTCGTCGGGGTCGAAGACGTGCGGGCCGACGTCGACCAGCTCGTACCCCTGCTTGGCCAGATGGTTGGCCAGGTGCACCTTCAACTCGAAACCGGCGTGGTCGGATCCCAGGTAGACGCGCATACCGCGCAGTCTGTCAGGCCGCGCCCCGGCACACCGCGCGGGCGGCGTACCGGGGCGGATTCGTCACAGCCTCAGCGGGGCAGCTCGGCGACGACCAGGCCGCCGCGCGCCTTCGGGGTGAACCAGGTGCTCTTGCGGGGCATCTTCTCCCGGGCCAGGTTGACCGCGACGAAGTCGTCCACGGTCACCGGCGCGATGAGCACGGCCAGCGCGGCCCGGCCGGCGTCGACCTCGCCGGTGAGCCAGCTCGCCGGGTAGTCGCCGCCGACGTAGGTGATCCGCTTGTCGCCCGGGTCGAGGCCGAGCGCGTCGCGCAGCAGCAGCCGTTCGACCAGGGCGTGGTCGAGGTTCTCCAGCCGGGCGGCGCCCTCGTCGCGCGGCAGGGTGACCGCGTACCCCTGGCCGGCGAGACGGAGGTGCACGGTGCCGCCGGCCGACGGGACGTCGACCGGGCCGTCGATCGGAGTGATCTCGGCGCCGGCGGCGCGGAGCCGCTCGAGCAGCTCGTCCGGCGTGCTGGTGAGCTCGCTGACCAGCCGGTTGTACGGCTGGATGGCGACCGATGCCGGCGTGGTGACCACGGACAGGAAGCGGGGCAGGCCGCCGGTCTGCGCGGCGAGGCTGCGGTGGTTGCCGTCGGCGACCACCAGCTCGCCGCCGCCCGCGAGGGCGGTCAGCTCGTCCTGCTCCGGCCCGGGGCCGAGCAGCCAGATGGCGTGCGTCCGCCCGGCCTGGTCGATGTCGGTCGCGGCGGGCGCGCCGGCCGACTCGGTCGCCGCCGCCAGCGCGGCGTGCAGCTCGTCGCCGCGACCGGTCTGGAGCAGGAGTACGGGCGAGAGCAGGTGCCCGAGCGCCTCGGCCAGGGCGACCCGCTCGCGCACCTTGGCGATGAAGACGTCCTCGTTGCGGATGACCAGGCCGGGCTCGTCGGCGCTGGTGGAGATCTGGTCGGTGTCCACCATGGCCCAGAGCCCGTACGCGGACTCCTCCCCCGGCGCGCTGATCCGGTAGAGGACCACCACCTGCTCGGCCGGGGTGTAGCTGCCGTCGGCCTTCGCCTCGGCGAGCCGGGCCACCGCGTCGGGAAGCGCGTCGAGGAAGGACTTCCCGATGCTCTCCGGCGCCCGGTGGGGCATCTCGATGCCCAGGGCACTGTGCGGGTTCGCCTCGATGATCGCGGTGATCTCCGCGTCGTCGGCGAACTCGTCGTAGTTCTGCGCGCCGGTGCCGCCAGTGGTGATCCAGGCCCGGGCGATCGGATGCACGACCGTCATGGAAGGTGACGCTACCGGCGGCGGAGGCCCGGACGACGGCGACCCCGCGCGGGTCCACCAGATGAACCGGTCAGCCCCGCTCGGCCGTACCCCGGGCCCGACGGTGTCGCCCGGTCGGGCCGGGGACGGGCGCGGGACGGCCGGCCGGCGCGGTACCGGCCGGGCCGAGGGTGCGGACGGCCCCGCCACCCGCGGCGGCCGGCCGGGCCACCACCGCACCGGGCGGGGTGGCCCGGGAGGCGACGGGGACCCGGGCGACGCCGACCACGATCGGCGAGGCGAGCAGGTCGACCATGTCGGCGGAAAGGGTCGGGCTGACCGTGGCCCAGGGGCAGTCGTCGACCGACCAGTAGGTGGCGCGGACATCTGGCGCCCCCTCCCCGGTCGACGGATCGTCAGCGGACGGGTGGCGGTGCTTGGCCATCGGGAATGCCTCCGGGCAGCCGGGTGCGGCCACTGCGGGTGGCCGCTGCGCTGGACACCGGGTGAAACGACCCCGCGTACGGGAGGGTGACGCCCCGCTTGCCCGGGCCGGGTGGCCACGGACGGCACCGGGCCCGCCGGCGGAGGCCGACGGGCCCGGACCGGGGCGGCGGGTCAGTCGAAGATCGGGCCGAGTTCGCGGGAGCGCTTGAGCTCGTAGAAGCCCGGGGTGCCGGCGACCAGCAGGACGCCGTCCCAGAGCCGGCCGGCGGCCTCGCCCTTCGGGGCCGGGGTGATCACCGGGCCGAAGAAGGCGACCTTGCCGCCGTCCGGGCCGGGGGCGTGGATGACCGGGGTGCCGACGTCGGTGCCGACCGGCCGCATCCCGGCCTCGTGGCTGGCCCGCAGCGCCTCGTCGTACGCGGTGGAGTCGGCGGCGTCGGCGAGCGCCGGGTCCAGCCCGACCTCGGCGAGGGCGGCGGTGAGCAGCTCCCGGCCCAGCGGCTCCTTCCCCAGGTGGATGCGGTTGCCCAGGGCGGTGTAGAGCTTCGCCAGCACCTCGGGCCCGTGCGCCTGCTCGACCGCGATGCAGACCCGCACCGGGCCCCAGCCGCTCTTCATCAGTTCCTGGTACTGCTCGGGCAGGTCCCGGCCCTCGTTGAGCACGGAGAGGCTCATCACGTGGAACGCGATGTCCAGCTCCCGGACCTTCTCCACCTCCAGGAGCCAACGGGAGGTGATCCAGGCCCACGGGCACAACGGGTCGAACCACATGTCGACGGTGACACGCTCGGTCACGGTGGAGTCCCTTCGCGACGGGGTGCGTCGGTGACCCGACGCCTCTGTCACCGATCCTCACCCCGGACGGCATCGACCGGCAGCGGAATGAGAGCGTGACCTCGACCACCGCGGGGCGTCGGTGCATGGAAGACTCGGCTCGGGCCGGCCGTCACGAGCGGCGGGCGGGGCTGGCGCAGCCGCGACGCGGCAATAGTGGGATGGAGACGAACAGTGCCGGGAGTGCGCAACCTGACCCAGGTGGAGGCCACCGAGCGGGCCCGCCTGCTCGAGGTGACCGGGTACGACATCAACCTGGACCTGTCCACCGCCGTGCAGGCCGATGGCCGCACGTTCCGGTCGGTGACCGAGGTCCGGTTCCGCTGCACCGAGCCGGGCGCCAGCACCTTCATCGAGACCGCCGCCGAGTCGGTGCGCTCGGCGACGCTCAACGGCGTCGAGGTCGACCTCGCCGGCTGGTCCGCCGAGAAGGGCCTGGCGCTGACCGGCCTGGCCGCGGAGAACACCCTGGTGGTGGACGCCGACTTCGGTTACTCCAACAGTGGGCAGGGCCTGCACCGCACGGTGGACCCGGTCGACGGGGAGACCTACCTCTACAGCCAGTTCGAGACGGCCGACGCGCAGAAGGTCTTCGCCTGCTTCGACCAGCCCGACCTGAAGAGCGTCTACACCTGGCACGCCACCGTCCCGGAGCACTGGCGGGTGGTGTCCAACATGCCGGTGGAGCGCGAGGAGCCGGCCGGCGAGGGGCTGAAGACCGTCCACTTCGTCGAGTCGGCGCGGATGAGCACCTACATCACCGCGCTCTGCGCCGGGCCGTACCACGAGGTGCGGGACAGCCACGACGGCATCGACCTGGGCGTGTTCTGCCGGGCGTCGATGGCGCGCTACCTGGACTCGGACGACCTGTTCCTGATCACCAAGCAGGGCTTCGACTTCTTCCACGAGAAGTTCGGGGTCCGCTACCCGCTGCCCAAGTACGACCAGCTCTGGGTGCCGGACTTCAACGCCGGCGCGATGGAGAACTTCGGCTGCGTCACGCACGCCGAGTCGCACTACATCTTCCGCTCGCAGGTCACCGACTTCGAGTACGAGCAGCGGGCCAACACGATCCTGCACGAGCTGGCGCACATGTGGTTCGGTGACCTGGTCACCATGCGCTGGTGGAACGACCTGTGGCTCAACGAGTCGTTCGCCGAGTGGGCCAGCCACTGGTGCAACACGCACGCCACCCGGTTCTCCGACGCGTGGACGACCTTCCTGTCGATCCGGAAGAACTGGGGCTACCGGCAGGACCAGCTCTCCTCCACCCACCCGGTCTACTGCGAGATGCCGGACCTGGAGGCCGTCGAGGTCAACTTCGACGGCATCACGTACGCCAAGGGCGCCAGCGTGCTCAAGCAGCTCGTCGCGTACGTGGGCGAGGAGCCGTTCCTGGCCGGCCTGCGGGCGTACTTCGGCAAGCACGCCTGGGGCAACGCCACCTTCGACGACCTGCTCTCCGAGCTGGAGACCGCCTCCGGCCGGGAGCTGCGCAAGTTCGCCGCGCAGTGGCTGGAGACCGCGCAGGTCAACACGGTGCGCCCCGAGGTCGTCATCGGCGCGGACGGCACCTACGAGCAGGTGCTGGTCCGCCAGGAGGCCCCGGCCGGGCACCCGACGCTGCGTACCCACCGGATCGGCGTGGGCCTCTACGACCTGACCGACGGCCGCCTGGTCCGCCGGGAGCGGGTCGAGGTCGACGTGACCGGGGAGCTGACCGAGCTGTCGGTGCTGCACGGCAAGCCCGCCGCCGACGTGCTGCTGCTCAACGACGACGACCTGACCTACACGAAGCTGCGGCTGGACGAGCGGTCGATGGCGACCGTGGTGCAGCACATCGCCGGCTTCGACTCGTCGCTGGCCCGGGCGCTGTGCTGGACCGCCGCCTGGGACATGGTCCGCGACGCCGAACTGTCGGCCCGCGACTACGTGGCGCTGGCGCTCGCCGGGCTGCCCGCCGAGACCGACATCAACCTGGTCACCGCCACCCTGCGGCAGGCGAGCACCTCGCTCACCTTCTACGCCGACCCGGCGTGGGCGCCGACCGGCTGGGCCGAGCTGGCCCGGACGGCGAAGGACGCGCTGACGAACGCCGAGCCGGGCAGCGGCTTCCAGCTCGCCTGGGCCCGCGCGTACGTCTCGGCCGCCCGGTCGGACGAGGACCTGGCGACGCTGCGCGGCTGGCTCGACGGCACCGGCGTGCCGGCCGGCCTGACCATCGACACCGAGCTGCGCTGGGCCATCCTCCAGTCGGTGGTGGCCAACGGGGCGGCGGGCGCCGCCGAGGTCGAGGCCGAGCTGGCCGCCGACCGCACGGCCAGCGGCGAGCGGGAGGCGGCGTACGCGCACGCGCTGGTCCCGACGGCGGAGAACAAGGCCGCCGTGTGGGCGGAGCTGACCGGCCCGGAGTCCCTGCCCAACTGGCGCAACCGGGCGCTGCTCCAGGGCTTCACCCACCCGACGCAGGTGGAGCTCACCGCGCCGTACCGGGAGAAGTACTTCGCCACGGTGGCCCAGATCTGGGCGCAGCGGGACAGCGAGCCGGCGCAGGAGTTCGTGCAGCTCGCGTACCCGGCCTACCTGGTCGAGGAGGAGACGGTGGCGGCCACCGACGCGTGGCTGGCCGGCGACGGCCACCCGGCGTCGCTGCGCCGGCTGGTCGCCGAGGGCCGTGACGGCGTCGTCCGGGCCCTGAAGGCCCGCGCGAAGGACGCCCAGAGCGCCTGAGCATCGGTACCCGGCCCGGGGCCGGCGTGGGTGGAAGCCCGCGCCGACCCCGGGCCGTTATCGCTGAGGAACGAGAAAGCCCGGTCCGCTTCACGCGGACCGGGCTTCGTCGTACGAGCGGGTGGGCTCAGCCCTTGCCGGCGTGGCTGGCGAGCTGGTCGAGGCCCTGAATGATGCCGCCGGCCAGGTCGCCGCCGCCGAACGAGGCCACCATGCTCAGTGCGGCGAGCTTGGCGTACGTGTCGGGGATGCGCTTGCGCGCGTACCGGCCGGTGACGACCTCCAGCTGGCGCTGGTTGGGCGAGACCGCGATCAGCACGGACTTGTCGGGTTCGGCGAGCTGGCGGTGCAGCCGCTCGGCGTGCTCCCGGATCGGCTCGTCGAGGCCGCCGACGTAAACCGAGAAGACCAGACCGGTCCCCTGGTCGGCCAGGCGGAGCGCCTCGTCGATGCGGAGCAGCTGACGGGTCGAGAACGGCCCGTCGAGCACGTCGGGCGGGGTGCCCGTCCCGGCCTCGGCCTGCTTCTCACCAACGGTCACTTGCGCCTCCGGTTCCACCGGCCGGCGCCTCGATGCCGGCCTTCTCCTGCTTGTGGCTGGTCAGCGCCGGTGCCTGCGCGCCGGCGGCCAGGGCGGTGCCGGCCGAGTCGGCCAGCTGCTCCGGACGGCCCAGGAACCAGACCGGAGTGAAGTCGAAGCGACGGCCCGGCCGGTAGCGCTTGGCGCCGCCGCCGCCACGGTTGGCGGCGAACACCATCCCGGTGATCACCAGCACCACGGCCGCCGGGATGCCGACGAAGATCAGCAAAGTCTCAGTGACAGACAATCCCAACGCCCCCAGGCGGAAAGAGAGACCAGAACATCCGGTTCGGGTGGAAGATCATTCTGTCGACCCCCCGACTCCGCTGCCATTCACGTTAGCGGAGTCGACGCCCCGCCAGATTGCGGGGTGCCGATCCCATCCGTCACTACAGTCTTCCAGTTGCGCTGCGGTGGCGAGGAGTCGGGCGTCGTCGCCGTACCGACCGGTCAGCAGGACCCCGACGGGCAGGTCCGTCGCGGTCCGCCCGATCGGCAGGGAAACGGACGGTTCGCCCGTGACGTTGAAGATGGCGCAGTACGGCGAGAATCGGCGCTGCCGGTCGAAGTCGGCCGCCGGGTTCCCCTCGGCGGTGAACCAGCCGACCGGGGCCTGCGGCGCGGCGAGGGTGGGGCAGAGCAGCAGGTCGCAGCCGCCGGTCCGGTGGGCGCCGAGGCGTACCTGGGCCTGGAGTTCGCCGAGGGTGGCCAGCAGCGCGCCGGCGCCGACGGCCGCGCCGCGGGAGCGCAGCAGCCGGGTCAGCGGCAGCAGCTCGGCCTCCCGCTCGGGCGGCACCGGGGCGAGCGCGAGGACGTACCAGACGGTCTCGAAGAGCGGCCACGCCGCCGGCCCGAGCGGCGGGTCGACCTCGACCACCTCGTGGCCGGCGGCGGTGAGCAGCGCCGCGGCCCGGTCCACGGCGGCGACGCAGTCGGGGTGGACCGGGCCGTCGGCGAGCATCGGGGCGGTGAACCGGCCGATCCGGAGCCGGCCGGGCGCGGCCCGGCGGGCCACGCCGAGGTAGCCGCCGTCCGGGCGGGGCGGCGGGAGGTAGGGCTCGCCGGGCACCGGCACCGCCATCGCGTCGAGCAGCGCGGCGACGTCGGCGACCGTACGCCCGATCGGTCCGTTGGCGGGTAGGCCGAACGCGCCGAAGCCGAGCGGGCCGCCGGAGACCAGGCCGCGGCTGGGCTTGTAGCCGACGAGGCCGCAGAGCGAGGCGGGGATGCGCAGCGACCCGCCGCCGTCGGAGCCCTGCGCCACCGGCACCAGGCCGGCCGCCACCGCGGCGGCCGCGCCGCCGCTGGACCCGCCGGCGGTGTACGCCAGGTCCCACGGGTTGCGCGCCGGCGGCGCGACCAGCCCCTCGGAGTAGAGCGAGCAGCCCAGCTCCGAGGTGGTGGTCTTGCCGAGGCTGACCAGGCCGGCGGCGGTCATCAGTCGGACCACGTCGGCGTCGATCGGCGGGACGAAGTCGGCGAAGGCGGCCGAGCCGAAGGTGGTGCGCACTCCGGCGGTGAGGGTCAGGTCCTTGATCGCGGTCGGTACGCCGTGCAGCGGGCCGCGCTCGTCGGCGGGTGTCGCGTCGGCGACCCGGGCGGCGGCGAGCGCCCGCTCGGCGGTGACGGTCACGAACGCGCCGACCGTGTCGCCGAGCGCCTCGACCCGGTGCAGGTGGTGCGCGACCAGCTCGACGCTGGACAGCTCGCCCCGGCCGATCGCGGCGGCCTGCTCCAACGCGGTCAGGTCGTGCGGCTCGGCCATCCCGTCATCCTGCCTGTTCGCCACGCCGAGCGGCGGCCCGACACGACCGGGTCAGGACGGCGTCTTGTCGTCGTCGAGGATGCCCGTCCAGTCCCGGTCGATCGAGACCAGCTCGCGGATCGCGAACCCCTGTTCGAGACCGAGGAAGCGCAGCGCGTTGCCGCCGAGCAGCTTGTCCCGCTGCTCGTCGGTGAGGAAGTCGGACCGGTGCACCACCTGCCCGACCGGCCGCTCCCCCAGCGGGTACGGGTAGTCGCTGCCCACCAGCACCCGGTCGGCCCCCATCGTGTCGACCAGCAGCCGCAGCGCGGCCGGCTCGAAGACCACCGAGTCGACGCTGAACCGGTCGACGTAGGAGCTGGGCGGCGCGGTGGAGGCGCCGCGTACCAGGTCACCCCGGCGGTGCCAGGCGTTGTCGGCGCGGCCCAGCCAGAACGGGAAGCTGCCGCCGCCGTGCGCGAAGCAGATCCGCAGCGTCTCGGGCACCCGGTCGAAGACGCCGCCGAGGATGAGCGCGAGTACCGACAGGTGGGTCTCGGCGGGCATGCCGGTGAGCCAGCGGGCCATCCACCGGTCCAGCCGCGGGCCGCCCGGCATGTCCCACGGGTGCACGAAGACCGGCGCCCCGACCTCGGCGCAGTGGGTCAGGAACGCCACGATGCCCGCATCGTCCAGGTCCCGATCGCCGACGTGGTTGCCGATCTCCACCCCGACGTGCCCGGCGGCGAGGCAGCGGTCCAGCTCGGCGCAGGCGGCGTCGGGATCCTGCAGCGGCACCTGGCAGAACGGGACCAGCCGGTCGCCGCCCGCCGCGGTGACCTCCAGGGTGAGGTCGTTGAAGATGCGGGCGACCTTCACCGCCTGGTCGGCGGGCCGGTCGTAGCTGAAGAAGACCGGGGTGGGCGAGACCACCTGCACGTCCACCCCGTCGGCGTCCATGTCGGCCAGCCGGATGCCCGCGTCCCAGCACTCCGCGCCGACCGGCCGGAACTCCGTCTCCCCCACCATGATCATGGCGGCGCGCTCGGAGTCGACCCGCAGCCAGGGCCAGCCGGACCCGCCGCACGCCGCGCCGAGGTCCGGCCACCCCCGGGGTACGACGTGCGTGTGCACGTCGACCAGCGGAGATCGCGCGGCCGGCACCGGCATCAGCCCTTGCCCGGGTGCAGCGCGCCGCACTCGCCGCAGGTGCGCGCCTTCTCGTTGGCGTAGAACGCCTGGAACACCGGGGGCAGGTCGGCGGCGATGTCGCGGACCTGGAGCTCCACCTCGTGCACCTTGTGCCCGCACTCCGGGCAGTACCACTGGAACCGCTCCAGCGTGCCCTCCTCGCGGACCCGCTCCACCACCACGCCGATCGAACCGGCCTCGGGGCGCTGCGGTGAGTGCGGGGTGTTGCGCGGCAGCATCCACATCTGACCCTCGCGCACGTGCACCGTACGCGGCCCCTCCGGGCTCATCAGGTTGATGTGCATGTTGCCCTTGACCTGATAGAAGAACTCCTCGTACGGGTCGACGTGGAAGTCGGTGCGCTGGTTCGGCCCACCCACCACCATGACGATGAAGTCGTCCCCGCCGGGGAACATCTCCTTGTTGCCCACCGGCGGCTTCAGCAGGTGCTGGTTCTCCGCGATCCAGCCGGGGAAGCTGAACGGCTCGGCGATCTCACTCACGACGGACCTCCTTCTGGGAGCAGGGCGACGGCCTGGATCTCGATCAGCAGGTGCGGGTGCGGCAACTGGTGCACCGCGACCGTCGTCCGGGTCGGCCCGGACGCGTCGAAGAACTCCGCCCACACCTCGTTGTAGCCACCGAAGTCGTTCATGTTGACCAGGTACGTCGTCACCTGGACGAGGTCGGCGAGCTCCGCGCCGACCGAGCGCAGCAGGTCCCGGACGTTCCCGATGACCGCCCTGGTCTGCTCCCGGATGTCGAGGTCGGTCGTGCCGAACTCGTCCACGGCCACGCCGGCGAAGCTGTTGTCCGGCCGGCGGGACGACGTACCCGAGACGAAGACGAACCCACCGGCGACCTTGACGTGCGGGAAGGCCCCGCGCGGGACGGCCTTCCCGGCGACCACCCGGGCGGTCACGCCGCCCTGGGTCGGCGGCTGGCTCACGACGACGCCTTCAGCGACGCGGTGCCGAGCTTCTCCACGACCGCTCGGACGTGCGCGCCCGGGCGCAGCGGGACGGCGGCCGTGGCGGCGCCGGCGAGGAAGACCCAGCCCTCGCGCAGCCGCACCCCGTGCCGGCCCGCGAGGCGGATGCCCTCGTCGAGCGCC
This sequence comes from Micromonospora sp. BS32, assembly GCF_059089345.1. Taxonomy (NCBI): domain Bacteria; kingdom Bacillati; phylum Actinomycetota; class Actinomycetes; order Micromonosporales; family Micromonosporaceae; genus Micromonospora; species Micromonospora sp. BS32. The sequence goes on from NZ_JBSSHR010000017.1 coordinate 34,534, forward strand.
CGGCGCGGGTCACCGAGGATCGCCGCGGTGGAGCCGACCTGGGCCACCCGCCCGTCGATCTCCAGCAGCACGCCCAGGTTGTCCAGCCCGTCCGGCACCGGCGACCAGGGGCCGACCACGAACGCTGCGGCGGAGGTGTTGTCGGCGACGACGTCCGGCAGGGAGAAGGTGAAGTTGGCGTACCGGGAGTCGATCAGCTCGATCGCCGGCGCCACCGCGCGGACCGCGTCGGTGAACGCGCCGACCGGCTCGCCCGGCTCGGGGAGGCGGTCCAGCAGGAACGCCACCTCCGGCTCGACGCGGGGGTGGATGAATTTTCCGACGTCCACGGTCCCGCCGTCGGGGACCCGCATCACGTCGGTGAGCCGGCCCCAGATCACCTCGTCCACGCCCATCTGGGCCATCTTCGCCCTGCTGGTCAGCCCCATCTTGAGCCCGACCAGCCGCTCGCCGGAGTCGAGGCGGCGCTGGAGCAGCGCGGTCTGCACCGCGTACGCGGCGTCCACGTCCAGGCCGGTCTCGGCGGCGAGTTGCGGGACCGCGGTGGCGCTGTCGGCCGCCGCGGCCAGCTTCTCGGCGATCCCCGCGATGTCCGGACCGATCATGCTGTGCCGCCCTCCCCCTGCTCGGCGCGTCGACCCGCGAGGTCGAGCGCCACGTCCACGATCATGTCCTCCTGGCCGCCGACCATCCGGCGCCGGCCCAGCTCCACCAGGATCGAGCGGACGTCCACCCCGTACCGCGCGGAGGCGCGTTCGGCGTGGCGCAGGAAGCTGGAGTACACCCCGGCGTACCCGAGGGAGAGCGTCTCCCGGTCGACCTGGACCGGCCGGTCCTGCAGCGGTCGGACCACGTCGTCAGCGGCGTCCATCAGCGCGAACACGTCGCAGCCGTGCTTCCAGCCGTGCAGCTCGGCGACCGCCACGAAGACCTCCAGCGGGGCGTTGCCGGCGCCGGCGCCCATCCCCGCCAGCGAGGCGTCCACCCGGACGGTCCGGCCGTGCGGGGCGTCCGGTCCGGTCGGAGCGTCGCCGACGATCCGGCCGTGTTCGACGGCGACCACGCTGTTGGCCACCCCGAGCGACAGGTTGTGGTGGGCGTGGATGCCGATCTGCGTCTCCGGCGCCAGCACCTGCCGGTACGCGTCGACCCGCTGCGCCACGTCGGACATCAGCAGCCGCCCACCGGAGTCGGTGACGTAGACGCAGTGCGCCCCGTACGACTCCATCAACCGGGCCTGCTCCGCCAGCCCGGCCGGGTCGTTCATGTGCGACATCATCAGGAACCCGGAGACGTCCATGCCGTTCTCCCGGGCCCAGGAGATGTGCTGGGCGGAGATGTCCGCCTCGGTGCAGTGGGTGGCGATCCGCACGCTGGTCACCCCGAGCGCCTTCGCCGCCCGCAGGTCGGCGATGGTGCCGATCCCGGGTAGCAGCAGGGTGGTCAGCTTCGCGGTGGTCAGCACCTCGGCGGCGGCGGAGATCCAGTCGGTGTCGCTGGCGGCGCCGTGGCCGTAGTTGACGCTGGAGCCGGCCAGGCCGTCGCCGTGCGCCACCTCGATCGCGGCCACCCCGGCGGCGTCGAGCGCGGCGGCGATGGTGCGCACCTGGTCGACGGTGTACCGGTGGCCGATGGCGTGCATGCCGTCCCGCAGCGTCACGTCCTGGATGTAGAGGTCCGTCACGCCGGAACTCCCTTCGTCCGCACCGCGACCAGCCGCTCCGCGGTGCGCAGCGCGGCCGAGGTCATGATGTCCAGGTTCCCGGCGTACGCGGGGAGGTAGTGCCCGGCCCCGGAGACCTCCAGGAAGACCGAGACCTGCAGCCCGGCGACACGCCGACCCAGCGACGGCAGGTATGCGTCGACCCGGTCGAACTGCACGTCCTGCTTGAGCCGGTAGCCCGGGACGTACTCCTGCACGGTCGCCACCATCTCGGCGATCGAGTCGGCGACGGCGGCCCGGTCGGCGTCGGCGTCCGGGCAGAGGCAGTAGACGGTGTCCCGCATCAGCAGCGGCGGGTCGGCCGGGTTGAGCACGATGATCGCCTTGCCGCGTTCGGCGCCGCCCACCACCTCGATCGCCCGGGCGGTCGTCTCGGTGAACTCGTCGATGTTGGCCCGGGTGCCGGGGCCCGCCGACTTCGAGGCGATGGAGGCGACGATCTCCCCGTACGCGACGGGGGTGACCCGGCCGACGGCGGCGACGATCGGCACGGTGGCCTGCCCGCCGCAGGTCACCATGTTCACGTTGGTCTCGTGCAGGTGCTCGTCGAGGTTCACCGGCGGCACCACGTACGGGCCGATCGCGGCGGGCGTCAGGTCGACCACGGTGCGGCCGTGCGCGCGCAGCACCGCGTCGTGGTGCCGGTGCGCGCCGGCCGAGGTGGCGTCGAAGACCAGCTCGACGTCGGCGAACTCGGGCAGCGCCACCAGCCCGTCCACGCCGTCGGCGGTGGTGGCCACGCCGAGCCGCCGGGCCCGGGCCAGGCCGTCCGAGGCCGGGTCGATGCCGGCCATCGCGACCATCCGCAGGCTGTCGCTCAGCCGCAACACCTTGATCATCAGGTCGGTGCCGATGTTGCCCGACCCGAGCACGGCCACGCCGATGCTCATGCTGTGCCGCCTCTCGTTCGCGACTGCGGGGCTCGCAACCCCGGCTCACTCCGCACGCTCACGCCACCTCCGCCGAGAAGCAGGTCCGCACCGAGCCGAGCCCGGAGATCCGGGCCTCGTACGCGGCGCCCGGCGTGACCGGCACCATCGGCCCGAGCGCCCCGGAGAGCACCACGTCGCCGGCGCGCAGCGGATCCCCGGCGCGGGCCATGGTGCCGGCCAGCCACTCCAGGGCGTGCAGCGGGTTGCCCAGGCAGGCCGCCCCGGCGCCGACCGACACCGGCCCCCCCGCGCGTTCCAGCACCATGCCGCAGAGCCGCAGGTCGACGTCGGCGAGCCGACGGGGCGTGGTGCCGAGCACGAAGAGCCCGCTGGAGGCGTTGTCCGCGACGGTGTCCACGATGGAGATGTCCCAGCCGGCGATCCGCGAGTCGACGATCTCGATGGCCGGCAGCACGTGGTCGACGGCGCGGATCAGGTCGACGGTGGTGACCCGTTCGTCGGTCAGGTCCGCACCGAGGACGAAGGCGATCTCCGCCTCCACCCGGGGTTGGAGCAGCCGGTCGATCGGCACCTCGACGCCGTCGCCGACCGCCATCGCGTCGGTGAGCGCCCCGAAGTCCGGCTGGTAGACCCCGAAGTTCTCCTGTACCGCCCGGGAGGTCAGCCCGATCTTCGCGCCGACCCGGCGTTCGCCCCGGTCCCACCAGGTCTGCGCCTGGCGCTGCTGCACCTGGTACGCCGACTCGACGTCCCCCTCGGGCAGCAGCCGGCCCCGCAGCGGCGGGCACGGCTTCCCGCTCGTCCGGGCCTCGGTCAGCTCCCGGTTGGCGGCTTCGATATCAGCTCTCATGCCGGCTCCTCGCTGCGCTCGGACCCGACATGAGGCTCGAAGGCGCTGTGCTGATGATTCGCTCGCTACGCTCGCTCATGAGAGGTCCACGCAGACGTTGGTGAGTTCGGAGTAGAAGTTCAGCGAATGCACGCCGCCCTCCCGGCCGATGCCGGAGGCCTTCACCCCGCCGAACGGGGTACGCAGGTCGCGCAGGAACCAGGTGTTGACCCAGACGATGCCGGCGTCCAGCCGGGCGCCGGCCCGGTGCGCCCGGCCCACGTCCCGGGTCCAGACCGTCGCCGCCAGGCCGTACTCGGTGCCGTTGGCCAGGGCGTACGCCTCGTCCTCGTCGTCGAAGGGGGCGACGTGCACGACGGGGCCGAAGATCTCCTCGGTGTTGGTCCGGGCATCCGGGCCGAGCCCGGTGAGCACCGTCGGCTGCACGTACGCGCCGCCGTCGCGGGCGTCGCCGAAGCGCGGCACCCCGCCCCCGGCCAGCACCTCGGCGCCCTCGGCGCGGGCCAGGTCGTAGTGGCCGCACACCTTGTCCCGGTGGGCGTGCGAGATCAGCGGCATGTTCACCGTCGCCTCGTCGGCCGGCCAGCCGTACGCCAGTGCGCCGGCCCGCTCGGCCAGCCGGGCGGTGAACTCCTCGAAGACCGGCCGCTGCACGTAGATCCGCTCCGTGCAGAGGCAGACCTGACCGCCGTTGGTGAAGCTGGACCGGACCGACCCGGCGACCGCGGCGTCCAGGTCGGCGTCGGCGAAGACCAGGCCGGCGTTCTTGCCGCCCAGCTCGAAGCTGACGGCCTTCACCCCGTCCGCGGCGGCCCGCATGATGGCGCCGCCGGTGGCCGACTCGCCGGTGAAGGTGATCGCGTCGACGCCGGGGTGCCGGGTGAGGAACTCCCCGGCCGAGTCCGGGCCGAAGCCGTGCACCAGGTTGAACACCCCGTCCGGCACGCCGGCGGCGGCCATCACCTCGGCGAGCAGCGTCGCCGACGCGGGGGTCTCCTCGCTGGGCTTGACCACCACCGCGTTGCCGCAGGCCAGCGCCGGGGCGACCTTCCAGGTGAGCAGGAGCAGCGGCAGGTTCCACGGCACGATGACGGCGACCACGCCGACCGGCTTGCGGACCGCGTAGTTCAGCGCCCGGCCGCCGGTCGGGGTGACCGTGGTGAACGACTCGGTGGGCGCGGTCGCCACGATCTCGGCGAACGCCCGGAAGTTGGCCGCGCCGCGCGGGATGTCCAGGGTCCGGGCCTGGGAGATGCTCTTGCCGGTGTCGGCGACCTCGGCGGCGACCAGGTCGTCGAAGCGGCGTTCCAGCTCGTCGGCGACGCGGCGCAGCACCTCGGCGCGCTCCCGCTCGCCGGTTCGGCCCCACGGGCCGCGCAGCGCCGCCCGGGCGGCGGCCACCGCGTCGTCCACCGTGGACGCGTCGGCCTCGACCACCTCGAAGACCGGCGCCCCGGTCACCGGGCTGCGCTTGGTGAACCGCTTTCCGGCGTCGACGAACGCGCCGCCGACGAAGTTGCGCAGCAGCCCCGGCCCGTCGGGCGCGTGCCCGGCCATCAGCCGCGGATCCCAGAGCGTCATCCCCGCCCCCTCCGGCTGATCGCCACGACGCCGCCGGCCAGCAACGCCACCGCGCCGACGGCGACCGCCCCGAGTGCCTGGTACTGCCGGCGCACCCGGCGGCGCACCTGCGCGTACGGGGTGGTGGAGAAGGAGACCAGCTCGTACTGAGAAACGTACCGGCCCGGCAGCGCCCGTTCCAGGGCGTGCTCGATCCGCTTGCGGGTCCGGAAGACCGGCGAGGCGACCTTGTCCCGCATCTCCACGAAGTTGGCCAGCGCCATCCGGGCGATCGCCTCCGCGTCGGCCTGCCGCCGGCGCTGGAACAGCGGCAGCGCGGCCGACCAGTCGTCGCCGCACTCGTCGAGGCAACGGTCCAGCTCGACCACGTCCTCGAAGGCGCAGTTCGCGCCCTGGCCGTAGAACGGGACGATCGCGTGCGCGGCGTCGCCGAGCAGGCCGACCCGCCCGTTGACCTGCCAGGGGGTGCAGCGGACCGTGCCGAGCACGCCGACCGGGTTGTGCTGGTAGTCGTCGACCAGGTTGGGGGCCAGTGGCGGCAGGTCCGGGTAGTGCCGGGCGAAGTGCTGCTCGATCGCGGCCGGGCTGCCCAGCGAGGCGAAGCTGGCGGTGCCGTGGGTGGGCCAGAAGAGGGTGCAGGTGAAGGAGCGGTCCGGGTTGGGCAGCGCGATCATCATCGAGGTGCCGCGGGGCCAGATGTGCAGGGCGCCCGGGTCGAGGGCGAACTCGCCGCCGACCGGCGGGATGGTGAGCTCCTTGTAGCCGTAGTCGAGGAAGTCCAGGCTCTCGGTCAGCACCCCGTACCCGAGGAGTTGCCCGCGCACCGCGGAGCCGGCGCCGTCGGCGCCCAGGACGACCGACGCGGCGGCGGCGACCTTGCCCAGCGGGGTCTCGAAGGTCATCTCGCCGCTGGTCGGGTCGAGCCCGACCAGCCGATGGTCGAAGGCGATCCGCACCCCGGGAAGCTTGTCGGCCGCGTCCAGCAGCGCGTTGTTCAGCGCGCCCCGGCTGATCGAGTTGATCGCCCGCTCGCCGCCGACGCTGTACGACTGGAACTGCGGCTCGCCCTGCACCGGGTGGATCATCCGGCCGCGCATCGGCAGCGCGTCCGCCATCACCTGCTCGTCCAGCCCGATCCGGCGCAGCGCATCCAGGCCGCGCTCGGAGAGCGCCAGGTTGATCGACCGGCCGCGCTCGACCCGCCCGGTCCTCGGGTCCGGCCGCCGCTCGTAGAGCGCCACCGGGTAGCCGCGGCGGGCCAGGAAGCAGGCCAGCAGGCAGCCGGCCAGCCCCGCCCCGACGACGGCGATCTCGTCGCGTTCCGTCCTCATGGGTGCACCTCGGAAACGGTCGCGGCCAGCGCGTCGGCGGCCCGCCAGCAGTCGTGGTACGTCGAGTAGAGCGGCACCGGGGCGAACCGCACGATGTCCGGCTCCCGGGCGTCGGCGATCACCCCGTGCTCGTGCCGCAGCCGCTTGGTCAGCTCGTTCGCGCTGCCCTCCCCGATCCGCACGGAGAGCTGGCAGCCGCGCCGCGCGGGGTCGCGCGGGGTGACCACGGTCAGCGGCCGGCCGGCGGTCACCTCGTCGAGGAGCCGTTCCAGCCACCCGGTGAGCCGGACGCTGCGCTCCCGCAGCGCGGGCATCCCGACGGTGTCGAAGAGCTCCAGCGAGGTCCGCACCGGCCCCATCGCGAAGATCGGCGGGTTGGAGATCTGCCAGGCCTCGACGGTGGCCGGCGGCCGGGAGACCGGGGTCATCTCGAACCGGGTGGCCGCCGCGGTGCTCCACCAGCCCTCGAAGCGGGGCAGGCCCGGGTCGCCGAGGTGTCGCTCGTGGACGAAGACGCCGGCGAGCGCCCCCGGCCCGGAGTTCAGGTACTTGTAGGAGCACCAGGCGGCGAAGTCGACGTCCCAGTCGTGCAGCGCCAGCGGCACGTTGCCGACCGCGTGCGCGAGGTCCCAGCCGACCACCGCACCGGCGGCCCGGCCGGCGGCGGTGATCGCCGGGATGTCCATCAGCTCGCCGGTGAGGTAGTTGACCCCGCCGAGCAGCACCAGCGCGACGGTGCCGCCCTCGGCGGCCAGGAAGTCGACCACGTCGGAGGTGCGCAGGGTGTCCTCGCCCGGGCGCGGGCGCAGCCGGACCACGGCGGTGTCCGGGTCGAGGCCGTGGAACCGGGCCTGGCTGCGGACCGCGTAGCTGTCCGAGGGAAAGGCGCTGTCCTCGACGACGATCCGGGTCCGTGCCCCCGCCGGCCGGTAGAAGCTCACCATCAGCAGGTGCAGGTTGACGGTGAGGGAGTTCATCACCACGGTCTCCGCCGGCGACGCGCCGACCAGTCGCGCGGCCGGCGCGGTCAACAGCTCGTGGTACGGCAGCCACGGCCGCTCCGCCTCCAGGTGCCCCTCCACCCCGAGCCGGCGCCAGGCGTCCAGGTCGGCGAGGAGCTCGTCCCGGGTGGCCCGGGGTTGCAGGCCGAGGGAGTTGCCGGCCAGGTAGGCGGCCTCGGGGTAGCGGCCGCCGTCGGAGGGCGGCACGTGGAAGAGGTGGCGGTGGCCGGGGTCGGCCTTGTCGAGGCGGTGGGCCTCCTGCTCCTGGTTCAACGTCGGTTCCCCGGTCACATCGCGGTCCGGGCCGACCAGAGCTCCGGGAAGACCACCCGGGCCATGCTCCGCTGCAACCAGGCCAGCCCGGCGGAACCGCCGCTGCCCACCTTCGCGCCCATGGTGCGCTGCACCGCCTTCACATGGTTCCACCGCCAGTCACCGAACTGCTCGGCCACCTCGGCCAGCGCCTCGCCGAGCAGCCGGAGCTCGTTCCGCGGCCCGTCGTCGCCGTAGATCTCCACCCAGGCCGCCTCGACCAGCGGGTGCGACCCGTGCTCGACGGAGACGTCCCGGGTCAGCAGGTCGGCCGGGAGGTCGTGGCCGTGCCGGGCGAGCAGGGCGATCACGTCGTCCCAGAGGCTCGGCGCGGCGAGGGCGGCCAGCAGTTCCTCGTGCACCTGCTCCTGCCGGCGGAACGGACGGATCAGGGCCGGGTCGCGCAGGCCGAGCAGGAACTCCAGGTGTCGGTACATCGCGGACTGGAAGCCGGAGCCCTCGCCGAGCTGGTTGCGGAACCGGTTGAAGTCGGCCGGCGTCATCCAGCGCAGCCCGCGCCAGGCCGCGTTGAGCCCCTCCAGGTGCAGGGCCGCCCGGCGCAGCGGCGCCAACGCCTCCCAGACCCGGTCGGCGCGCAGGTCCCGCTGGGCCTGGCGCAGCTCGTGGCAGGTGAGCCCGAAGTACAGCTCCATGATCTGGCTGACCATCAGGAAGGACATCTCGCCCGGGTCGGAGGTCACCGGCTGCTGCAACGAGTGCAGGGTGCTGGCGTGCACGTACGCGTCGTACGGCACCCGGTCGGCGAACTCCAGGGTCGGTTCGCCACGGTTTCGGGCCGCCCGCGCGGCCCGCTGCTGCGGGGTGGCCGGGCGTACCGCCGCGGTCGGCGCGGGCGCCCGCACGTCGGTCTGCTCCACGGTCTCGTCTCCTCCTGGTACGGGTGCCGACATGATCCCGCGGTCGCCGGGGCTTACGGAATGCCGATTCGATGGCACTGACCGCTGATCACCTTCAGTCCGGAACGCTCTTCTGCCGATCCGCTTGCGAAAGGTAAAGTCCCCGCGTGGATGAGATGGACTGGGCGCTGCTGCGTGAGCTGCAGGCCGACGCGCGACTGTCGTTCAGCGAACTCTCCCGCCGGGTGCACCTGTCACCGCCGGCGGTGGCCGAGCGGGTGCGCCGGTTGGAGGAGTCCGGCGTGATCACCGGCTACCACGCCCACGTCGACCTGACCCGGGCCGGCCGCAGCGTGGTCGCCCTGATCCGGATGTCCTGCTACGGCTCGCGCTGCATCCTGCACGACCCCGAGGTGGCCGGCTGGCCGGAGATCCGGGAGATCCACCGGATCACCGGGGACGCGTGCAGCATGCTCAAGGTGGCCGCCGGTTCGATCGAGGAGTTCGAGGCGGTGATCGACCGGCTCGCCCCGTACGGCCAGCCGTCCAGCACGATGGTGCTCTCCACCCCGCTGGACTGGCACCCGGTCGGGCAGCTCCCGCCCCGGCCGGCCGGGAGACCGGACGCCCGCCGCCGCTGAACCCGATCCGGGTACGCCCCGGCGCCCCCGTCCGGCCGCCCCTCACCCGCCGCCGGCGGCGTCGGGTTTGCCCCCGGGCCAACGGGAATGCAGGCCCGAACACCCGTCGCAGGATTCCGGCGAATCGTCGCCGGGAGGGGGGAATCATGCGGGGGCTCCACGCGTACCACCGCGCCTTTTCCGCCGCGCTGGCCATGTTCGCCCTGATCGCGGCGTTCGTGCTGGCGACGGCCACGCCGGCGAGGGCCGGCGAGAACGTGTTCGTCGAGGTCACGCCGAACAGCGCGCAGGCCGGCACCCGGGTCAACATCCGGGCCAGCTGCGACAACGCGAACAACCGGCAGGCGGACGTGCACTCCGACGCCTTCGGTCGGGTGATGCTCCGGCCCGACAACGGCTTCCTGACCGGGGCGGTGACCATCCCGGGCAACAAGCAACCCGGCGACTACACCGTCGACCTGCGCTGCTCCAACGGCAACACCGCGTCGACCATGCTGACCGTGCTCAACATGGCCCAGCCGAGCAAGGGCCCGGCGACCGGCGGCGGGGGCACCGCCGAGGACCGGGGAGTCGGCTCGCTGCTGCTGGTCGGCGGCCTGGCCGTGCTCGCCGTGGTGGCCGGTCTCGGGGTCTTCGGCAGCGGCCGTCGACGCGCCGGGACCCGCGCCTGACGTACCGCCGTCATGACCCGCCGACGCAGCCGTACGCCGCGGTCGGGTCGGGACCGGCTGCGCGCCGCGGCCCGGCTCGCGGCCCGGACGACGGGCCGGTTCCGCCGGGTGGCCCGCCAGGCGTTCTCCGCCAGCGTCGCCACCACCGACCCGATCGCCCACGCCCGGCCGGTGCGTCCGCCGACCGCCGGCCCGCGGTACGCGGGCCGCCATCCCGGCGTCGGGGTGCTGGTGATCGGGACCCTGATGGTGCTCATCGTGGCGATGCTCGGGGTGGAGCGGGTCACCGGGCTGAGCGTCCTGCCGGACCGGTTCATCGCCGGGCTGCGCCCCCCGCCGAAGAAGTTCCCGGTGCTGCCGGGGAGCCCGCCGACCCGGATCGCGATCTCCTCGATCGACCTCCAGGCGCCGGTCCACCACGTCGGCATTGCCGCCGACGGCAGCATCGCGGTGCCGGACGCCGCCCGCGCCCAGGAGGCCGGCTGGTACGACCAGGGCCCGACCCCCGGCCAGTACGGCCCGGCGGTGCTCGTCGGGCACGTGGACACCACCACCGGACCGGCGGTCTTCCACGGTCTCAAGGAGCTGCGCTCCGGGGACACCGTGGAGGTGACCCGGGAGGACCACCGGGTGGCCGTCTTCGAGGTCGACCAGGTGGAGCGCTACGGCAAGGACCGGCTGCCGACCGACGAGATCTTCGGCGACTTCAGCCGCCCGAACCTGCGGCTGATCACCTGCGGCGGCCGGTGGGTGGGCGGCCAGACGGGGTACACCGACAACGTCGTGGTCTACGCCTCGCTGGTCCGGGCCCGCGACGGCTGACCGCCGGCCCGACCGCCCCCGGCGCGGTCGGGCAGCCTCGGTCAGGCCGCCTCGGGCTCGCGCAGGTCGAGCCAGTCCGCCCAGCGTGGGTCGGGGGTCCGGTGCCCGAGCACCCGCCAGGCGGTGCCCTTCGGCGCGGCCGGCAGGGAGTGCAGCCGCCAGCCCAGCTCGGCCGGGGTCTTGTCGCCCTTCGTGTGGTTGCACCGGGCGCAGGCGGCGACCACGTTCTCCCAGGCGTGCCGGCCGCCCCGGCTGCGCGGGAAGACGTGGTCGATGGTCTCGGCCGGGCCGCGGCAGTAGGCGCAGCGCCCGCCGTCCCGGGCGAAGATCGCCCGGCGGGAGAGCCCGACGTGGGTCCGGTACGGCACCCGGACGAAGCGGGTGAGCCGGACCACCGAGGGGACCGGCAGCGCGTCCCGGGCGCTGTGCAGGATGCCCTCGCCGTCGGCGACGCAGACGGCCTTGGCGGAGAGGACGAGGATGGCGGCGCGACGCACGGACACGACACACAGCGGCTCGTAGGTGGCGTTGAGAACCAGCGCGCTGGAGCCCACCGTGGGTCGTATGTCAGGCATCGTGCTCACCCTCCCGGTCCAGCCGTTCCCACCGCTGGGCACGTCGGCCGGGCCCGGCACAGCCGGTAACCACGACCGACGCCGGCGGGCTCACCGACGTCCGTTGCGCCAATAGTCCCTGATAAGACCCCGGATTGCACGTACTAATCCGGGGTCCCTCATGAAGCTTTCTCCGGTCGTGTGAAGATGTCCGGTTACCAACCGGTGATCATGATGCACCGCGCAGGCCGGACGCCCGGAGGGTCGGCGACGGCCCACCCCACCCGGTGCGGTACGAAGACAGGGTGAGCCCTGCCAGCCTGATCTTCCTCGCCGAGCCGATCGACCCCACGCCGTCGCCGGACTGCCTGAACAACGCCCTCTGCAAGTTCATGCTGGACGCCACCGGGTCGGTCTGGTTCGCCGAGGGCAGCTACTGGATCCTGCTGAAACCGCTGCGGGTCGCCCTGATCCTGCTGCTGGCCGTGATCGCCCGATGGGCGCTGCACCGGACGATCAACCGGCTGGTCCGCACCACCACCGAGGGCGCGGTGCCGACCATGCTCCGGCCGCTGCGGGAGCGGATCCCGTCCGCCTCGCTCACGCCCGAGGAGTTCGTTCCGGAGCGGCGCCGGCAGCGGGCCGAGGCGGTCGGCTCGGTGCTGCGCAGCGTGGTCACGGCCTTCGTCTTCGGCATCGCGCTGCTGATGACCCTGCGCGAGTTCAGCTTCGACCTGGCGCCGCTGCTGGCCAGCGCCGGGATCGCCGGCGTGGCCCTCGGCTTCGGCGCGCAGAGCCTGGTGAAGGACCTGATCGCCGGCCTGTTCATGTTGATAGAGGACCAGTACGGCGTCGGCGACACCGTCGACCTGGGCGAGGCGACCGGTGTGGTCGAGTCGGTGGGGCTGCGGGTCACCACGGTCCGGGACGGGCGCGGGGTGCTCTGGTACATCCGCAACGGCGAGATCGTCCGGGTGGGCAACAAGAGCCAGGGCTGGGCGCTGGTGGTGGTGGACCTGCCGATCGGCTTCGCCGGTACCGAGGAGGCCAACGCGGTGCTGCGCATCGCCGCCGCCTCGGTGGCGATGGACCCCGACCTGGCCCCGGAGATCGTCGAGCCGCCGGAGGTGCTCGGCGTGGAGCAGATCACCGTGGACGGGGCGGTGATCCGGACGGTGGTCAAGACCACCGCCGAGGGGCAGTTCGCGGTGGGCCGCGAGCTGCGCCGCCGGCTGGCCGAGGCGCTGGAGAACTCCGGCATCACGGCCCGGATCGCGGCCGCCCGGCTCTATCCGGGCCGGCTCCCACAGCCCGATCCCACCCCCGGCACCGGCCAGAGTGGCGCCACCTGACCTGCGGGTGAAGCCCGCGTCACGACAAGCGAAAATCCGGGGGTCGCGGACCGCACGGCCCCTCGGGTATCGTCCGTTCGTTCAGTCGGAGATGCGACGATCAATCCGTTCGCCCTAGCCAGTTGTCAGACTATCGGGCAGAATCCGGTGCACAGCGCTCCCGCCGGAGCGTGATCAAGTCCTCGCTGATCCGTAGATCTGACGACGGGGTCCCGACGGGCCGTCACGAGCGGTCGACGTCGGGGCACGATGGAGGCGACGGTGTCCGAGCGAACCTCCCCGGAGCAGCCGGCCACCTTCAGTGAGGTGTTCGGCCAGGCTGAGTACCGGGCGGTCTTCACGGCCAGCGCGCTCTCCTGGATCGGCGACTACGTCGCCAAGGCGGCCGTCACGGTGCTGGTCTACCAGCAGACCAACGGTTCCGTCGCGCTCTCCGCCGCCGCGTTCGCGGTGAGCTACCTGCCCTGGCTCGTCGGCGGCCCGGTGCTCGCCACCCTGGCCGAGCGGCACCGCTACCGCCAGGTCATGGTCGTCTGCGACGTGGTCCGCATGGCGCTGACCGCGCTGATCGCCGTGCCGCACATGCCGGTCTGGGCGATCCTGGCCCTGCTCTTCGCCACCACCCTGGCCAACCCGCCCAGTCAGGCCGCCAAGTCGGCGCTGCTGCCGGTCATCCTCTCCGGTGACCGCCTGGTGCTCGGGCTGTCGCTGAACGCCAGCGTCGGCCAGGCCGCACAGGTCGTCGGCTACCTGGTCGGCGCGGCGGTGGCCGCCTTCAACCCGGCCGCGGCGCTGCTGCTCAATGCCGCCACCTTCGCCCTCTCGGCCGTGCTGGTCCGCCTCGGCGTCCGCGACCGGGAACCGGCGATGACCGAGGCGCACCGCAGCCACCTGTTGCGGGAGACCGGCGAGGGCTTCCGGATCGTCTTCGGCACCCCCGTGCTCCGGGCGATCGCGGTGCTGGTGTGGAGCGCCATGCTCTTCTCCGTCGTCCCCGAGGGCCTGGCCGCGGCGTGGGCCGGCGAGCGCTCCGACAGCGGGCTCGGCGCCGGGCTGGCGCAGGCCGTCATCATGGCCGCCAACCCGGTGGGCTACATCCTCGGGGGGCTCCTGATCGGCCGGGCGCTCACGCCCGCCCGCCGGCTCGCGCTGATGCGCCCGCTGGCGGTGCTGGCCCCGCTGGCGCTGGTTCCCGCACTGCTCGACCCGCCGCCGACGGTCGTCGCCCTGCTCGCCGCCGCGTGCGGCTTCGCGGTCGCCGGCATGCTGCCGACGGCCAACGGGCTCTTCGTCCGGGCCTTGCCCAACGGGTACCGGGCCCGGGCCTTCGGCGTGATGGCCACCGGCGTCCAGGCGATCCAGGGTGCCGCGGTGCTGAGCACCGGGCTGCTCGCCGACCGGTTCTCGGTGCCCGTGGTGGTCGGCGTGTGGAGCGCCGCCGGGGTGCTGCTGATGCTCGTCGCGGCGCTCCGCTGGCCGGACCGGACGACGGTCGACTCGGCGGTGGAGGCCGCCGAGCGGGCCAACGAGTCGGTGACGGCGGGTGACCGGGCGCACACCGCCGGCGCTCGTGCCGGCCGCGCGCCGGGCGAGCACGGCCGCCGCAGCCACGCTGTGACGTGATCGGCAGTCGTCCGGGGCGGTACGCCCCGGTCGGCCCGCCACCGCACCTGGCAGGATGGAACGGTGAATCCCGCAGCTGAGTCCGACCGGCCCGGTGCGTCGGTGACCCTCTTCGAGGCGGTCGGCGGCGAGCCGACGTTCCGCAAGTTGGTCGACGAGTTCTACGCCGGGGTGGCCACCGATCCGCTGCTGCGACCGATGTACCCGGAGGAGGACCTCGGGCCGGCCGCCGACCGGCTGAGCCTCTTCCTGATGCAGTACTGGGGCGGCCCGAACACCTACTCCGCGCAGCGTGGCCACCCACGGTTGCGGATGCGGCACGCCTCGTTCCGGATCGGCGCGGCCGAGCGCGACGCCTGGCTGCACCACATGCGGCGGGCGGTCGACCGGCTGGACCTGCCGCCGGAGATCGCTGTGGCGCTCTGGGAGTACCTGGAGCGCGCCGCGTACTTCATGGTCAACGTGATGGAGGACCCGGCCGAGGGCGCCTGAGCGGCGCCGCCCGGCCGGCCCGCCCGGTTCAGAGCAGGGCGCCCTCGTCGTGCAGCCAGTCCACGAAGGTGGTCGCTACCGCGGCCCCGCAGTCGATCATCTCGACCAGCAGCGCGTCGTGCGTGCCCGCGCCGAGCGGCACCTGGAGCTCGGCGTAGATGGGCAGCTGACCACGCTCGGTCGGGTCACCGATGTACGCCTTGCAGAACCGGCGGGTGTGGTTCCACTCGTTGACCACCCGGTAGGCACGGTCGGCCCAGTCCGGCGGAACGGTCGCATGTGGACGGGCCCGCATCACCAGGATCTCGTCCTCCGGGCCCTCCAGGGTGACCAGCACCGCGTGCCGCTCCCACATGGCCAGCAGGTTGCCGTCACCGTCGGCCAGGTACCGCACGTCCAGCAGGTCCAGCGCGTCACAGACCCGACGCAGAGTGACCGGCTCGACGGCGACCGGCACGTCCGTGATCATGGACCGGTCGGCGGCCGGACAATCGTCCCCCGGCTGGCGGGGGGCCGGTGGTCCGACCCGGACGACGCTGTCCACTGTGATCCCGCTTCGAGTTTCCGGGTCGCCGCCACCGGCGGGACCAGGGCGCCATGACCACCACGGCATCGCTCGCGCACCTCACTCCCCAGCGGATCCGGACGCCTACGGTGCGTTGGATCCGAGGATGGACGGTACCCGGACAGCCGGGTTGAAGCACCCCCCTAACGACAGCCCCAGCCCGGAAGAATGACCACAGGTCATACTTTCGGACGAACCTGGGCCGGCCGGACGGCGAGCTCCGAGACGGTGCGCGCCCATGCCGCTCCGTAGGGTCCCACCAGGCCGACCCAGCGTCCGGCCACCCGCACCTGGGCCTGCCCGGTGCCGCCGGCCGGCTCCGGTGGGCCGAGGAAGCCCATCCGGACCACGGCCTGGACCAGGCGCTGGGACACCTCGACCGGCTCTCCCGGCGGGTCGTCCGGGCGGACCGTCACCGCCACGTGGTCGAGCAGGGCGTCGCGGAGCACGCGCTGGCCCACCGCGCGCCCGGCCACCCCCTCGGTCGCGGCGGTGCGCAGGGTGCCGGCCGCCGCCTCGGCGACCCGCCGCAGCTCCGCCGCCGGGATCAGCTCGACCCGGCGGCTCGCGCCGGGCGGCAGCGGCCAACGCCACTGGGCATCCCGGCGGGCCGGCAGCGCGTCGTCGGCCGCCGCCAGCCGGGCCAGCAGATCGGCCGCGCCGACCGTCACGTCGTCCGGCGCGGTACCGGAGACGGTGCGGACGACCAGCACGTCCCAGGGCAGCCGGGCCCAGAGCGCCGTCCGGCCGGCCCCGCCGACCGGGCGGAGCCGGACCACGGTGGCCGGGTCGAACCGGACCAGCCGGGCCAGGAAGGCACCCGCGTCGGCGACCCCCGCCAGCCCGTGTCCGACCATCACCGGCGCGCCGCTCACGCCGCCCCGCCCGGCGCGTACGAGAGCAGGAAGGCCCGCTCCTCGTCGCTGAGCCGCCGGGGCAGCTTGCGGGTCAGGTCGAACGGGACCAGCACCGAACGGGCGGTGCTGGCCAGCACGTCACCGTCGTAGAGCTCGTACGCGACGGTGAAGGAGGCGGCCCGGATCTGCTCCACCCACAGTTCGATCCGAACGGTCGGGGCCGCCTCCGCGGTGGCCCGGCCGAGCGCGTAGTCGACCGGGCGCAGGTAGTCGACCTCGTGCCGGCGGATGACGACACCGTCGGCGAACGAGCCCACCCCCCACGCCCGGCCCCCGGCGAACATCAACGCCACCCGCGCCTCCTCGTAGAGCGTGAGGAAGCGCGAGTTGTTGACGTGGCCGTACGCGTCCAGGTCGGACCAGCGCAGCGTGCAGTGGTAGACGAACCGGTCAGTCACGGGTGAGCTTGCGGTAGGTCACCCGGTGCGGGCGGGCGGCCTCGGCGCCGAGCCGGTCGATCTTGTTCTTCTCGTACGCGTCGAAGTTGCCCTCGAACCAGAACCACTTCGCCGGGTTCTGGTCGTCGCCCTCCCAAGCCAGGATGTGCGTGGCGACCCGGTCCAGGAACATCCGGTCGTGGGAGATGACCACGGCGCAGCCGGGGAACTCCAGCAGCGCGTTCTCCAGGCTGGAGAGGGTCTCCACGTCCAGGTCGTTCGTCGGCTCGTCCAGGAGGATGACGTTGCCGCCGATCTTCAGGGTCAGCGCCAGGTTGAGCCGGTTGCGCTCGCCGCCGGAGAGCACCTTGGTCGGCTTCTGCTGGTCGGGGCCCTTGAAGCCGAAGGCGGCGATGTACGCCCGGGACGGCATCTCGACCTTGCCGACCATCAGGTAGTCGAGGCCGTCGGAGACGACCTCCCAGACGGTCTTGTCCCCGGCGAGGCCCTGCCGGTTCTGGTCGACGTACGACAGCGAGACGGTGGGGCCGACGTTGACGTCGCCGCCGGTCGGCTGCTCCAGCCCGACGATGGTCTTGAACAGGGTGGTCTTGCCGACGCCGTTCGGACCGATGATGCCGACGATGCCGTTGCGCGGCAGCGAGAACGACAGGTTGTCGATCAGCAGCCGGTCGCCGAAGCCCTTGCTCAGGCCGTGCGCCTCGATGACCGTGCTGCCCAGGCGGGGACCCGGCGGGATCTGGATCTCCTCGAAGTCCAGCTTGCGGGTCTTCTCCGCCTCGGAGGCCATCTCGTCGTACCGGTCGAGGCGGGCCTTGGACTTGGTCTGGCGGGCCTTGGCGTTGGAGCGGACCCACTCCAGCTCCTCGGTGAGCCGCTTCTTCATCTTGGCGTCGCGGCGGCCCTCGACGGCGAGCCGGGCGGCCTTCTTCTCCAGGTAGGTGGAGTAGTTGCCCTCGTACGGGTAGGTGCGGCCGCGGTCCAGCTCCAGGATCCAGTTGGCCACGTTGTCGAGGAAGTACCGGTCGTGGGTGATCGCCATGACGGTGCCGGCGTACTTGGCCAGGTGCTGCTCCAGCCAGGAGACGCTCTCCGCGTCCAGGTGGTTGGTGGGCTCGTCGAGCAGCAGCAGGTCGGGCGCCTCGAGCAGCAGCTTGCAGAGCGCGACCCGGCGGCGCTCACCACCGGAGAGCTGGGTGACGTCCGCGTCCGGCGGCGGGCAGCGCAGCGCGTCCATGGCCAGTTCGAGCTTGGAGTCGATGTCCCAGGCGTCGGCGTGGTCCAACTCCTCCTGGAGCTTGCCCATCTCCTCCATCAGCTCGTCGGAGTAGTCGGTTGCCATCTGCTCGGCGATCTTGTTGAACCGCTCGAGCTTGGCCTTCGTTTCCGCGACCGCCTCCTCGACGTTGCCGAGGACGGTCTTGGCGTCGTTGAGCGCGGGCTCCTGGGCGAGCATGCCGACGGTGTAGCCGGGCATGAGCCGGGCCTCGCCGTTGCTCGGCCGGTCCCACCCTGCCATGATCTTGAGGAGGCTGGACTTACCGGCGCCGTTCGGGCCGACCACACCGATCTTGGCCCCCGGCAGGAAGTTCAGCGTCACGTTGTCGAGCACGACCTTGTCGCCGTGCGCCTTGCGCGCCTTTTCCAGGACGTAGATGAACTGGGCCACGGTGCGGGCTACCTCCGTCGGTTGCTGTCGCCTGATGGGCGGCGCGGGCGCGGGCTGCGACTCCGCCCGCCACCGCCGGCCGGGAGCCGGCCGCACGCACGCCATCGTCAATCCTGACAGGTACGGCCCGCTTCGCCCACATCACCCCGCCGGAGGAGTACGGCGGCGAGCCGCGTCGCCGGCGGCTGATGCCGGCCTCGTGCTCGAGAAGCGGCAGGCCATCCTCATCCCGGCGCTCCGACCAGGGGATGTCGGCAAGATCACGGGTAGGGTTCGGCGATCGTGGGACGGGTACGGAACTCCGGCACGGGGCTCCAGAGGCCGCAGCTACGCTCAGTACGCTCATCGCGGTGGACCCGTCAGCACCCGGAGGTGGCCGATCGTGACCGTCCGTAGCTCCTTTGTCGTAGTGGCAAACCGATTGCCGGTCGACGAGGTGAGCACACCCGAGGGACGGCAGTGGCGACGCAGCCCCGGCGGGCTGGTCACCGCGCTGCATCCCGTGCTGGCCGAGCAGCGCGGCACCTGGGTCGGCTGGGCCGGCGGCACCGGCCCCGCCCCCGAGCCGTTCGACCTGGAGGGCATCCGCCTGCACCCGGTGCCGCTGAGCGCCGAGGAGCTGGAGCGCTACTACGAGGGCCAGTCCAACGCGACGATCTGGCCGCTCTACCACGACGCGGTGGAGACCCCGGCCTACAAGCGCCGCTGGCGCGAGGCGTACCGCCTGGTCAACGCCCGGTTCGCGGAGGCGGCGGCGGACGTCGCCGCGGAGGGCGCGACGGTCTGGGTGCAGGACTACCAGCTCCAGCTGGTGCCGTCGATGCTCCGTGAGCTCCGGCCGGACCTGAAGATCGGGTTCTTCCTGCACATCCCGTTCCCGCCGATCGAGCTGTTCATGCAGATGCCGTTCCGCACCGAGATCCTGCGCGGCCTGCTCGGCTCCGACCTGGTCGGCTTCCAGCAGCGGCTGGCCGCGCAGAACTTCGTCCGGCTGGCCCGGCACCTGCTCGGCCTGCGCTACGAGGGCCAGATGATCCAGGTGGACGGCCGCCAGGTGAAGGCCGGCGCCTTCCCCATCTCGATCGACACCCGGGAGATGGAGCGGATGGCCTCCGACCCGGCCGTCCAGGCCCGGGCCAAGCAGATCCGCGAGGAGCTGGGCAACCCCAAGACGATCATCCTGGGCGTGGACCGGCTGGACTACACCAAGGGCATCGAGCTGAGGCTGAAGGCCTTCCGCGAACTTCTCGCTGACGGAAAGTTGACAGTTCCCGACGCGGTTATGGTGCAGGTCGCCACCCCGAGCCGGGAGCGCGTGGAGCACTACCAGGCACTTCGCGTCAAGGTGGAGCGCGAGGTTGGTCGGATTAATGGCGAATTCGGACGGGTCGGCGTGCCGGCGGTGCATTATCTGCATCAGTCGTACAGTCGCTCCGAACTGGCCGCGATGTACGTCGCGGCCGACGTGATGATGGTGACCCCGCTGCGAGACGGAATGAATCTGGTGGCCAAGGAGTACGTGGCATCGCGCGCCGACCAGGGCGGCGCGCTCGTGCTCAGTGAGTTCGCCGGCGCCGCCACCGAGCTGCGCCAGGCGTTCCTGTGCAACCCGCACGATCCCGACGCGGTCAAGGACGCGCTGCTGCGGGCCGTACACGTGGAGAAGCCGGAGGCCCGCCGCCGCATGCGGATAATGCAACGCCACCTACGCACCCACGACGTGGGGCACTGGGCCAAGTCCTTCCTCACCGAGCTCGGCACCCCCGAGGCGGAGACCGCATGAGCGCCCCGCCGACCGACATCGTCACGCCCGCCGCCGGAACGATGGACCCGGAGCTGCGCGCCGCCATCGGGCGGATCGCCCGGGTCCCCCAGCTCCTGGTCGCCTGCGACTACGACGGCACCCTCGCCCCGATCGTCGAGGACCCGAGCAAGGCCGTCCCGCTGCCCGAGTCGGTGGCCGCCATCCGCGCGCTGGCCGCACTGCCGCAGACCACCGTCGCGGTGGTCTCCGGCCGCGCCCTGCGCGACCTGGCCGCCCTGTCCCGGCTGCCCAGCGAGGT
This sequence comes from Micromonospora sp. BS32, assembly GCF_059089345.1. Taxonomy (NCBI): domain Bacteria; kingdom Bacillati; phylum Actinomycetota; class Actinomycetes; order Micromonosporales; family Micromonosporaceae; genus Micromonospora; species Micromonospora sp. BS32. The sequence goes on from NZ_JBSSHR010000017.1 coordinate 54,849, forward strand.
CCACCTGGTCGGCAGCCACGGGTCCGAGTTCGACATCGGCTTCGTCGAGCGGCTCTCCCCGGAGCTGGTCGCCGTCCGCACCCGGCTGCGCGACGCGCTGCGCGAGATCGCCGCGGCCCACCCCGGCGTCCGGCTGGAGCGCAAGCCGGCCAGCGTCGCGGTGCACACCCGGGGCGTCGACCCGCAGGTCGCCGGGGCGGCCATCGAGGCGGTCCGCAACGGCCCCGCCAAGTGGGACGACGTGACGGTCACCCAGGGCAAGGAGGTCATCGAGCTGTCGGTGGTCGCCACCCACAAGGGCACCGCCGTCGACCAGCTACGCACCCAGCTCTCCGCCAGCGCGGTGCTCTTCATCGGTGACGACGTCACCGACGAGAACGCCTTCGGCAACCTGCACGGCCCGGACGTCGGCATCAAGATCGGCCCCGGCGACACCCAGGCGCACTACCGGGTGGCCGAGCCGATCGAGGCCGCGCGGGCGCTCGGCCTGCTGCTGGAGACCCGCCGGCACTGGCTCTTCGGCGAGCGGGCGGTCCCGATCGAGCGGCACTCGATGCTGGCCAACGGCCGCACCGTCGCCCTGCTCACCCCCGAGGCCAAGGTCACCTGGCTCTGCCACCCCAAGCCCGACTCGGCGGCGATCTTCGCCGACCTGGTCGGGGGCAGCCCGGCCGGGCACTTCAGCATCACTCCGGAGCGGGGCGGCATCCCGCTCGGGCAGCGCTACCGCAACGGCACGATGACCGTGGAGACCCGGTGGTCCGGGCTCACCGTCACCGACTGGCTCGACCTGCCGGCGAAGGAGACCACCCCGGACGGCCCAGCCGTGGTCACCGGCGACTCCACGCTGGTCCGGTTGCTCACCGGGTCCGGCCGGGCCCGGATCGAGTTCGCCCCCCGGCCCGAGTTCGGCCAGGTGCAGGTGCAGTTGCAGCCGATGGACGACGGCCTGCTGGTGCTCGGCTCCAACGAGCCGGTCGCGCTCTACTCCCCCGGCGTCGAGTGGGAGGTTCGCAACGACGGCGGGTACGAGACGGCGCAGGCCGTGGTCGACCTCTCCGCCGCCGGCGGCCAGGTCGTGCTGGAGCTGCGCTTCGCCACGCACAGCCTGGAGCACCACGCGGTGCCGATCCACCAGCGCCAGACCGCCGCCGAGCAGCCCTGGAAGGACTGGGTGGCCTCGCTGAAGCTGCCCTCCACCGCCCGGGACCTGGTCGCCCGCAGCGCGCTCACCCTGCGCGGGCTCTGCCACGAGGCGACCGGTTCGATCCTCGCCGCCGCCACCACCTCGCTCCCCGAGGAGCTGGGCGGGGTCCGGAACTGGGACTACCGCTACTGCTGGCTGCGGGACGCGGCACTGACCGCCCGCGCGCTGGTCGACCTGGGTTCCCTCGAGGAGGCCGAGGCGCTGCTGCGCTGGGTGGACGGCTGCATCGAGCGCACCGGCGGCCACCCGGAGCGGCTGCACCCGCTCTACACCGTCGACGGCTACGAGTTGGGTGCCGAGGCGGTCATCGACACCCTGCCCGGCTACGCCGGCTCCCGGCCGGTCCGGGTCGGCAACCTCGCCAACCACCAGCTCCAGCTGGACGTCTTCGGCCCCATCGCGGACCTGATCGCCGCCGTGGCCGACGCGCGCGGCTCGGTCCGCGAGGACGAGTGGCGGGTGCTGGAGAACATGGTCGAGGCGGTCCGCCGCCGCTGGCACGAGCCCGACCACGGCATCTGGGAGGCGCGCCTCGCACCGCGGCACCACATCTTCTCCAAGGTGATGTGCTGGATGACCGTGGACCGGGCGCTGCACGTGCTGCGCCAGCACGGCGGCGAGGACCAGCCCGAGTGGGTGGAGCTGCGCGACCGGATCGGCGCCAACGTGCTGGAGTACGGCTGGCACGAGGAGGTCGAGGCGTACAGCGTCGCGTACGGCGACGAGGACATGGACGCCTCCTCGCTCTGGATCGGCCTCTCCGGCCTGCTCCCCGGCGACGACCCGCGCTTCCTCTCCACCGTGCTCAGGATCGAGGCGGACCTGCGCAGCGGCCCGGTCGTCTACCGGTACCACTGGGACGACGGCCTGCCCGGCCGGGAGGGCGGCTTCCACATCTGCACGGCGTGGCTGATCGAGGCGTACCTGCGCACCGGCCGCCGCACCGACGCGGAGGAGCTGTTCCGGCTGATGGTCGACACGGCGGGCCCGACCGGGCTGCTCCCCGAGCAGTACGACCCGCTGGCCGAGCGCGGGCTGGGCAACCACCCGCAGGCGTACAGCCACCTCGGGCTGATCCGCTGCGCCCTGCTGCTGGACAACATGCTCAAGCAGTGACCTGAGCGCGTTCACGGCGGTCGGAGACGAGGTCTCCGACCGCCGTCGCGCATCCGCACCGTCAGACGTCGAGGGCGCCGACCACGTCGCCGATCACCACGATCGCCGGCGGGCGCAGGCCGGCCGCGACCGCGTCCGTGGCCACCGCGCCCAGGGTCGACCGCAGCGTCCGCTGGGCGCCGGTCGTCCCCTCCTGGACCACCGCGACCGGGGTGGCCGGATCCTTGCCGTGCCCGACCAGGGTGGCGGTGATCGCCGCGAGGTTCTTCAACCCCATCAGCACGACCAGGGTCCCGCGCAGGCCGGCCAGCGCCTCCCACCGCACCAGCGAGGCCGGGGAGTCCGGCGCGACGTGGCCGGAGACCACGGTGAACTCGTGCGCCACCGACCGGTGGGTCACCGGGACGCCGGCCGCCGCCGGCACGGCGATCGCGCTGGTCACCCCCGGCACCACGGTCACCGGTACGCCGGCCGCCGCGCAGGCCAGCAGCTCCTCGCCGCCCCGGCCGAAGACGTACGGGTCGCCGCCCTTGAGCCGGACCACCACCTTTCCGGCCCGCGCCCGGTCCACCAGGATCCGGTTGATCTCCTCCTGGGCCCGGGACGGGCCGTACGGGATCTTGGAGGCGTCGACCAGCTCGACGTCCGGGCGCAGCTCGTCCAGGAGCAGCCCGGGTACCAGCCGGTCGGCGACCACCACGTCCGCCTCGGTGAGCAGCCGCCACCCCTTCACGGTGATCAGCTCCGGGTCACCCGGCCCGGCCCCGACCAGCGCGACCCGCCCGACGGCGACCTCGGCGGGCGCCCCGGCCGCCAGCCCGGTCCGGACGGTCAGCAGTTCCCGGATCGCGTCCCGGACGCCCATCGCCCGGCGCGGGTCGCCGCCGCCGAGCACCGCCACGGTGACCGGCCCGTGCCGGGTCACCGCGGGCGTCCAGGCGGTCGCCGCCGCGCGGTCGTCGGCGCGTACGCAGAAGATCCGCCGCTCGGCGGCGGCGGCGCTGACCGACGCGGCGGCGACCGGGTCATCGACCGCGACCTGGACCAGCCACGCCCCGGCCAGGTCGTCGGGGACGAAGCGGCGGGGCAGCCAGTGCAGCCGACCGGCGTCGGCGTGCCCGTGCAGGGCCGGGGTCAGCTCGGGGGCGACGAGGAGTACGTCGGCGCCGGCGTCCAGCAGCGCCGGCACCCGCCGGGTGGCGACCGCTCCCCCGCCCACCACGACCACCCGTCGGCCGGCCAGCCGCAGGCCGAGGGGGTAGGGGTTGTCGCTCACGCCGCCGCCTCGCTCCGCTCCGCAGTGGCGCGAGGCGCCGCGCTACCGAGCCGGATGGTTCGCTCGCTCCGCTCGCTCACTTCTCGGAGACCCCCGCCGAGTCGAAGGTGGCGACCTCGTGCAGCACCCGGACCGCGCCGGTGACCACCGGCAGCGCCAGCAGCGCGCCGGTGCCCTCGCCCAGGCGCAGGCCGAGGTCGATCAGCGGCATCAGGTCGAGGTGTCGCAGCGCGACGGTGGCGCCCGGCTCGGCCGAGCGGTGCCCGGCGACCATCGCGCCGACGGCAGCCGGGGCGAGGGCCGCCGCGACGAGCGCGGCGCTGGCCGCGATCACCCCGTCGAGCAGCACCGGAACCCGCCGGGCGGCAGCGCCGAGGATCAGCCCGGCCAGCGCGGCGTGCTCCAGGCCGCCGACGGCGGCCAGCACGCCCAGCGGGTCCGCCGGGTCGGGCCGGTGCCGGGCCAGCGCCGCTCGCACCACGTCGATCTTGCGCCGGTAGGTCTCGTCGTCCACCCCGGTGCCCCGGCCGGTGGCCTCGGCGGGATCGACGCCGACGAGCGCGGCGACCAGGGCCGCCGACGGGGTGGTGTTGCCGATGCCCATGTCGCCGGTGAGCAGGATGCCCGCCCCGGCGTCGATCAGCTCCCCGGCGATCCGAATGCCGGTCTCCACCGCCGCGCGGGCCTCGTCGCGGGTGAGCGCGGCGGTGACCGTCATGTCCCGGGTGCCCCGGCGGACGTTCGCGGCGACCAGGCGGGGCGCGACAACCTGGCCGTCCCGGTCGGATCCGGCCGGGACCGCGTCCGGGTCGACCGGGAGCGGGGTGGCCACGCCGACGTCGACCACGGTGACCGAGGCGCCGGCCTGCCGGGCGAAGGCGTTGACCACCGCGCCGCCGGCCAGGAAGTTGGCGATCATCTGGGCGGTGACCTCCTGCGGCCACGGGGTGACGCCCTGGGCGTGCACCCCGTGGTCACCCGCGAAGATCGCCACCGCGGCCGGCTCGGGCAGCGGCGGCGGGCACGACCCGGCCAGCCCGGCGAGGCGTACCGAGAGCTCCTCCAGGGCGCCGAGGGAGCCGGCCGGCTTGGTCAGCCGCCCCTGGAGGTCGCGGGCGGCGGCCATCGCCGGCTCGTCGAGCGGCCCGATCGCCGCAATCGTGGTCTCCAGCATCATGCCTCCAGGATCTCCGCCAGTACCTCGGTGAACGCGTCGGTGGTGCCCGGGTCGCGGACCGCGACGCGCAGCCAGTCGGGGCCGAGCCCCGGGAAGGTGTCGCCGCGCCGGACCGCCCAGCCACGCTCACGCAGGGCCTCCCGGATCCGGTCCGCGCCGGCCAGGTGCAGCAGGACGAAGGCGCTGGCCGGGCGGCCCGCGACGCGTACCCCGGGCAGGGCCGACAGGCGTGCGACCAGGTGCTCGCGGTCGGCGGCGAGCCGGCCGGCGATCGCGCGCTCGGCCGCCACGGCGGCCGGCGACGCGCAGGCGGTGGCGGCGGCGAGCGCCGGGGTGGAGACGGCCCAGAGCGGCTGGACGGCGGCCAGCCGGGCCAGCAGCGCGGCCTCACCGAGCAGGTAGCCGATCCGCAGCCCGGCCAGCCCCCAGGTCTTGGTGAGGCTGCGGACCACCACCAGGCCGGGCAGGTCCCGCCGGCCGGCGAGGGACTCCGGCTCGCCGTCCGCACCGGGTGCGCCGGTGGTGTCGGCGAACGCCTCGTCGACCACCAGCACCCGGCCCGGCCGGGCCAGCGCGGCCAGGTCGGCGGCGGGATGCAGCACCGAGGTGGGGTTGGTCGGGTTGCCGATCATGACCAGGTCGGCGTCGACCGGGACCCGGGCCGGGTCGAGCCGGAAGCCGTCGGCGGGATCGAGCAGCAGCCGGTCCACCGCGTGCCCGGCCGCGCGCAGCGCCGCCTCCGGCTCGGTGAACTGGGGGTGCACCACCACCGGGCGGCGCGCCCCGGTCAGTGCCCGGGCGAGCAGCACGAAGCCCTCGGCGGCGCCGGCGGTCAGCAGCACCTCCTCCGGGGGACGGCCGTGCCGGGCGGCGACGGCGGCCCGGGCCGGCCGGGGATCCGGGTACGCGGCCAGCTCGCCCAGCGACGCGGTGAGCGGGTCGGCCAGCCAGTCCGGCATCACGTCCCGGCGCACGTTCACGGCCAGGTCGATCAGGCCCGGGGTGGCCTCGGCGTCCCCGTGGTGCCCGAGATCGGGCTCGTCCCCGGTGCCCGACGGCACGTCGATCAGCTGACCACGCATGTCCGTGATCCTGCCGGGAAGCCGCCGTACGGGACAGCGGATCCCAACGTGGGTCACGTCACCGCCCGGCGACACCCTCGCCCGTTTATGAATTCTTCTCATTTCTGAATCGGAAATGTCATAACTTGACCACGTGAGCAACCGACCCCTTGCTGCCACTGGTCGTTCCGTTCCTCTCTTGCGCGCCGGGCTGATCGCCGGCATCGTGATCGCCGCCGCGGCGTACCCGTTGGCCGCCGTGACCGGCGTCGGCGCGAAGGCCACCGCCCACGCGGTCGAGCAGAAGACCGACATCCTGCGCACCGCGCTCCCGGCCGAGACGTCGTACCTCTACGCGCCCGACGGCAAGACCGTGCTGACCATGTTCTACGAGGAGTACCGGCAGTACACGAAGCTGTCGGACATGTCGCCCAACATCCAGCAGGCGATCGTCGCCGCCGAGGACAACCGCTTCTACCAGCACCACGGCGTCGACCCGAAGGGCGTGGCCCGGGCCTTCGTGGCCAACGCCCGCTCCAGCGGCGTCTCCCAGGGCGCCTCCACACTGACCATGCAGTACGTGCGGATGGCCCTGCGGGACAGCGCCAAGACGCCGAAGGAGGTCCAGGAGGCCACTCAGCAGACCAGCCTGCGCAAGGTCAAGGAGATGCGGATGGCGCTGGACGTCGAGAAGGCGCTCACCAAGGACGAGATCCTGGAGCGCTACCTCAACTCGGCGTACTTCGGCCACCGGGCGTACGGCATCTACGCCGCCTCGCAGATCTTCTTCTCCAAGACCCCGGCCACGCTCACCCCGGTCGAGGCGGCCACCCTCGCCGGCCTGGTCAAGTCCCCCTCCGAGTACGACCCGATCAGCTCGGACCAGAAGGACGCCACCGGCCGGCGCAACTACGTGCTCGACCGGATGTCCCAGCTGGGCTACCTCTCCCCGGACGCGGCGGCCGTGGCCAAGGCCGAACCGATCCGGACCAGGGTGACGACCCCGCCCAACGACTGCGCCTCGATCCCGGAGAAGTACCAGACCTGGGGCTTCGCCTGCGACTACGTGAAGAACTGGTGGAGCGCCCAGCCGGCGTTCGGCGAGAACCGGCTGGAACGGATGGACAAGCTGCGCCGCGGCGGCTACCGGCTCGTGCTCAGCCTCGACCCGAAGATCCAGGGGGCCGCGGAGAAGAACGTCGGCGCGAAGGATGGCGTGGGCAGCCCCTTCGCCAACGGCATCGTGGTCGCCGAACCAGGCACCGGCCGGGTCAAGGCGATGGCGGTGAACCGGAACTACTCGCTGGACCTCAGCGAGAACGGGCCCAGCTCCAACCCGGAGGCCGACCCCAACGTCAAGGCGAACTACCCGAACACGGTGGCGCCCCTGCTCGGCGGGGGCAGCCTCCCCGGGTACCAGGCCGGATCGACGTTCAAGATGTTCCCGATGCTCGCCGCGCTGGACTCCGGGATGCCGCTCTCCACCGCGTACGACTCGCCGTACCGGTACCAGTCCAGGGTCTACGACGGCTGGGCCCCGTCCAACGCCAGTGGCGCCATGACCGGCCGGCAGACCATGTGGTCCGGCTTCGGCAAGTCGGTGAACACGTACTTCGTCCAGCTGGAGGAGCAGCTCGGGGCGGAGAAGGGGGTGCGGCTGGCCGAACAGCTCGGGCTGCGCTGGCGCACCGACGTCGACCGGGACCACGCCTCCCCGACCAAGGCGAACAAGTGGGGCGCGTTCACCCTCGGCGTCTCCGACGCCACCCCGCTGGAGATGGCCAACGCGTACGCCGCGATCGCCGCGGACGGCCGGTACTGCGAGGCGATGCCGGTCTCCTCGATCACCAACCGGGACGGCACCCCGGCCACCTACCGGACGGCGGGCGGCATCGAGCGGGAGGTGGCCAAGCCGCGCTGCCGGCAGGTGGTCAACGCCGACGCGGCCCGGGCGGCCACCGACGCGGCCCGCTGCCCCACCGGCGACACCCCGGCCCGGGGCGCCTGCGGCGGCTGGTCGACGGCGGACAGCGTCCGGGGCACGGTGGGCCGCCCGGTGGCCGGCAAGACCGGTACCACCGACAGCACCCGGTCGGCCTGGTTCGTCGGGTACACCCCGGAACTCGCGGCGGCGAGCTTCATCGCCGACCCGGACAACCCGTTCAACGCCGTGGGTGACGGGCAGTCGCAGATCCCGGTGAACGCGGTCGCCCAGACCCTGCGCGACGGGCTGAAGGGCACGACCACCCGCCAGTTCACCCCACCGTCGGACCGCATGGTCGGCTGACGCCCGCCCGCCGGTGGTGGGTCACGAGCTTCGCGTCAGGAACGGTGCGGTTCCTGGCGCGAACCTCGTTCCGGCCCGACGGGCGGCCGGACGGTGGCCCCGGCCGGCCGGGCTAGTGCAGGTCGGCGGCGACCAGTGACCACAGCTCCAGGTCGACTCGGGCGCCCCGGACGTAGCCCGCGTTGCGCAGCAGACCCTCGTAGCTGAAGCCGGCCTTCTCGGCGACCCGGCGGGACGCCACGTTGCCCGGCGCCACCCGCAGCTCGACCCGCTGGAAGCCGTGTTCCAGGATCAGCGCGATGGCCAGCGCGTCCACCGCCTCGGCGGCCAGCCCGAAGCCCCGCGCGTGCGGTGCCAGGGCGTACGACACCTCGGTGATCCGGGCACCCCAGTCGGTACGCCGGGTCCAGAGGCAGCCGACCACGCGGTCGTCCTCCCGGCGGAGCACCGCGTAGTGGTCGCCCTCGCCGCTGTCGCGCCGCTGCCGGGCCAGATCGGCGCACCAGGCGTGCCCCTCGATCCGCCCCGACGACTCGGCCAGCGGCAGCCAGCGCTGGGTCTGCCGATCGGCGAAGACCTCGTCGACCGCCTTGGCGTCCCCGGCCGCCAGTGGACGCACCTCGGTCCGCGGGGTGGAGACGGTCAGCTGCGGGAAGCGGCGTACCGCCACCTGCCCGATCACGCCGGGGCTCCCACGCCCTCGGCGCCCGCGGCCACCCCGGCCGCCGCGACCAGCCGGGTCGCGACCTCCGGGTGCGCCGCCCAGTGCAGGCCCAGCTGCGAGGCGTGCACGCCCCGCCAGACGAAGCCCTCGGGAGAGCCGCCGTCCCAGCTCCACGCCGGGCGCTGACCGGCCCGCGGGGTGAGCACCCCGGCGTGCTGCTTGTAGCCCACCGCCACCGCGCCGGCGTCCGCCAGCACGCTGTCGCTCAGCGCGGTCGCCTCCCGGTAGCCGACCACCAGGCCGTCCCGGCTCTCCCCGATCGCGTCCAGCACCCCGCACATCGGCAGCCCGTCCAGCTCCCGGGCCAGCCAGAGCAGGCCGGCGCCCTCGGCGAGCACCGGCCGGCCGGTGCGGGCCAGCTCCGCCACCGCGATGCAGAGCCGGCGGTTGGCGGAGAGCTCCCGGGCGTACGACTCGGGCAGGCCGGCGCCGACGACCAGCGCGCGGACCCCGGCCGGCAGCGCCTCGTCGCTCAGCGGGTCGACGGTGACCACCCGGGCCCCGGCGGCGCGGATCAGCTCCGCGGTCTCCGGGAAGCTGTAGCTGCCGCCCGGGCCGCCGGCCAGCGCGACCAGCGGCGCCTCCCCGGGCGGCGGCGCCGCACCCGGCGGGTTCGCGGCCGGCGACGGGGACCACGCCGGCACCGGCAGCGCGGGCGCGGACCGGGCCAGGGCGAGCAGTCGGTCCAGGTCGACCGTGCCCGCGACCGCCTCGCCGAGGCGGCGCACCGCGCGGACCGCCTCGCCGTCGCGCCGGAGCACCGGCACCACGCCGTGCCGCCGTGCGGGCAGCACCGGCGGCAGCTCGTGCCGGCGCAGGGCGCCGTAGACCGGGACGTCGACGTCGTCGAGCGCCTCACGCAGCATCGTCTCGTGCCGCTGCGAGGCGACCTGGGTGAGGATCACGCCGCCCAGCCAGAGCTGCTCGTCGTACGAGCGGAAGCCGTGCACCAGCGCGGCCACCGACTGCCCCATCGCGGCCACGTCCACCACCAGCACGACGGGGCTGCGCAGGGCGGTGGCGACGGCCGCCGTGGACTCCGCCTCGGGCCGGCCGGCCACCGAGTCGTAGAGGCCCATGGTGCCCTGCACCACGGCCAGCCCGGCGCCCTCGGCACCGTGCCCGAAGAGCGGTACGAGCCGGTCGGCGCCGACCAGCCGCGCGTCGAGGTTGCGACCGGGCCGGCCGGCGGCCAGCCCGAGGTAGGCGGCGTCGATCTGGTCCGGGCCGACCTTGAAGCCGGCCACGTCCACCCCCCGGTCGGCCAGCGCGGCGAGCAGCCCGATGGACAGGGCATTGGTGCCATGGCCGGAGGAGGGCGCGCTGAGCACGAGGCGCGGCACGGCGGTCATCATCGACTCCTCGTTGGCGGCAGTGGCGGCGCGCGGACCGACCGGGAGGAACGGGACGGCGATCCGCTCGCGTGACCATACCCGCCCCGACCGACGTCCGGCGGCCGCCGAGTGGTCGCTGCCCCGGGCCGTCGCGGTCAGTGGCCCCGGTCATACGGGTAGCCTCGTACCGTGTACCGGTTCCTGCTGACGCCACGCTGGCTGGGCTATCTCGCGCTGACCCTGGTCGCCGCCGCGGTGATGGTGCTGCTCGGCAACTGGCAGCTGGCCCGCTACCACGAGCGCACGGCGGTCAACGAGCGCATCGACGCCGGTAGTCAGGGCACACCCGCGCCGCTGCGCGACCGGCTCCCGGCACCCACCGGCGCGGCCGGCTCGGCCGGCCCGGCCCCGGCTGAGCGCGACGAGTGGAGCCGGGTCACCGCCACCGGCCGGTACGACGCGTCGAACATCGCCCTGATCCGCGGTCGGACCGTCGACAGCCAGGTCGGCTTCGAGGTGGTCGCTCCCCTGGTGCTGGCCGACGGCACGGCCGTGCTGGTGGACCGGGGCTGGATCCCGCCCGCGCCGGGTGGTGCGGTGGCGGTTCCCCAGGTGCCCGCGCTGCCGACCGGCGACGTGACGGTGGTCGGCCGGGTGCGCCCGACGGAGTCCGGTGGCGGCGCCGTCGACCGGCGCGACGGCCGGCTGGAGGCCCGCCGGATCGTCGTCGGCAAGCTGGCCCGCGAGCTGCCGTACCCGGTGCACGGGGCGTACCTGCTGTTGGACGAGCAGACCCCGGCGAACGACCCGGCGTTCAGCGCGGTGCCGATCGGGCACGCGAACAACTGGCAGAACTTCGGCTACATCGTGCAGTGGTGGCTCTTCGCGGGGATGTCGCTCTTCGGCTACGGCTGGGTGGCGCGACGCGAGGCACGCCGGCTTGCCGGGGGCGACGCGCCGGCGAAGCCGCTGGACCGGGCCGCCGAGCCCGCCCCCTCCGCCTGACCGGCGACCACTGCCCGTTCCTCGGCCGGAACCTGACCTGCTCGGCAGGGTGCGATGCCCCCCGGGCCGGGTCAGCCGGGCGCCCGGCCGGCGTGGATGGCCCGGACCATGTCGATGGTGTCGGCCTCGGCCGCGGCCTTGTCGTCGCGGTAGCGGACCACCCGGGCGAAGCGCAGCGCCATCCCGCCCGGGTAGCGGGAGCTGGTCTGCACCCCGTCGAACGCGATCTCCACCACCTGCTCCGGACGGACCCGGACCACCCAGTCACCGCGCTCGACGGCGAGGGCGAGGAAGCGTTCGGTCTGCCAGCGCAGCAGCTCGTCGGTGAGGCCCTTGAAGGTCTTGCCGAGCATGACGAACTCGCCGGTGTGCGGATCACGGGCGCCGAGGTGCAGGTTGGAGAGCCAGCCCTGCCGCCGGCCGCTGCCCCACTCCACCGCCAGCACCACCAGGTCGAGGGTGTGCCGGGGTTTCACCTTGACCCAGGCGGCGCCTCGCCGGCCGGCGTCGTAGGGGGCGTCCGGGGCCTTCACCACGACCCCCTCCTGGCCGGCGTCGAGGGCGGCGGCGAACGCGGCCCCCGCCTGCTCGGGCCCGTCGACCTCCAGCCGGCCGACCAGCAGCGACTCGTCGACCGCGCCGGCCAGGGCGGCCCACCGCTCCCGGCCGGGCAGGTCGATCAGATCCGTGCCGTCGAGGTGCAGCAGGTCGAAGAAGTACGGCGTGAGCACCGTCGTGCCGGTGGTCTCGGCGGCGGCGAGCACGGCCGGGGCGACCGGGGCACGGCCCGTGGTGCTGGGGGTGGTGCGCCGGGCCGCCCGGCTGGAGGTCTGCTGGAACGGCAGCGGCCGCCCGGTGGCGTCCAGCCCGATCGCCTCGCCGTCGAGCACCAGATCCCGGCCGGGCAACGCGCGCACCGCGGCGACCACCTCGGGCACCCGCGGGGTGATGTCGTCCAGGCTCCGGGTGAAGACCGCGATGTCGTCGCCCGAGCGGTGCACCTGGATCCGGATGCCGTCGAGCTTGACGTCGACCACCGCCGGTACGCCGGTGGCGTCGAGCGCCGTGTCCACCGACGGGGCGCTCTGCGCCAGCATCGGGGCGAGCGGCCGCCCCACCTGGAGCCCGAAGGCGGTCAGCGCGGCGGCGCCCCCGGAGAGCGCGGCCACCGCCACCGCCCGCAGGTCACCGGCGAGCAGCAGCGCTCGGCGCACGACCGCGACCGGCACCTCGGCGGCCCGGGCGATCGCGTCGGCGAGCAGCCCCGCCTGGGCGCCCTGCCGCAGCTCGCCGCTGAACAGGCCGACCAGCAGCCGTTGCTCGTCGGCGGTGGCCGCGGCGAAGAGGGCGCCTACCAGCTCCCGCCGGCGGGATTGCGAGCCGGGGCCGTGGACCGCCGCGATCCCGTCGATCGCCGCGTCGACGGCGGCCACGGTCAGGGTCGGCTCGGCCGCCGGCGGGGGTAGGTCACGCAGGCTGGCCCAGCCGACGCCGGTCTGTCGCTGGCGCAGCTCACCGGCGAGGTAGCCGGAGCCGGCGGGCACCTCGGCCGGGTCGAGCGAGCGCAGGGCGGCGGCGAGCAGCTCCACCTTGGCCCGCCGGGCGCCGGTGGCGCCGACGGCCGCGGAGGTGGCTGCCAGGTCGAGGAACCGCACGGCCCTATCCTGCCAGCCACCCCCGACACCACCCGGGCATTGCCGTGCCCGGGCCGCCGTCGGCCGCCACGCGGAGGTCAGGCGGAGACGGGCTCCTCGATGCGCAGGCCCCGGGCGCGCACCTCCTCGGCGACCCGGGAGAGCACGCCGTCGAGGGCGACCAGCGCGGCCGAGAGCTCGCCGAGCTGATCCTTGAGCGTGTCCTCGGGCCACGCGGAGACATCGACGTCCCCCAGAGCACTCACGGCGGCCTCGAGCCGCGCCATCACGTCGTTCGTACGCATGTTCGAAAGGCTATAACACCCCTGCGCCCGACACATCGGAAACTCCGACATCGACCCCGAAGTTACGGTTCCGCGACCTAACCGACCTGGCGGCCGGCCTCGGCGACCTTCGCCAGCAGCAGCGCCTCGGCCAGGCAGACCCGGGCGAACTCCCCCAGGTGCAGGCTCTCGTTCGGGCCGTGCGCCCGGGCGTGCGGGTCCTCCACGCCGGTCACCAGGATCGCCGCCTGCGGGAACATCTCCTGGAAGGTGGCGATGAACGGGATCGAGCCGCCGACGCCGATGTCCACCGGGTCGGTGCCGTCCCAGGCGCCCCGGAAGGCGGCGCGGGCCGCGTCGAACATCGGCCCGGTGGCGTCGATGACGCAGGGGTCCCCGTCGTGCTCGAAGGTGACCGTCACCTGCGCGCCCCACGGGGCATGCTTCTCCACGTGGGTGCGGAGCGCGTCGTACGCGCGCGTCCGGTCGTCGCCCGGCGCCAGCCGTACGCTGAGCTTGGCCTTTGCCGCCGGCACCAGCGCGTTCGGCGCCTCGCCGGTGGCCGGGGCGTCGATGCCGAGGACGGCGAGCGCCGGCTTGGTCCAGAGCCGGTCGGTGATCCGGCCGGTGCCGAAGAGGGAGGCGCCCGCGACCAGGCCGGCCTCGGTGCGGAACCGGTCCTCCGGGTAGTCGACGCTGGCGCCCTCCCGGCCGACCAGCCCCTCGACGGCGACGTCACCGGCGTCGTCGTGCAGGGTGGCCAGCAGCCGGGCCAGCGCGGTCAGCGCGTCCGGCACCGCGCCGCCGAACATGCCGCTGTGCACGGCGTGGTCCAGGGTGCGCACCTCGACGAAGCAGTTCACGATGCCGCGCAGCGAGGTGGTCAGGGCGGGCACGCCGACGTCCCAGTTGGTGGAGTCGGCGATCACGATGACGTCGGAGGCGATGTCCTCCCGATGCTCGGCGAGCAGCCGCTCCAGCGAGTCGGAGCCGTACTCCTCCTCGCCCTCGATGAAGAGGACCACGCCGACCGGGAGCTGGTCGCCGAAGGCGCGCAGCGCGGCGACGTGCGCCATGATGCCGGCCTTGTCGTCGGCCGCGCCCCGGCCGTAGAGGCGGCCGTCCCGCTCGACCGGCTCGAACGGGTCGGACTCCCACAGCGACAGGTCGCCGACGGGCTGCACGTCGTGGTGGGCGTAGAGCAGGACGGTCGGTGCGCCGGCGGGGGCGGCCCTCTTCCCGATCACCGCGGGCTGACCGCCCGAGCGCACCACCTTTGTGTCGAGGCCGCAGCCGCGCAGCAGCTCGGCCACCGCCTCGGCGGAGCGCTCCACGTGCGAGTGGTCGAAGCCCTCGAAGGCGATGCCGGGGATCCGGACGAGGCGTTCCAGGTCGGCACGGACACCGGGCAGTTCCCGCTCGACGGCGGCCCGTACCTCGGACTCGGACATGATCGGAGTGGTCATGACCGGCATCGTATGCCGGCCTTACCCCGGCGTACCCTCCGAGCCCGCGTCGGCGCCGTTCGGGCGGGCGGCGCCGGCCCGCCGGGCCCGGCCGGCGGCCTCGCTCGCCGCGCCCATCCAGGACCGGGCCCGGCCGGCAGTGCCGCCCACCCACTCGCCGACGTCGGCGGCGCCGTCGCCGAGCCGGCGCAACAGCCCGACCAGCGGGTCGGTGGAGTGCTCGAACGCCTCCCGGTACGACTCGGCCGCCGCCCTGATCTCCTCCGAGACGCTCGTCGCGGCGTCGTCGTCGCGGCGCGGGTACTCCCCGGCCAGCACCCGCCCGTACGCTCCGGAGTCGATCCACCGGCGCAGCTCGGCGGCCCGGGCCACCGGCACCGGGTGGGTGCTCCACGCGGTCATCCGCAGCTTGTGCAGGCTGTCCCGCAGGTCGCCGCCGCCGGAGTACTCGGCGGCCTGTTCGAGGAAGGCGGCCGTGTCGGTCTGGGTGAGGTCCCCGCCGCCGGCGAGCTTCATCAGCAGCCGCAGCGCGGCGGCCGGGTCCTGCCCGGCGAGCAGGCCGGCCCGGTCGGCGGAGAGTTCCGCCTTACGCCACCACTCCAGCATCGCCGCGATGATCGCCCGCAGCGCGATCGCGCCCACCGGCAGCCAGCTCAGGTTGGCCGCCCAGCGGGTGACGATCATCAGGATGGTCTTGTACACCGCGTGCCCGCTGAGCACGTGACCCAGCTCGTGGCCGAGCAGGCAGCGCAGCTCGTCGTCGTCCAGCTGCTGCACGCAGGCCGAGCTGACCACCACGAACGGCTTGTCCAGCCCGATCGCCTCGGCGCGCAGCCACGGCGACTGGGTCACGTAAAGCTCGGGCAGCTCGGCCACGTCGAGCGCGGCGGCGGCCTCGGCCCAGCGCTGGTGCACCGCCGGGTACTGCCGGTGGTCGACCCGGATGCCGGCGGCGAGGAACTGCAGCCGGAAGGCGCGCTCGTTCCACATCCCGAAGAACGCCTTGACCACCTCGTCGAAGCCGCGCAGCTCGCGTAGGGCGACCAGGGCGCCCCGGTCGGCCGGATGTTCCCAGGCCCGGGAGCTGACGCCGGTCAACGTGATCCGGCGCCGCGCGGGCGTCTCCGCTGCTGCCATCTGGGCTCCCCGTTCCCCGGTACCGGTGTCCCCGCATCGTGCCGCAGGCGCCGGCCCGCGTCCATGCCCCGTTCGACCGGCCCGGCTCGGCGGTTCCGCCTCAGGGCCGCCGCACGTAGTAGCGCCGCGCGTCGTGCGGCAGGGTCGGCGCGCCGTCGACCACCAGGTCGACGTGGGCGGCGGTGTCGTCGGCGGCGAAGTGCGACCGCTCCCCGGCGTGCCAGCGGCGCAGCTCGGGCAGGATCTCCGGGCCGTCCCGGGCCACCGCGCGGGCCAGCCGCAGCGACGGCGGCGCGGTGACGAGGACGGCGAGGCTCAGCTCGGGCCGGATCGCCGCCCGGGCCGCGCTCACCCCCTCCACCAGCAGCACCGGCGCGACCGGCACCGGCACGGCCCGGGGCAGGAAGGCCTTCCGCACCCAGCTGTACCGCCGGTACTCCCCCGGCCGGCCGGCCCGCAGGGGCGCGAGCACCCACTCCTCCAACCGCTCCCAGAAGGTGAACTGGTCGTCCCAGCCGTCGAGCAGGTCGTCGGTGTGCACCACGGGCGGCGGTCCGTCACCGGCGAGGTCGCCGAGGGCCTCCGCGAGGCGCGCGGCGAAGACGCTCTTGCCCGCGCCGCTCGGCCCGTCGACGGCCACCAGTCGGGTACGCCCCAACCGCGCCGGCCCGGCCAGCACCCGCCGGGCCAGCGTCGCGTACGCCTCGACCAGCGCCACCGTCACGGGTGCGACGCTAGTGGGTGTCCCCCGTCAGCCTGGTTCCGGCACCGGAGCCGGCGTTCGCCGCGCGGTCGACCCTGGTGAGCGGCATGATCTGGACGTGCTCAATGACGTGATGAGTCCCGGCGTGGACGCCCTGCTGGAACAGGCCCGTTCCGGGCTGCGCCGGTTGACTCCGCAGGCGACGGTCGAGGCGGTGCGGGCGGGTGCCCTGCTGGTCGACATCCGTCCCGAGGAGCAGCGCCGCGAGCAGGGCAACCTGCACCTGCCTGGCGCGATCGTCATCGACCGGACGGTGCTGGAGTGGCGCCTGGACCCGGCCAGCGAGTCGCACGTCCCCGAGGCGACCGGGTACGACCGCGAGATCGTGCTGATCTGCCGGCACGGGTACAGCTCCAGCCTCGCGGCGGCGAGCCTTCAGGCGCTGGGGCTGCGCAACGCCACCGACGTGATCGGCGGGGTGGAGGCGTGGCGGGAGGCGGGGCTGCCGTTCTCCGACGACCCTGCCGACATCCGGCCCTGACCCGCCCTGGCGCTCGTCGGCCCGGCCCCCGCCGCCCTGGCGCCCGGGCCAAGCCCGGCGCAGGGGTGGGGTCAGCTCGCCGGCGGGGCACCGGGCGGGATGAAGGGCAGGTCGGCGGGCGCGCCGCTCTCGATCAGCCGCCACAGCGCGTCGGTGTCCAGGTGCTCCTCGACGAGGTCGCCGAGCAGGTCCAGGGAGCGTTCGCGAGCGGCGGCGAAGGCCGTGTCCGGGGCGACCGTGAAGCCGGAGCGGCCGGCCGCCCGGGCCACCTCGGTGAGGAACCGGCGGCGGAACTCGTCGGACTCGAACGCGCCGTGCCAGTGGGTGCCGTGCACCGCGCCGAGCCGGACCCCCTCGCCGGTGCCGTCGGCGTAGGTGAGCAGCGGGACCAGGGTCGGGTCGGCGGTCGAGACGTACCCGTGGTGGATCTCGTAGCCGCGGACCGGGACCCCGTCGGCGGCCATGCCGGCGGCCTGGCGGACGGTCTTGCGCGGGTCGAAGGTGATCTCGACGGGGAGCAGCCCGAGCCCGGGGACGCTGCCCCGCCGGCTCTCCACCGGGTCGTGGATGGCGCGGGCGAGCATCTGGAAGCCGCCGCAGATGCCGAGCAGCGGCCGGCCGGCGGCGGCGTGCGCGGTGACCGCGTCGGCGAGCCCGGTCTCCCGCAGCCAGGCCAGGTCGGCGACGGTGGACTTGGAGCCGGGGAGGACGACCAGGTCGGCGGCGGCCAGTTCGGCGGGTTCGACGGTGAGCCGGACCCGGACGCCGGGCTCGGTGGCCAGTGCCTCCACGTCGGTCGCGTTGCTGATCCGGGGCAGCCGGACCACGGCGACGTCCAGCCAGTCGGTGCCGCGCGGGGCCGCGGGTCGGCCGAGCACCCGGCCGTAGGCGAGGGAGTCCTCGGCGTCGAGCCAGAGGTCGAGGTGCCAGGGCAGCACGCCGTAGGTGGGCCGCCCGGTGACCCCGTGCAGCATGTCCAGACCCGGCTGGAGCAGCCCCAGGTCACCCCGGA
Organism: Micromonospora sp. BS32; assembly: GCF_059089345.1. NCBI lineage: Bacteria > Bacillati > Actinomycetota > Actinomycetes > Micromonosporales > Micromonosporaceae > Micromonospora > Micromonospora sp. BS32. The sequence continues at coordinate 72,813 of NZ_JBSSHR010000017.1, forward strand.
ACTTGTTGATCACGAAGCCGGCGATCAGCGCCTGGTCGGCCGGGTCGAGCAGGGCGACGGTGCCGAACATCGAGGCGAAGACGCCGCCCCGGTCGATGTCACCGACGACGATGGTGGGCAGGCCGGCGTGCCGGGCCAGCCCCATGTTGACGTAGTCGCCGGCCCGCAGGTTGATCTCGGCCGGGCTGCCGGCGCCCTCGCAGATCACCACGTCGTACGCGGCACGCAGCTCGGCCAGCGCCGCGTACGCGGTCTCGGCGAGCCGGGGCCGCAGCTGCCGGAAGTTGCTGGCGGTGACCGTGTCGACGGCCTCGCCGAGCAGCACCACCTGGCTGGCCAGGTCGCTGCCGGGCTTGAGCAGCACCGGATTGAAGCGCAGGTCCGCGGCGAGGCCGCAGGCGGCGGCCTGCATCGCCTGCGCGCGACCGATCTCGCCGCCCCGGCCGTCGGCGCCGACCACCACCGCGGAGTTGTTGGACATGTTCTGCGCCTTGAACGGCGCCACCGAGACACCCTTGCGGTGCAGCCACCGGCAGATGCCGGCGGTGAGCACGCTCTTGCCGGCGTCGGAGGTGGTGCCGGCGACCAGCAGCCCGCCGCTCACCGGGCCCGCCCGTCGGCGGCCCGGCCGCCGGCCAACCCGGTCCGACCGACCGCCCCGCCTCGACCGACCGACCCGGTCCGACCGGTCGACCCGGTCCGACCGGTCGACCCGGTCCGACCGACCGACCCGGCCCGGCCCGACCCGCTCCGACCCGCTGGCGTGAGCGCGTCCAGGGCGCGCCGGCCGGCGGCGGAGACCAGCCGGCCGGCGGTCAGCGGCCAGGCCGCGGCCAGCCCGAGGGCGGCGAGTCCGACGGCGCCGGAGACCCGGGCGGCCCGCTTGAGGTGGCGTGCCTCCGGGCGGGGGCCGTCACCGAGGAACGGGCGCACCTCGGAACGTCCGAAGTAGACGTTGCGCCCACCGAGGCGGACACCGAGGACGCCGGCCATCGCCGCCTCGCACTGCCCGGCGTTGGGGCTGGGGTGGTCGGCCCGGTCCCGCCGCCAGACCCGCCAGGCGGCGGCCCGGTCGCCGTGGGCGGCGGGGGCGACCGCGATCGTGAGCAGCCCGGTGAGCCGCGCCGGCGCGAGGTTGAGCAGGTCGTCGAGGCGGGCGGACGGGGTGCCGAAGCGGGCGTAGCGCGGGGAGCGGTGCCCGACCATCGCGTCGAGGGTGTTCGCCGCGCGGTAGCCGAGCAGGCCGGGCAGCCCGGCGAGCGCGCCCCAGACCAGCGGCGCCACCACCGCGTCGGAGGTGTTCTCGGCGACCGATTCGACGGTGGCCCGGGCCAGCTCGGGCTCGTCGAGGGTGGACGGGTCCCGCCCGCAGAGGTGGCCGAGGCGTCGCCGGGCCGCCGGCAGGTCGCCGCGGCGCAGGGCTCTGCCCATCACCTCGGACTCGTGCCGCAGGGTGCGCCCGCCGAGCACCGTCCAGGTGCCGGCGGCCATCAGCGCGGCGCGGGCCACCGGGTGGCGGCGGGTGGCCAGGGTGCCGGCCACGCCGAGCAGCACGGGCGCGCCGACCGCGAGGCTGGTGAAGAGCGCACCGGCCGCCCGGTCGGGCCGGTAGACCCGCCGTTCCAGTGCCCCGGCAGCGCGGCCGAACCCGGCCACCGGGTGCCAGCGGCGCGGGTCGCCGAGCAGGCTGTCCAGGGCGTATCCCGCCACCAGCCCTGCCGCGTTCGCCACCGCGGTCGAGTGCCGCACCCGCACCACCTCCGGCCGGCCAGCCTAGCCGTACGGCGGGGTGGCCACGTTCACCGTCGCCACCCCGCCCCCTCGTACGCCCACCCGGTCCCCTTCCTCCCGGCCGGCCCGGCACTGCCTCCTCGCCCCCGGCCGGCGCGGGCCGGACCTCAGGCCGGTACGGGCACCCGGCCGCGACCGCGCCGGCCCCGCCCGGGCGGCGCGACGGCCGGCTCCTCCGAGGGCGGGTCCAGTTCGCCGGCCCCGCCGGGCTGGTCGGCGTCACCGTCCCCACCGTCGCCGGGCAGCGGGGCGAGGTCGTCGCCCGCCTCGCCCCGGTCGTCGGTCTCCTCGTCGAACGGGTCGGCGATCGGCGGGAGGTCGATGCCGGAGCCGGGCAGACCGGAGCCCGGCAGACCGTGGCCGGCGCGCGGGTCGGTGAAGCCGGAGAACTCGAACTCCTCGTCGAACGGCCGGTCGTCGGGGGTGGCCGGGGCCTGCTCGTGTGGCACCGGCTCGGTCGGCTCGCCGTGCACCCGGGCCGAGGCCTCGGCGTCCTCGACGCTGCTGGTGGTCATGCTGGGCTTGTTGCGCAGGAACCGGGCCCGGCCGCGGGACAGATCGTGCCCGACCGCGACGGCCTCCAGCTCGTAGAGGGTGCGGTGGTTGCCGGCGTCGTCGGTCCAGTCCCGGGTGTAGAGGCGACCGGCCACCACCACCGGGTCGCCGACCATCACCGAGGCAGCCACCCCCTCGGCGAGCCTGCGCCAGCAGTTGACCCGCACCCGCAGGCTGTTGCCGTCGACCCAGCGCCCGCTGTCCCGGTCGAGCCGGCGGGCGGTCGAGGCGACCTTGAAGTTGGCGACGAGCGTGTTGCTCTGCGTGGTGCGCCGCCACTCCGGCGCGGTCAGCACGTTGCCGACGATCGTGACGTAGGTGTCGAACATCGTCCCCTCCCAGGGGTCCAGGGCCGGCCGTGGCGAGCCGACCTCGTGCCGAGACTGGCCGGGCGGCAGGGCCCGCCGCGACCGGTCCGGCCCGGTCTGTGGACGACGGGACCGGCTGTGGACGAACACCTGATCAAGGTCCCGGTGTGCTAGGGCCGGCCGGCCCTGGGACGGCGTACGGCCGGCCACCACGATCGGAACCCGGGGTCGCCCGGAGTGAGGACGACCCCGGCTGGGTACTGAATTGATCAACCGTCCCGACGAGAAAGGTCAGCGCTGATGACTCTCAGCTCGCTACCCATGACCGGCTCCGCCCGCACCGAGCGGGAGGTGCGGCGGTGAGCGCGGTGACCAACCCGGCGACCGTGGCCGAGTGCCTGCGCGTCGGCGCCGGCTTCTCCCAGGGCGACCGGAACTGGATCGTCGAGCAGTTCGCGACGCTGGACGCGCGGCTGGCCGCCTTCCACGCCGACGCCACCGAGCTGGAGGTGTCGGTCAAGGACCGCGAGGCGCGCGGACAGAAGGTCACGCTGGAGTGCTGGATCGCCGGGCGGCAGAAGCTCGTCACCACCTCCAGCGAGGAGGACCTACGGGCGGCGCTCAACGACGCCCGCGACGACCTGCGGCGCAAGCTCAACGACGCGAAGACCAAGCAGGAGCCGCGGCACAACAAGCACGTCCGGGAGATGGGCCAGCCCGTCCCGGAGCAGCCCGCCGACGCCGGGACCGACGCCGAACGGGTCGACGCCGAGACGGCCTGACCACGTCCGGCGCGTCCCCGTCCGACCGGTGCGGCCGGACGGGGACGCGCCGGGGGCTACCGCCGGGTAGCGTCCGGGCGTACCGTCGCGGACGTGGAACAGGACGTGCTGGGGCCGCCCTACGAGCGGCAGACGATCGACCTGGGCACCGACGACGAGGGGCCGGTGGTCGCGACCCTGGTCCGGCGGCGCGCCGAGCGCCCCACCGGCCGGGCGGTGCTCTACGTGCACGGCTTCGTCGACTATTTCTTCCAGACCCACGTGGCGGACTTCTTCGCCGAACGGGGCTGGGACTTCTACGCCCTCGACCTGCGCAAGTACGGCCGCAGCCTGCTGCCGCACCAGACCCCGAACTTCTGCCGCGACCTCGGTGACTACTTTCCCGAGCTGGACGCCGCCGCGAAGATCATCCGCGAGGACGACGGGCACGACACCCTGCTCGCCATGGGCCACTCCACCGGCGGTCTGATCATCTCGCTCTGGGCGGACGCCCGACGCGACGCCGGCCTGGTCGACGGGGTCTTCCTGAACAGCCCCTTCTTCGACATCAACGCCCCCTGGCTGGTCCGTCGACCCCTCGCGGCCGCCGTCTCCCGGCTGGGCCGCCGGGCGCCGCAGCGCATTCTCCCGTTCGGCCTGGGCACCGTGTACGGCGAGAGCCTGCACGCCGAGCATCGCGGCGAGTGGACGTACGACCTGGCCTGGAAGCCGCTCGCCGGGTTCCCCGTCCGGGCCGGCTGGCTGGGGGCGATCCGCAGCGGTCAGCAGCGGCTGCGCGCCGGCCTGGACATTCCGGTGCCGGTGCTGCTGGCCTGCTCGACGCGGAGCTTCAAGGGCACCAGGTGGCACGACTCGGCCGCCCTCGCCGACGCCGTGCTGGACGTGGAGCACATGGTCCGCTGGGCGCCCCGGCTCGGCCGGCACGTCACCCTGGCCCGCTTCGACGGCGGCATGCACGACCTGACGCTCTCCGGCCCCGCCGTACGGGAGAAGGTCTTCGCCGAGGCCGGACGGTGGGCCGAGGCGTTCCTCGGCGCCGGCCCCACCTCGACCTCGGCCGCCGCGGACGCTGCCGGGCGGGGATCGGCCATCCCCGCCGGCCGCACCTCCGCCGAGGCGGACGAGCCGGCCGCGCAGGGCACCTGAGGTCAGGTTCCGGCGCCAGATTCGCCGGGTGAGACCGGCCGGGCGGGTCCGGTCAGGCGGGCAGGCCGGCGACGATCCGGTCGAGGGTGGCCAGCGGGTGGCTGCCCTCGCCGGGCAGCACCAGGCCGAGGCAGCGCAGGCCGACCTCGCCGGCGGCGTCCGGCCGCACGGCGAAAACCGGCGCCCCGACGTACCCCTCGGGCAACCCGGCGGTGATCCGCAGGCCGGCGTCGTCGCGGACGGCGCGCTCGACGGCCACCTCCAGCGGCCGTGACCCGTCGGGGCGGACGCCGAGGGCGAGCACGATCGCGGAGACCGGCTCCGCGCCCAGCGCCTCGACCTCGTCGGGCCGGACGGCCACCGCGTCGGGCACCGGCTGGGTACGCCAGCGCCAGCCCTGCTCGGCCGCCTCCGCGTGCAGGCCGGCAGACGCCATGATCGCCGCGCCCGCCTCGGGCCGGTGCGCCCAGCGCGCCGGGAAGTCCGGAAGTACCAGCTCGTCGGGGGCGACGCCGGCCGGCTCGGTGAGGCTGGCCCGCAACCCGATCCCGCCGACCTCGGCGGTGGTGACGGCGTCGGCGGTCAGCAGGTACTCCCCGGTCGGGTGCGCGAAGAAGAACGCCGTCCCGGCTGTGCCGAGCGGCACGATCGCCCTCCCCAGGAGCTGGCACAGCTCGTAGGCGACCTCGTTCTCGGCATCCGGTTCCAGCAGCACGAACCCGAGGGTACGGGCCGCCCGGCACCGGAACCCGGGTGACCTCCGGACCGGTCGCGTGAGAACCTGATCACCGGCGTCGAGACGGCGACCCGTTCCCCCGCCGCGTGCGGGGTCGGCGGTACCCTCTTGGCGCGACACGTACGCCGCGCGCCCGTAGCTCAGCGGATAGAGCAGGGGACTTCTAATCCCAAGGCCGCAGGTTCGAATCCTGCCGGGCGCACCACTGTCACCGCAGGTCAGCGGCTTCCCGCTCGCGGTTGAAACGATCACCGCGGCCCCGTACAGCCATTCGTACAGCCAAGTCCGCCCGCTAACACCGGCGCTCGCCGACAACGATTGACCGGCTGACCAGGTGCGCAATCGCCTGACAAGCCATCCCGGATTTCTTCTAAAATCAAGGCCGCAGGTTCGAATCCTGCCGGGCGTACAGGCACTCCCCTCGCTTGACCGGCTCGCGTGGGGGCTATTCGTGGTGCGAGCGCGTTACGGTGGCCCCCTTGGCAGCCTCGAACGGACGCCGCGGCCCATCGCCGGCAAGGAGCCAGCACATACCGGGCGGGATGTGCCGCTAGCCGTCGCCCCTGGCCGGACGGATTGCGAGCATCGGATTCAGCTTTCTTTCCACGTTCCCAACGGTTCGCCAGACTTGAAGTACACCGTGATCCTTATTGGTGGCTCGCCGTCTGCAGCTTGACTGCACGCCACTTTCCAGAATCTGCGCGTTGCCGGCCCCATCTTGTCGCTGCCTTTGGAACTGTACACAACGTCGGCCGCACCTGAGCCGCCATCGGCACATGCGATGAGGTCGGGGGTGAACTGCCAGGTCCCTTTAAATACCTCAATTGTGACGTCATAAACGAAGGAGTCCCCGATTACCGAGTCATCGCGACCGAGGGAGACAAGGACCGATGCTTCGACTCCATCCCGCTTGATAGTCAGAGGGTCTGCAATACGCAAGTCATATGACTCCTCGAGCGGCGCAGATGTAGGCGTCGGACTTCCATCAGTCCCTGGCGGGTGGGCCGATGCCGCACTTCCCGCGGCAGGAGAGTTGCTACTGGACTCTCCCCAGACTACGGGAATTATCGCAAGGACAAACGCTCCAATGAAGGCAACCAACGCTGCCGCTTTCCAGCGCCCCCTTGCCACGTCAACAGATCTGTGCACATCGTAGTCCACGCCGTTCACGGTCGAATATGAATGGGCGTGTCCCCCCGCCGTGCCGCTATAGGTCGACCCACCGGAGCTTGCTGGCTTCTTTACCACCGCTGCAGCGATGGCACCCAAGGCGCCGATGAACGCGGCGCCTAGGGGTACAATCTTGACCCAGTCCACCGGACCATCCTCCATCAGCAGCGAACCATGGTCGTCCCTTATCAGGCTAAAGCAGTGTCGGTCTTGATGAAGGACGGTTACTTCGTAGCGTCGTCTATGTGACTCAACGATCGCGCTGCGCTAGGCCCCTCCTACAATAGCGATCCGAACTTGAGACGAATCAAGACCTGTCGCCCCGTACATCGCGGCAGCGACAGCCGGACTAAGGGCACCCGCACTCCGCCGTCTGGCCGTTCGGGAAGCTGAACGACCAGCTGCGGCGACCTCCTGACCCGTCAGCCGGTGACCCACTGGGGCAGCGCTACGAGGGCGTAGACCGGATCATGGGCGTGGATGTCGTCCCGAGGAGGTCGGGTGGAGACCTGGCGCTACCTGGCCGCTGCGGTCATGAGCCTGGCCATGTGCCTGCTCGGGGTCGCCCTGGCCACCAACTTCCGCGGCGTGACCCAGTGGCACGTGCGGCGGTCGATGTCCGTCGCCAGCGTGCTGCGGAGGATTCCGCCGTGGCGGTCGCTACCGGATGCCGGGTACGGCCCGCGCCTGGCACGCTTCGTCCTGTTGGAGCGGGTGATCGGCGCGGGCTTCGCCGCAGCCGGGATCATGTTCCTGATTCTTCTCGGCTACTACGTCGTGTCCGGCCAGCCGCTGCCGTCGAGCCGATGACGAGGCCGCGCTCGGACGGATGCGGCGGCCGGGCCGACCATGAAAGAGTCGTCAGTGGACGAACTCGAAGACCGTCCCGGTGACATCCAGGGGACGAGGTGCGCCGTCAAGACGGTGCACGCCCACCGAGAAGCGCACATCGTCCGGGGCGTGAAACGCCTCCTCCACGAAACCGGCATCGCGGAACCAGGCCCGGACCGTCGGCGTCAGATCGGGCGCTCGCCGCGCCCTGGTCCAGATCACGGTGGCGCCCTCCGCACACAGCTGGGGAAGAGCGGCGACGGTGCGCTCCACGTCGGCGTCGGAGATGTTGCCGAAGACCCCGACCATGAGCACCAGATCGGCCGGAACCGTTCCGACGTATGACGAGAGCCGGCCCGCGTCCGCCTGCCGGACCAGGAGGTTGGCGAGCCCCGCCTGGTCGGCCGCGGCCCGGGCGGCGGCCACGTTGCCCGGGTCGTACTCGAGCAGCGTCCCGCGTACCCGCTGGGCGTCGGGCCGTGCGGCGAGGACACCGATGAGGTCGTGGCCCTGCCCGGCGCAGGCGCTCACCACGGTCAACCGCTCGTCCGAACGTTGATCGAGCCACGAGGCGATGTGCTGCTGAACCAGCCGGAGCCGGCGGGACAACGGAGAGCTCTCATCGGCGTACGCCTCATGCCACGCCTGCCAGTGCGTCCGGGTGGTCATCGGGAGCATCCTGCCAGAGAACCCGGTCGAGGAAGTCCTCCACCGCCGTGGCCATCTCGCCCAGCACCGTCGCTGACCTCGCGAGCGGCCCCGGCACGCGAAGCCCGTGATCGGCACCCTCGGCTTCGTACACGTGCGGCGACAACTCGCGAGCCAGACCGGGACGCCAACTGCTGTCCGCCGTACCGCCGATCAGCAGCCGGGGCGCGCTGGCCCGGCGAAGGCCCTCGACCACCTCCGGGCGGTGCAGCAACGGCGTGATCCAGATTGCGGGCAGTCCGTGGTCGGCGGCGAGAGCAGTGGCGAGGGTGCCCAGCGAACTGGCGATGATCAACGGCTGGGGCAGGCCCCGCAGCGCCGCCGCTATCTGCGTGACCGCCCACGGACCCCGCGCCTGCGGCTCCGGTGGCAACTCGCCGCGCCACGACACGTGGTGCAGCCGGGCGCCGCGTGCCCGCGCCGCATCGACGGCAAACAGCTGGTGGGGCAGGTGCCAGCAGCCACCGCTGCCCGGAACCACCAGGGCCGTTCGCTTCGCCGACACGACATCCTCCCCGCGGCGGGACCCCTGCCGACAATCCCCTCGGCGGGCCGTCTTCGCGGAATCCCTCGCCGACGGCAAACTACCCGGCGCCGTGGCCGGCCGGTGCCCCTTGGCTGCGCACGGGCCCACGAGGGCTGTGCGCACGGGCCCACGAGCGCCTGATCCCCCGCTACATTGCTGGGCATGTTCGTCACAGGGCTGGTCAATCTCTACACCGCCGACATCGAGGCCGGGGTCCACTTCTACCGCGATCTCCTCGGCTTCGAGGAGACCTTCCGCACCCCGCGCGAGGGCGTTCCCGCGCACGTCGAGCTTCGCCTGAACGGGTTCACCATCGGTCTCGGCACGGTCGAGGCGGCCAGGAACGTGCACGGGGTGGAGGCCGCACCGGGCAGCCCGGCGATGGTCCTGGTGGTGTGGACCGACGACGTCGACGAGGCCTACCACCGGCTGGTGGCCGCCGGCGTTGCCGCGCTCCAGCCCCCGCACGACTCCGGCAACAACAACCGCAACGCCCTGCTGCGCGACCCCGACGGAAATCTCGTGGAGATCGTCGCCAAGCTCTCGTGAGCCCGGGCGCTCCCCGGCCACCTGGCACCATGGCCTGGTGGAGGTCTACTCGGTCACGGCACCCGTACCGCCGGACACGTGCGACCCGGTGGTGCTGCTGGTCGCGGCGGACCGCGCGGCGACCGCCGCCCGCATGCTGCGCGAGGCGGGGGTACGACACGTCCGCTGGCAGGACGCCCGCCCCGCGAAGGACCCGGCCGGGCGGACGATCGCCCGCGCCGAACCCGGGGTGATCTGGGCGGGCCGGGGCGACCGAGGGGGCCCGCTGGCAGCGCGTGCCGCCCGGCACCTCGGCCGAGTCGAGCCTGGCCGCCGCCGGGGCCGGCTGATCCGCGCGGGCCGTCAGTCGTCGGCGAAGACCTGCGCGAGAGCGTGGGAGACCTGGCGGATCATGCCCGGATTGGTGTCCCAGTAGTACGGCATGGCCATGACGGCCTGAAAAAGCGCCCAGCCGCGCCCCCGCAGCCAGGACGCGTCGTCGGCGCCGACCTCCGCGCGGAACCGCTCGCGGCTGCGGCCCGCGAAGACGTTCCAGGCGGGTTGCAGGTCGCAGGCGGGATCACCCACGTTCAGCCCACCGAAGTCGATCACCGCCGAGAGGCGCCCGTCCACCACGAGCAGGTTGCCCGGCAGCAGGTCACCGTGCAACCACACCTCCGGGCCGTCCCAGGCCGGCGCGTCGAGCGACTCCTGCCAGCAACGGAGGGCGCGGTCGCCGTCGATCCGGTCGCCGAGCTGCGCGACCGAGCGGCGTACGGACTCGTCGAACTCGGCCAGCGGCGATCCCCTGCCGCCAGGCCGGCGCGGAAAGGCGCCGGTCGTGTCGATCCGGCGCAGCGCGCGCACGAACCCGGCCAGGTCCACGGCGGCCCGGTCCAGGTCGGTGATGGTGCCGTTGGCGTTCTCGCCGGGCAGCCACTCGCACACCGACCAGGCGAACGGGTAGCCCTCCCCGGCACGGCCCATGGCCACGGGTACGGGCACCGCGAGCGGCAGGTGCGGGGCGAGCTTCGGCAGCCACTCCGCCTCTTTGGCCGCCTGCCCGGTCGCCCAGCCGATCCGGGGTAGCCGGGCGGCGAGGTGCTCGCCGAGCCGGTAGATGTCGTGGTCGGTGCCGTACGAGTCGACCTGACGGATCGGCAGGTCGGCCCAGTGCGGGAACTGCCCGGCCAGCAGGCGACGGACCAGGTCCGGGTCGGTCTGGACCTCGTCGGCGTGCATCTTCATCGCGGCCATCGCCGGTCAGCCTCTGAGGAACTCGACGAGCAGCCGGTTCACCTCATCGGGGCGTTCCAGGCTGGGCAGGTGACCGGCCCAGTCCAGTTCGAGATGACGGGCGCCGGCGATCCGCTCCGCCAGCCCGACGGCGATCCGGCGGAAGTCCGCCAGGTCGTGCGCGCCGGAGACGAGCAGGGTACGCGCCGTGATGGTGGCGACGTCGAACTCGGGCCTGAGCTGCGGGAACTCCTCGGTGGCGGCGAGCTGCACCTCGAAGGCCCGCTGCTGCATCCGGCGTACCTGCTCCCGGGTCGCCTCGTCGGCGTGCGGCCCGAGCCAGGTGTCCACGTTGAGTGCGGTCGCGCCCGCGACGTCACCGGCCTCGAGCAGCGTGTCCTCCCGCTCGCCGACGGCCCGGAGTTCGGCGCTCGGCTCGTGCCCCGTCGACGCGGTGCAGAGCAACGCCAGCGCGGTCACCCGCCGGGGCCAGCGGGCGGCGACCTCCAGCGCGACCCGGCCACCGCCGGACGCGCCGACCAGCGCGGCCTCTTCGACCCCCAGCTGGTCCAGCAGGTCGACGACGTCCTGGGCGTTGTTGTAGGGACCGTCCGGCACCGGCGTTTCGCCGAAGCCGCGCAGGTCGCCGCGCACCACCCGCCAGCCGGCCTGGACCAGGGCGGGCACCTGTGGATCCCACATCCTCCGGTCGCAGACCGTGGAGTGCAGCAGAACTACCGTCGGGCCGCTCCCGGCCACGTCATGTGAAATCGTCATCGCGGCCAGGGTAGCGATCGGGCGTTCGGCGCTCATCCGAATTTCCGGTGCCGTGAGCGGGAGAGCCGGGACAGGCCGTGGATGGACGGCCGCGGCCTCAGGCGGTCTCCACGGTCCCGGTGCGGTCACCCGTACGTCGGCCGCTGCGGCCAGCCGGGCGGGGAGTCCTCCCAGTCCTCCTGCCGCCCGTACGGGGTGAGGTCGAGGATGCTGTTGGCGAAGAGCAGCCGGTCGACCCCGCGGGCGGTGGTGGAGTACGTGCGGTAGACCTCGTCGGAGTCGCGGAGGAACACGCTGAGCAGAAAGCCCCGCCCGGCGCCGCAGTCGTCGCTGAAGGACGTGCCGCGCGAGGAGAGGAACGGCAGCGTCCAGCCCTTGCGGGCCTGGTATTCCTCGATCTGGGCCAGCGGCATGTCGGAGATGGTGGCCCAGCTGACCCCGCTGCTGGCGAGCGCCGCCAGGCCGCCCGGGGGGATGTTGTCGGTGAAGGCGGTGCAGCCGCCGCAGAACTTGCCCGGCCCGACGTCCATGAACTGGTAGACGACGAGCTGGTCGCGACCCTCGAAGAGGTCGAGCAGGGTCCGGGTGCCGGTGGGCGACGCGAAGGCGTACCCGTTGTCGAAGCGGACCATCGGCAGCCGGCGGCGCCGCGCGGCGAGCGCGTCGAGCGCCCGGGTGGCCTCCTTCTCGGCGTTGAGGAGCTCGTCGCGGGCCTGCTGCCACTCGTCGGCAGCCACGATCGGTGGTTTCTCCATGCGCCGATGATGCACCGCGACCCCGACACATTTCCCTGAGGCGATGTCGGACGCTCCCGCTACGGTCGCCGCCATGACGGGAACGGACGAGATGACCAGGATGCCGACGGCCCAGGACGAGGAGCGGTTCTGGGCTCTGGTGGAGGCGGCGTGGGCGCGGCTCGGCCCCGAGGCGGCGACGCAGCGCCGCGCGCTGGCCGAGCGGGATCCCGACGATGACGGTGCCGACGAGTACGCCGTCGACGCCTGGCTCGATCCGTTCCTGGGTCAGCTGCGCGAGCTCTGCGTCGACCTCACCGCGCGGGAGTTGACCGACCTCGACCGGGTGGTGGAGCGCAAGCTGTACGACATCGACCGAGCCGACGTCCAGGAGGTCACCGACGGCTCCGACGACGGCTTCCTGTACGCCCGGGGCTGGATCGTCGCGCTCGGCCGCGACTACTACGAGGCGGTCCGGGCCGACCCGGCCATGGCGGTGCTGGACGCCGACTGCGAGCAGATGTGCTACTTCTTCGCCCACCTGCACGAGGAGCGCTTCGGCGGTTGGCCCGAGACCGGCTCGGGCATCTCCCGGGAGACCGGCGACAATGCGGCCGGCTGGGCGGAGGACTGAACGCCAAAGAACCCTGCAGAGCGGCGGCCGTTGGGGGGGTACGGCCGCCGCTCTGGCGCGCTCCCGAAGGGGGCGCGGGTTCGGCGCGCGTCGCGCGGACGGCGGGGGGGGGTGTCGTCCGTACGACGCGGCCGGGCCGACGCAGGGCGGGAACGGGGGGTGGGAGGGTGCCCCGCCCGGCGTCGGAGTCAGCGGGTGGTCGGCGTGCTGGTCGGCTTGTGGCCGCCACCGGGGGCGTCGGTGTGCGTGCCCGCCGTCGGGAGGGTCCCCGGCTTGCCGGCGGAACGGCTCGGCACCGCGGTCGGGCGGGTCGACGGCCGGGTGGAGGGCTTGCCCTTGGCGGTGGCCAGCAGGGCGTCGCAGTAGGCGGCCACCTTGTCGGCGCCGCCGGCGGTGGTGGTCAGCACGGTGAAGGCGGGGTTCTCCAGCGCCTTGCCCGGGTTGTCAACGGCCTTCGCGGCGTACGCCCGGCAGAGGCCGACCAGCGACGGCGAGGGCGTGCCCTTCCCGCCCGGAGCGGCGGACTCCCCGCCCTTGTGGTCCTTGTCGGCGGGGGCGCCGGTGGCGTGCGCGGACGACGTGGCGCTCGTCGTGGTCAGCGGGTTGGGCAGGGCGCCGTTCGCGGCGGCGAGCGCAACTCCGCCGGTGGCGGTCACGGCGAGCACCGTGGCACCGGCCTTGAGGGTGAGCAGTTTAGCCAGGGCGGTCTGAATCATGAACATCTCCGGTCGTGGGGGGCGAGATGCGGAGCCGCTGATCGGGGCGCCTTCCGATCAACAACCTTCCGTGCCCCTCAGCGCCGTGCCCCCGTGAGATGTCACACCGACCGGCGAGCGCCGGTCAGGAAACCGACGCCGGCAGCCCAAAGGCGCGGAACACCGCCGCGACGGGGTCGGCGGTCGAGGCTCGCCACAACTGCCCGGCGTGACGGGGCCGGTACGGCCCGCACCGGCGGGCGGGGCCGGTAAACCGGGTGACGGCCCGGCCCGGCCCGATCCAGCATCGACGGATGACCGCGATCCGACCGCCCGAACCCGATATCCGCCGCTACTACACGGAGGTGTTCGACGAGGCCGGGCGGCTGGGCCGCAGCCCGCAGGGGCGGCTGGAGGAGCTGCGTACCCGGGAACTGCTGGCCCGGCTGCTGCCCCCGCCCCCGGCGACGGTCCTCGACCTCGGCGGCGGTCCCGGCGCGTACGCCGGCTGGCTGACCGCCGCCGGGCACCCGGTGCACCTGGTCGACCTGGTCCCGGCGCACGCCGTGGCGGCTCGCCGCGACCACCCGGTGGCCAGCGCCAGCGTCGGCGACGCTCGGCGGCTGCCGTTCACCGCCGACGCCGTGGACGCCGCCGTGCTGCTCGGTCCGCTGTACCACCTGACCAGCCGGGCCGAGCGGGTCGCCGCGCTGCGGGAGGCCGCCCGGGTCACCCGCCCCGGTGGCCCGGTGCTGGCCGCCGCGATCAGCCGGAACGCCCCGCTGATCGACATGGTCGGCAAGGGCCGGGTGGACGGCCTCACCCGCCCGGCGCTGCTGGAGTCCTACGCCACGGGGGTGAACGACTCGGCCAACGGCTTCACCACCGCCTACTTCCACCGGCCCGAGCAGCTGGTCGACGAGTTCACCGCCGCCGGGCTGCCGCGGCCCACCGTGTACGGCATCGAGGGTCCACTCTGGCCGGTGCTGAACGCGCTCGACGTCGGCGAGGATGCCTCGATGTTCCGGGAGGCGCTCGGGTGCGCGCGGGCGTTCGAGACGGACCCGGCGGTGCTCGGCGCCAGCTCCCACCTGCTCGCCGTGGCCACGGTGGTCGCCGGCTGACCGGTCAGGCTGGTCGGGGGGGGAGGAGGGCGGGCCGGCTGACCGGTCAGGCGTCGCGCATCCACACCGGCAGGGCCCGGGTGTCGTGCTGGCCGTGCCCTGCCGCGTGCGCCGACTCGCCGACGGCCCGCGCGGCGTCGACCAGCGGCAGCCGGGGTTCCACGTCGAGGCAGAGCCGCAGGTCCTTGGTGAGCATGTCGACGGTGAAACCGGCCCTCTCCGGCGGCCCCTGGTCGAGGATCTGGCGTACGGCCGGGAACGCCGCGCCGAGCGGGCCGTCGCCGACCAGTTCGGCCACCACGTCGGCGGGCAGGTCAAGGCGGTCGGCAAGCCGCAGCGCGTCGCCGATGCCGGCGAGCGCCAGGCCCAGGGTGAGGTTGCGGACCAGCTTCGCGGCGCTGCCCGCCCCGGTGGGGCCGACGTGCCGCACCTTCGCCGGGTCGCCCCAGAGCTCCAGCAGCGGGCGGGCCTCCTCGACATCCTCGGCCGCGCCCCCGGCGAGCACCCCGAGGGTACCCTCGGTGGCCGGGCCGACCGAGCCGTAGACCGGCGCGTCGACGTGCCGCAGCCCGCGCCCGCGCAGCGCCTCGGCGGCGCGTTTCGAGGCGTCCGGGCCGACGGTGCTGGCGTCCACCACGAGGGTGCCGGGGGCAGCGCCGGCGACCACCCCGTCGGCGCCGAGCAGCACGGCCTCCACCGCCGCCGGGTCGGCGAGCATCAGCACCACCACGTCCCGGTCGGCGGCGGCCTCGGCCGGCGTACCGGCCACGGTGGCGCCCGCGGCGGCGAGCGAGTCGGCTTTGCCGGCGCTCCGGTTCCAGACGGTCAGGTCGTGGCCGGCGTCGAGGACGTGCCGGGCCATCGGAGTGCCCATCCGGCCGAGTCCGAGGAAGGCGACCCGTGGCCGCCGCGCTGCGTTGGTCATCCTCGCAGTCAACCGCACCCGGCGGCCGCCCGTCGGGTAGAACCGCCAGCGACGTGCCGCGTACCGAGGGTGATCGTCGTGCGGCTTTCGTGCTATTCTCCGACGTCGATGCACCGCCGTGCGGACCCGGACGGGTCGCTGCCCGAAGGACACCCTCCCCGATGTCGGCCGTACCCGCCCCGACCTCGTCGCCGTCGCTGCTGGATCGGCCGGCCGGCGGCGCGTTCCACCGCATCTTCACCACCCTGCCGGCGCTGCTCCGGCTCACCTGCGGGCTGGTCGGCGCGGCTGCCGCGCTGGCCGTGCGCACCCCGCCGGTCCGGGCCGGCCTGCTGCTGGCCACGGTCGCCGGCCTCACCGGCTGGTCGGTTCTCTACGCCGTCCGGGCGCTGCGCCGCGGCATCGGCCCGGCGCTGATCGCCGGGGACGTCACGCTCACCACGGCGGCCTGCCTGCTGATCCCGTGGCTGGTCGCGCCGGAGGTGCTGCCCGGCGAGGGGAGCTGGATCGCGGTGCTGGCCAGCACCACCGTGATCAACGCGCAGGCGACCGCGCCGGCCCGCTGGTCGGTGCCGTTGGGGCTGGCGGTCACCGCGGCCTACGTGACCGGTACGCGAGCCGCCGGCAACCCGGTCGAGGCGGGCGCCCACGCGGCGACCCTGCTCGGGCAGACCGCTCTGGCGGCGCTGATGACCGCGGTGATGCGCCGCTGGATCGGGCGGGCCGACCGGGCCTTCGCCGACTACCAGGGGCTGCACCGGGACGCGCTGGTCGCTCGGGCGGCCCGCGCCGCGGAACGCCGGCAGAACCGGGACCTGCACGACACCGTGCTGGCCACGCTCACCATGGTGGGGCTGGGTGCGGTACCCGACGGGTCGTCTGCGCTGCGCGCGCGGGCCGCCGCCGACCTGCGTACCCTCGTCGGTCTCGCCGACGCCCGGTCCACCTCGGACGGCGGGCCGGTCGCGGTCGAGGAGCGGTTGCGGGAGGTGCTCGCCGCCCACCCGGAGCTGCCGGTCGCCGCCGAACTGACGCCCTGCACGGCGCCCGCCGAGGTGGCCACGGCGCTGGCCGACGCCACCGCCGCCGCGCTGGCCAATGTGGCCCGGCACGCGCCGGGATCGACCTGCGTGCTGCGCCTGCGGCCCGACGCCGGCGCCGTGGTGGTCGAGATCGTCGACGACGGCCCGGGTTTCGACCCGGCCACCGTCCCGGCCCACCGGTACGGGCTGCGCGAGTCGGTCCGCGCCCGGCTGGCCGAGGTGGGTGGACGCGCGGAGGTGACCTCCGCCCCTGGCGCCGGCACCCGGATCAGGCTGGACTGGCCGAATGTCGGCTGACCTCGGCGCGGCGCGGGTGGTCGTACCCCGGGCCGGGCCGGCCCGGACGGGCGGTGAGCGGCCCACGAGCGGTGCCGGCCCGGCGGTGGAGGTGGCCCGCGCCTCCGACCGGGGCGCCCGGATCGCGGCCGTCGTGATCGCGCTGGTGTGGCACCTCGCGATCGGCCTGCCGGCGCTGCTCGGCGCCTGGGCCGCGCTGGCCGCGCCGGCGGTGGTCGGTGCCGGCTGGCTGGTCGCGGCCGCGGCCGGCGGGTACGCCGGCGCCCGGCTGCTGCGCGGTCCCCCGCTGCCGGTCGGGCCGCTGGTCGCCGTGCTGCTGGCGGTCGACGCGGCGGTCTTCGCGGCGGCCGGGGAGCGGCAGCTCTTCACCGCGGCGAACTGGGTGTGGAGCGGGCTGGGCTGGTTCTTCGTGGTGGCGCTCTGGGGGCGCCGGATCCACTGGCTGGTGGCCCTGCTCGCCGCCCACTCGCTGATCGCGCTCGCCGCGGTGGTGGGCCTGGGCGCCACCGCCCCCGCCGACCTGACCCGGTACGCGATGTACGCCTACGGCGTCTCGTCCCTGCCGGTGGCGGTCTTCACCGGCGCGGTGGCCATCTCCGCGCTCGCCCGGCAGCGCGCCGACACCGCGGCGGCGGCCCTGGCGGTGGCCGCCGAGCGGGACGCCGCCGAACGGGCCCGGGAGGAGCGGCGGGCCCGGCTGGCCGCCGTCGGCGGGGACGCCGAGGCGGTGCTGGCCGAGCTGGCCGACGGGCACGCCGACCCGGCGGACCCCCGGGTGCAGCGGCGCTGCGTGCTGGCCGCGGCCCGGCTGCGCCGGTTGATCGCCGAGTCGGACGACGTGCCGGACCCGCTGCTGCACGAGCTGCGCGCCGCCGCCGACCTGGCCGAGCGGAACGGCCTGCCGATCGAGCTGGTCGCGATCGGCGCTCCCCCGCCGCTGCCGGTGGCGGTCCGCCGTCGGCTGGCCGACCCGCTCACCGCCGCCCTGGCCGACGCGACCGGGTGGGCCCGGCTCACCGTGGTCGCCGGCCCGGACGACGTGACGGTCAGTCTGGTGACCCCCGAGGTGGACGGCCCGGAGGCGACCGGGCCGCCGCTGCCGGCCGGCGCGGACGGTCAGGTCGAGTACGTGCACGAGCGGGACGGGGAGATCAGGTGGACGCAGACCCGGTGGTGCAGGACGTGAGCGCCCAGCGCCCGGTCGGGGTGTCGATCGTGGACGACCATCCGGTGGTCGTCGACGGGGTACGGGCGTGGCTGTCCACCGAGCCCCGGCTGCGGGTGCTGGCCACCGGCGACGACCCGGACGCCGTGCTGCGGGCCGCGCCGGACGCCGACGTGATCCTGCTCGACCTGCGGCTGCACGGGCGGATGGTGATCGACAAGCTGGCCGAGCTGAGCGCCGCCGGCCGGCGGGTGGTGGTCTACTCGGAGCACACCGATCCGGCCACCATGCTCGCCGCGCTGGACGCCGGGGCGGCGGCGTTCCTGGCCAAGCACGAGGGGCGGGAGCACTGCGTGGCCACCGTCCTGGCGGCGGCCAGCGACCGCCCGTACGTGCCGCCGGCGCTGGCCGGGGCGATGGTGGGCGACCCGCGGCCGGACCGGCCGGCGCTGTCGGACAAGGAGCGCGAGGCGCTGCTGCTGTGGTTCCAGTCCATGTCGAAGGCGTCGGTGGCGCGCCGGATGCGGATCAGCGAGCACACCGTGAAGCAGTACGTGGACCGGGCGCGGATCAAGTACACCCGGGCCGGGCGACCGGCGGCCACCAAGGCGGCGCTGCTGGCCCGGGCGATCGAGGACGGGCTCGTCCGTCCGGAGGAGATCGGCATCTACCGGTCCCAAGCGGCTGCCGACCGGCCGACCCCCTAACGGGTGTCATGACAGCCCCGGCGGGGTCGGCGAGGCTTACCGGCAGGAGGACCAACTGCCCGGGAGGTCGTGCCGATGCGCGAGGACGCGTCCCCGTTCTTCATCGCACCGCACCGCTTCGACGCGCCGGACGACGAGCTGCGGCCCGTGCTGGACCGGAGCCACGAGCTGGTCCCGGAGCCGGGTGAGCGGGTGCTCGGTCGGGTCCGGGTTCCGGTGGCGGGTTGCCTGCTCAGCCCCACCGGCGCGCGCCGGCACTGGGCGCTGCCGGTGCCGGCGACGGTGACCGTCACCGACCGGCGGCTGGCGTACGCCTGCACCGGCGGGGAGCTCTCCGTGGTCGCCGGGCGGGGCGACCGGACGTACGCCCGGCACCGGCGCGCGGTCCGGCTGCCCCGCCTGGTCAGCGGGCAGGTCCGCTGGCAGTGGCCGTCCCGGCTGGAGCTGTCGGCCGACGCGCCGACGGAGGAGGGCGACGGGGAACTGCTGATCGTCTGCGACGCGCTGCGCACCATCCAGCAGCCGACCCTCGCGCTGGCCGGCCCGGTCGGGACGGTCACCGAGCTGGCTCGGCTGGTCCGCCGGTCGGTGGCCTGGTTCCGGCTGGCCCATCCGGAGCTGGTGGAGCTGGCGCCCCCGGAGCGGGACGTGCTGATCCGGCGAACCAACGCCGCGCCGCTGACCGGTGAGGCACGGGTGACGCTGCCCGGCTCGCTGCCGGTGGAGTTCCTCTCCCGGGAGGACTACTACCGGACCCCGGAGCCGTCGACCCGGGGCGTGGTCGGCGGCTGAGCCGGCGGGGCCGGAGTAGCGGCCGACGCCCCGGTCGGTGGCCGGGTCCGGGCCCGGAGCCGGCGCAGCATCCGCGCGTCGGTGAAGCCGACGGCGCGGGCGGCGGACTCGACGGTGGCACCGTGCCCGATCAGGTGCTCGGCCCGCTCGACCCGGAGCAGCTGCTGGTAGCCGAGCGGCGTCAGCCCGGTGGCCTGCCGGAACAGCCGGGTCAGGGTGCGTTCGGCGACGCCCACGGTGGCGGCCAGGTCGGCCAGCGGCAACGGCTCGACGAACCGGCTGTCGATCAGGTCCTGGGCCCGGTGGATCGCGTCGGACAGGTGCGAGCGGTGCCGCATCATCGCGCTGGCCTGCTGCTCGTGACCGTTGCGCCGGGCGTAGACGACCAGGGTGCGGGCGACCCGGGCGGCGGCGGCCGGGCCGTGCCGGGTGGCCACCAGGTGCAGCGCCACGTCGATGCCGCTGGCGATGCCGGCCGAGGTGACCACCCGGTCGTCGACCACGTGCAGCACGTCGCGGACCACCCGTGCGGCGGGGAAGGCCCGGGCCAGGTGGTCCTGCACGTCGTGGTGGGTGGTGCAGCGCCGCCCGTCGAGCAGGCCGGCCCGGCCGAGCGCGAACGCGCCCGCGCAGACGCTGGCCACGGTGCCACCGCCGGCGTGGTGGTCGGCCAACCGTCGTAGGTCGTCCGGGCCGACCGGCCCCGCCGGGCCGTGCGCCCGCAGCCGCCAGCCGGGTACGACGATCAGGTCGCCCTGGTCGAGTTCGGGCCACTCGGTGGCCGCGCCCAGCGCCACGCCCTGCACGGTCGGCACGGTCGGCCGGTCGGCGACGTAGTGCAGTTGATAGTCGTACCCGTCGTCGGCGGCGGCGGAGAAGACCTGCGCCGGGCCGGCCAGATCCAGCAGGTGCAGCTGCGGGACCAGCAGGAACACGACCCGGGCCACCGCGGTCAGGCTCCGGCGCCGGCCGGCACGGCGCCGGTGACCTCGTCGACGGTGCGGACGGTGGCGAACCGGCCGGCCAGCGCGTACTCGGTCCGGGCGATCATCTCGTCGGTGCCGAGCGTGCGCGGGTCGGCAAGGATCTCCGCCCAGGTGGCCGAGGCCGGCAGGTCCCGGTGCGGGGTCGGGAAGGTGACCGTCGCGTCGGTCACGAAGGTCATCTCGTAGCCGAGGTCGCAGCCGACCCGGGTGGTGGTCTCCACGCACTGCTCGGTCCGGATGCCGCAGACGGTCAGCTCGCGGATGCCCGCCATCGTGAGCAGCTGCTGCAGGTGGGTGGTGGTGAAGGCGTTGTGCGAGGTCTTGGTCAGCGTCGGCTCCCCGGCGCGCGGTGCCAGCCCGTCGATCAACCGGACGTGGCCGAGCGCGGGGTCGAAGACGTCACCGGTGCCGGGCTCGGCGTGCAGGACCCAGACCACCAGGTCGCCGCGCCGCCGGGCCGCGTCGACGAGCCGGTTGACGTCGTCGACGATGTCGGGGTTCGAGGCGTACGCCCAGCTCGGGCGGTGGCGGAACGACTCCTGGACGTCGATCACGATCAGTGCTGCTCTGCTCATGCGGTAGATCCTGGCCGGGTGGACGCCGGGGCGGCAGACACCATCCTGCCCGGATGCGGAACGATCCGGCCACCCGCGGCGGCGCTCGACCGGCCGGTCAGGAGGCGGCGGGCCGGCGGGGGCGCCGGTCCAGCTCGGCGGCCTCCTCCAGGGTCGGCGCGGTGCCCCCCAGGTGGACCGGGAGCCACCAGGAGTCCTCAGGGCCGGCCGGCTTGTCCGGGTACTCCTGCTGCGCCCGGTCGACCAGGGCGTTGAGGCGGCTCTTCAGCTCGGCGGTCATGGTGTTGGCGTCCGGGTACGCCGCCGGGTCCATCGGGTCGCCGATGAGGATGGTGATCGGGGTGTGCCGACGGGTCAGGGTCTTCGGGCGCCCCTTGGTCCAGAGCCGCTGGGTGCCCCAGATCGCCACCGGCAGCAGCGGCACCTCGGCCTCCTGCGCCATCCGGGCGGCCCCGTTCTTGAGCTCCTTCACGGTGAACGACCGGCTGATCGTCGCCTCCGGGAAGAGGCCGACCACCTCGCCGCGCCGCAGCGCCCCCACCGCGGAGCTGTACGAGCCGGCGCCGGCCCGGCGGTCCACCGCGATGTGCTTCATGCCGCGCATCAGCGGGCCGGAGATCCGGTGCGCGAAGACCTCGTGCTTGGCCATGAACCGGACGAGCCGGCCGGACTCCTGCGCGCCGTAGCCGCAGAAGATGAAGTCGAGGTAGCTGACGTGGTTGCTGGCCATCACCGCGCCGCCGGTACGGGGGACGTGGTGGCTGCCCTCGATGGTCAGGCGCAGGTCGAGGACCCGGAACATCGTCTTGGCGGCGGCGATCACGGGCGGGTACACGAGTTCCGGCATCCGCCAACTTTACCCCGCGTAGGTTACGCAACCGTAGGGGCGATCGTCGCCTGGCTCGACCGCCCGGCTTCTGCCCGTGGCAGAGCGGGCTTCCGGAGCGCCGGCACCCGCCGGCACGATGGCGCCATGACGGCACGCGGGGTACTGCTCTGGATCCACGGCGGCGGATGGCGGGGACGGTCGGCGGAGGACGGCGCGGCGCTGACCCGGCTCGGGCTGCGGGTGGTAGCGGCCCGTTACCGCTTCGTCGACGAGGCCCGCTGGCCGGCCCAGCTCGACGACGTACGCGCGGCGGCCCGGGCGGCCCGGAACGCGGCGGGCGGAGGTCCGCTGCTGGTGGGCGGCGACTCGGCCGGCGGCACCCTGGCCCTGCACCTGGCGCTGCGCGGGATCGACCGGCCGGACGACGTGACGGCCGGGCTGGCGTACTGGCCGGCGGCCGACCCCCTAGCCGACGACTGGCACCGGCTTCGGGCCGACGACGACCCGTGGGCCGGGCTGATCGGTCACCGGCCGACCGCCGGGGACCCGGCGACCGTCGACTCGACCGTCGCCACCCACCTCGGCAACCGGGTGCCCGTGCTGCTGGTGCAGGGCGCCGACGACATGGCCGTTCCGGTCAGCCAGGCGGTGACCCTCACCGGCGCGCTGCTCGCGTCCGGGCACCCCACCCACACCTGGATCACCCACGGCGGGCACGCCCTGCCGCTGGACCGGCCGGACGTCCTGGCGGCCACCGCCGCCTTCCTCGACACCGTGCTCCCGCCCGGCTGACCGGCCCGGAAATCACCCGCCCCGGGGGGCCGGTGGACGGCTACCGTCAGCGCCATGCCGGAGCTGCACTCCATCGTGATCCACTGCCGTGACCCCTACGTCATGGCACCGTTCTGGAGCGTGGTCACCGACCTGCCGGTGGCGGCGGAGGACGAGCCGAAGCTGGCCGACCGCTCGCTCGCCCCGGGTGAGTCGGTACTGCTGCGCGACCCGCACCGGCACCGGCCGGACGTCTGGATCTCACCCGCCGACGATCTGCCCGCGCCGGGCCGGATCCACCTCGACCTGACGGGCGACGCCGAGGAGCGGGCCGCCGTGCTGGAGGCCGGTGCCACGGTGGTCCGGGAACTGCCCGACTGGACGGTGCTCGCCGACCCCGAGGGGAACGAGTTCTGCCTGCTCCCCCGCCGGCCGTGAGGCCGACGGGAGAGCAGGCGTCGGGTCAGTCGCCCAGCCGGTGCAGGTCGAGCCGGCCCCGGGCGAAGGCGTCCACCCGGCCCCACCGGCCCGGGATGTCCAGCATCTCGATCCGGCCCATGCCCACCGGCAGCACCGGCTCGACCGCCAGGTGCCCCTCGTGCGGCTCCAGCCCGAGCATCGTCCGCAGCAGCAGCAGCGGGGTGCCGGTCGACCAGGCCTGCGGGCTGCACGCCGTCGGGTACTCCACCGGGAACTTGGTCTGCTCCCGGGGGTACCCGCCGAACGCCTCCGGCAGCCGCCCGTTGAAGTACGTCGCGGCATCCAGGATGCCACTGGCGATGGCGGCCGCCTCCTCGGTGAAGCCGTACCGGCGCAGGCCCCAGGCGATGAACGAGTTGTCGAAGGGCCAGATCGTGCCGTTGTGGTAGCCGATGGGGTTGTACCGGACCTCTCCCTCGGCGAGGGTGCGTACCCCCCAGCCGGTGAAGAGCCGCGGGCCGACCAGGTGCTGGGCGATCTTCCCCGCCCGCTCGTGGTCGACGATGCCGCTCCACAGCAGGTGGCCGATGTTGGAGCTGAGCACGGCGCACTGCCGGCCGTCCGGGTCCAGGGCGAGGGCGTAGTACTCCCCGTCCTCCACCCACCAGTCCCGGTTGAACCGCTCCTTCAGCAGCGCCGCCTCCCGCTCCAGCTGCTCGGCGTAGCCGGGGTCGTCCCAGAACTCCCGGGCCATCCGGGCGGCCCGCCGCTTCGCGTCGTACGCGTACCCCTGCACCTCGCAGGTGGCCCGGGGGAACGGTGGCAGGGTGCCGTCGGAGTAGGAGATCGAGTCCCAGGAGTCCTTCCAGCACTGGTTCTCCAGGCCGGTGTCGGTGTTGCGCCGCTCGTACCAGATGTAGCCGTTGCCGACCAGGTCCGCGTAGTCGTCGACCCACTTCAGCGCGGCCCGGCACTCCCGTTCCAGCTCGCGGACCAGCGCGACGTCGCCGCTCCACTTCTCGTACTCGTCGAGCAGGATCACGAAGAGCGGGGTCGCGTCCACCGAGCCGTAGTACGGCGAGTGCGGCTGCTCCTCGAACGCGGCCGTCTCGCCGTAGCGCATCTCGTGCAGGATCCGGCCCGGGTCCTCGTCGCGGAAGTCGTCGAACCGGGTGCCCTGCAACGCGGCCAGGATCCGCAGCGTGGTCTTGGACAGTTCCGGGGCGAAGGGCAGCGCCTGCAGGCAGGTGAGGACGCTGTCCCGGCCGAACATGGTCATGAACCAGGGCAGGCCGGCGGCGGGCAGCGTCTGGCCGCCGAGGGAGAGCGGCGAGAAGCGCAGCGCCGCGAGGTCCACCAGGCTGCGCCGGTAGGTGGAGGCGATCCGGCCGTGCTCGCTGTTCACCTTGGGGGCCTTGGCGATCCACTCCTCCAGGTCGTGCTGGAGGGCGAGGCGCTCGGTGCCGTGCACCCGCAGCCCCATCCGCAGGTCCCGGCCGCCCGGACCGACCGCGTGCGTCCGCACGTCGATCGCGGTGTCCCACTGCTCGTTCGGTTCCAGGTGCACCGTGTACGCGAAGCCGTTCCGGTCGTACCGGGCCGGCATGGACGAGCCGATCACCGTCTCCCGGACGAAGTTGCCCCGGCGGTAGCCCAGCCGCAGCCGGTCCGCCTCGACCTCGGTGTAGATCTCGCCCTTCTTGTTCAGGATCTCGTCCTTGACCTGGAACAGGTCGGCGAAGTCGGACCCGACGTCCATCCGGATCTCCAGGTCCACCGCCTTCTCGTCGTGGTTGAGGATGGTCAGCGTCTCCCGGAAGCTCCCGCCCACCGAACGCTCCCGGATGACCGACAGCTTGGCGTCGATGTAGTGGGTGGCCATTCCCGGCACCAGGAAGAACCGGGCCTCGTAGTACTGGAGGTCGTCGTAGGAGAGGGCGTTGAGGCGATCACCGTTCACGGTGAGCACCCACCGGGACAGGAACCGGGTGTCGATGGAGAAGAGCCCGGTCGGCTCGCTCGGGGTCGCCTCGATGTCACCGGTGTCCTCGGAGACGACGAAGGTGTTGCCGTCCAGGATCCGGACCGTGTTGGTCTGCGCCATCAGTGCACCTCCCGCTGGAAATGCCGGCGCGGCCCGTGCGAGTGGGGCGGACTGGGGAAGATCCGCTCCACCTGGACGACCAGCCGGGCGTCACCGGTCACCGTCATGTCCCCGCGCAGCAGCGCCGCCAGGCCGTGCTCCCGCCCGGCGACGAGGTCGTCGAAGAGCGTCGGGCTGGTCCCGATGACGGTGTCCGCCTCTCGGTCCTCCTGGCTCACCTGCAGCCGCCCCCGGTCGATTTCGAGCAGCCAGTGGGTGGTCTGTGCCCCCTCGTGCAGGTCGAACCGGAGCGTCCCGGAGGTCTTCGCCAGCAGCGGCTCGTAGCCCCGCCGGTCGAGATCCTCGAAGAATCTCGTGGTCGTGTCCACCATCGGAGCCTCTCCCCCCGTAGATCCATGGCACTGCCAGGTAGCGGGGTCCCCACCGGGCATCCGGTCAACCTCGCCCGAATCGGGTGAGGCGACGCCGCCGGCTGTCGCACCGGCGCGGTAGCGTGCCGGGACAGGGCGGAACGGGAGGGCACATGGCGGGCGCTACGCCGCAGGTCCACCGGGGTCAGGTGCTCGCCCACCGGGCGCGGGCCCAGCAGCTCCACCGCCCGGGCGGGCTGCGCCCGGCCGAGCTGGCGGTGCTCGACATCGGCGTGCAGGACACCCCGTACGGCTCGGCCCGGCAGGCGCTGGCCGCCCGCGGGGTCACCGACCTCGACGATGACCGCCTGACGCTGGTCTGGTCCACCCGGGGAGCGCCGCACCTGCACCGCACGGCCGAGCTGGCGACGCTGACCGCCGCGCTCTGGCCGCTGAGCGACGCCGACGCGGCCCGCCGCATCGCCGGGCAGATCCGCGACGGCGCGCGGCTGGGGCGCGCCGCGTTCCACGCCGCGGCCGAGGCGTTCCGCGCGGTGGTCACCGCCCCGATGGCCCGGGGCGAGGTGAGCCGGGCGGTCAGCGCGCGGATCCCCGACGCGTTGAACTACGACTGTCGCGCCTGTGCGTCCCGGCACGTCTCGGGTTCGCTGTTCCAGCAGGCCGGCCTGGCCGGCGGGGTACGCCTCGCGGTGACCGGTCGGGCCGCCACCCTGCTGCCGCGCGACGAGCGGCCGGCGCCGCCGGAGCGGGCCGCCGGCACCGACGAGCTGGTCCTGGCCTGCCTGCGGCTGCTCGGCCCGGCCACCGTCGCCGACATCGCCGGCTTCCTCGGCACCTCCCCAACCGAGCTGCGCACGGTGTGGCCGGCCGACCGGCTCACCGAGGTGCGGGTGGACGACCGGAGGGCCTGGCTGCCCGGCGACCAGCTCGACGCGCTGCTGGCGGCGGCGCCGCTCGACGGGGTGCGGCTGCTGCCACCCGGCGACCCCTTCCTGCAGGCCCGCGACCGCGAGGTCCTGGTGACCGAGCCGGCCCACCGGGCCGAGCTCTGGCGGGTGCTCGGCAACCCGGGAGCCGTGCTGGTCGACGGCGAGATCCGGGGCACGTGGCGGGTGAAGCAGGCCGGCCGGGGCCGGTTGGAACTCACGGTCACCCCGTTCGCCGCGCTCCCGAAGCGCGCCGTCTCGCAGCTGGAGGCCGAGGCGGAGACGGTACGGGTCGCCCGCGCCGCGTCCGAGGTGACCGTCAGGTGCGACTGAGCCGGCGCTCCCGGCCCGGCTGGACGAGCGACGCCGGCCCCGGGAATCCAGGGGCCGGCGTCGTACCGGGGCGGACAGGTCAGTTGTTCGGATCGTCGGCGCTGATGTCCGCCAGCACCGACTGGGGTTCGCGCTCCACCGCGAGGTCGCCCATCGACACCAGGCCGACCAGGCGGCCGTCGTCGATCACCGGCAACCGGCGTACGGCGTAGGTGCGCATCAGGTCGGCCGCGGCGACCGCGTCGTCGTACTGGCTGACCGTCTTCACGTCCTTGGTGGTGACCTGGTTGAGTCGGGCGGTGTTCGGGTCCATGCCCTCGGCGACGCCCCGGACCGTGATGTCCCGGTCCGTCACGATGCCGACGATGCTGTCCCCGTCGGTCACCACCACGTCGCCGATCGCGCTGTCCCGCATCTCCTGCGCCGCCGCGGTGAGCGTGTCGTTGCCGTCCATCGTCACCAACCGGGTCGTCATGAATTCTCCGACCGTTGTCATGGTGCTCCCCTCTCGGTGTCGGCACGCCCCGTCTACCCGCCGCCCCCGAGCAGGTAACGCCGACCTACGTGGCGGTGCGGCTCACCCGTCGGGCTCAGCCGCGTGGCGGCATGCCGTAGACCCGCTCGACGTGCAACCGCAGCACCAGCCGCCCCTCGGCGACCATCGCGGCCCGGAAGTCGTCCCAGTCGGGGTGCTCGCCCTGGACCGCCCGATACAGCCCGACGAGCTCCTCCACGGTCGGGTCGTCGGGGCGCTGCGCGACCGGGGTCAGCTCCGCCCGCGCCTCCGCCACCGCGTACGCCCAGCCGTCGTCGCTGCTGACGTGGAAGCTGGCGCGGGGGTCGCGGCGCAGGTTGGCGGTCTTGGCCCGGCCGTCGGTCACCGAGACCCGGATCAGCCCGTGCTCCTGGTCGAAGGAGTAGACCACGTTGGACAGTTGGGGCCGCCCGTCGCGCTTGATGGTGGCCAGCACGCCGAGCCAGCGGCCGGCGATCAGGTCGGTCAGGGCCTGCGTGGTCTCGTCGTCCGCCATGTCGTCCTCCAACTCGTCGGTCCCGGTGGCTCCATCCCACCGCACCGGCGGCCGTTGCGCGACGCTGCCGCGCGGCGCGGCGCGGCGGACGACGCAACCATCACGGACGGCGGAGGGGAACGATGACGGAAAGAGCGATATGACTCCCGGTCATATTCATGACGGGGAGTCATATCGCTCTTCAGAACATCGTTCCGCGGGCCCGCACCGCCACCGCGCGGGTCAGCGGCGCTCGGCCGCCACCAGCTCGGCGAGCTGCACGGCGTTGAGCGCGGCCCCCTTGCGCAGGTTGTCGTTGGCGCAGAAGAGCGCCAGACCGTGCTCGACGGTCTCGTCGGCGCGGATCCGGCCCACGTAGGTCGGGTCCTGGCCGGCCGCCTCCAGCGGCGTAGGCACGTCCGACAGCGCCACGCCGGGCGCGCCGTCGAGCAGCTCACGGGCCCGCTGCGGGGTGATCGGCCGGGCGAAGCGGGCGTTGATCTGGAGCGAGTGACCGGTGAAGACCGGTACCCGGACGCAGGTGCCGGAGACCTTGAGCCCGGGGATTTCGAGGATCTTGCGGCTCTCGTTGCGCAGCTTCTGCTCCTCGTCGGTCTCGAACGAGCCGTCGTCGACGATCGAGCCGGCCAGCGGGAGCACGTTGAACGCGATCGGCCGGGCGAAGGAGCGCGGCGCGGGGAACTGCACGGCCGCGCCGTCGAAGGCCAGCGCGGCGGCGTCCTCGGCGACCTTGCGGACCTGCTCGTCCAGCTCGGCGACACCGGCCAGGCCGGCGCCGGAGACCGCCTGGTACGTGGAGACGACCAGGCTGACCAGCTCCGCCTCGACGTGCAGCGGGCGCAGCACCGGCATGGCGGCCATGGTGGTGCAGTTCGGGTTGGCGATGATGCCCTTCGGGCGGTCGGCGATGGCGTGCGGGTTCACCTCGGCCACCACCAGCGGCACGTCCGGGTCCATCCGGTACGCCGAGGAGTTGTCGATCACCACCGCGCCGGCCGCGGCGACCCGGGGTGCGAGCTCCCTGGAGGTGCCCTTGCCGGCGGAGAAGAGCACGATGTCGAGCCCGGAGAAGTCAGCCGTGGCCGCGTCCTCGACGGTCACCTCGCCGCCCCGCCAGGGCAGGGTGCGCCCGGCCGACCGCGCGGAGGCGAAGAGCCTCACCTGCTCCGCCGGGAACTCCCGCTCCGCCAGCACCTGCCGCATCACGCCACCGACCTGGCCGGTGGCACCCACAATGCCGATCCTCATGCCCGCGAGGCTACCCAGGCGGCCGGCCCGGACGGGAACGCTTTCCCACCGCCCGGACCGGTTTCCGCCCGTCTACAGCGTGGCGTCGGTCACCTCACCGAGCCCGGTCGCGGTGAGTTCATCGCGGATCACCGCGGCGTCACCCTCCACCACCAGGGTCAGCGACTCCGGGCGCAGGTGGCTGGCCGCGGCCGCCGAGACGTCCGCCACGTCGGCGGCGAGCAGCGACTCGCGCAGCCGGGCGTGGTAGTCGTCCGGCAGGTCGTGCACCACCAGGGTGGTCAGCGCCGACGCGATCGCCCGGGGGCTCTGCAACTCGACCGAGAGCTGACCGGCCCGCCAGAACCGGGCCACCGCCAGCTCGTCCTCGGTCACCCCGGAGACCTGGGTACGGGTGATCTCCCCGACCGCCTCCACCAGGGCCGGCGCGGTCACCGCCGTCTGCACCCCCGAGCTGACCGCGAAGCGGCCGAACCGGCGGGACGAGGCGAAGTCGCCCCGGATGCCGTACGTGTAGCCGCGCACCTCGCGGATCAGGTGGTTGAGCCGGGAGGTGAACGCGCCGCCGAGGACCGTGCCGGCGAGCGTCATCGGCACGTGATCCGGGTGGGCGCGGTGCGGCGACGGGTGCCCCAGCCGCAGCGTGGACTGCACCGAGCCGGGGCGGTCCACCAGGATGATCCGCCGTCCGGCCGGCATCGGCACCTCGATCGGGCCGCCCCGCTCGATCTGGCCGCCACCGGTGCCGGCGAACGCGGTCGCGCCCAGCGCGTCGAGGTCGAGACGGTCCAGGTCCCCGGCGACGATCAACGTGCCGGGGCGGATGAACCACTCCGAGTGAAAAACCGTGACGTCCTCGACGTCCAGCGCGGCCACCGAGTCGGGGTCGCCGTACAGCGGGCGGCCCCAGCGGTTGTCGGCGCCGAAAAGGTCGGCGCGGAGCACCGCGTCGGCGCGCGGGCCGGGGTTGGCCCAGTCCATCCGCAGCGCGGTCGCCTCGTCGTCGCGGACCCGGCGCACGTCGTCCGGGTCGAGCCGGGGCGTGCGGACGGCCTCGGCGAGCAGCTCCACCGCCGCGCCCAGCCGGTCCACCGGCACCTGCACGGTGACCTGGAATGAGTCCCAGTCCAGCCCGGTCACCAGCTCCGCGCCGAGCCCCTCGACGGCGAGCGCGTACGTGGTGGCGTCCCGCTGCGCGGTGCCCTCCTCCAGGGCCTTGGCCAGCACCGCGCCGAGCCCCTCCTTGCCCACCCGCTCCCGCCCCGCGCCGGCGTCGAGCAGCAGTAGCGCGACGGCGAGGTTCTGCCCGGGCAGGTGCGCGGCGACCACCCGGCCGCCGGCGACGTCGCGCCGGACCACCGTCGGGAACCGGTACGGGCGGGCGGCGCCCGGCGCGGGACGGGCGGCGATCAACGTCATGAGGTCTCCTCCGGCAGGTAGGTCAGGGTCGCCCGGTCGGCGGCGCCGAGCACCTCGGCGGCCAGTTCGGCGATCTGCTCGGCGGTTACCGCCTGCCAGGCGGGCAGCCGCTCGGCGGCCCTCGCCGGGTCGCCGAACTGGGTGGCGTACCGGCCGAGGGTGTCGGCCCGGCCGTCCACGGTGGCCATCTGTCGCCACCAGGCGGTGCTGAGCAGCGCCTTGGCCCGGTCCAGCTCGGCCGCGGTCACCGGCACGGTGGCCAGCTCGTCAACCACCTCGGCCACCCCGCTGCCGAGCCGTTCGGCGGTCACCCCGGGGCGGGCGGTGGCGGTGGCGATCAGCGGTGCCGGGCCGTGCGCCAGGTCCACCCCGTACGCCCCGACCAGGTCCGGCTGGGCGAGCCGCTCACCGTCGGCGAGCCGCTGGTAGAGCCGGCTGCCCCGGCCGCTGCCGAGCACCGTGGCGGCCACGGTGGCGACGTCGTACCCGGGGGTGCCGAACGGGTGGGTGCGGTGCGCGACGTACACCCGGGGGGCGGGCACGTCGGCGGTGACCGTCTCGACGGCGGCCGTGCCGGTGGCCGGCACGATCATTCCGGCCGGCGCGGCGGGGATGTCCCCGCGCGGCGGCAGCGCGCCGAAGTACTTGTCCGCGAGCGCGAAGACCTCGGCGGCCGGTGCGTCGCCCACGACGGTGAGCACCGCGTTGTTCGGCGCGTAGTACGTGCGGTGGAAGTCCTGGAAGGTGCCCAGGTCGGCGGCGTTCAGGTCGGCCATCGAGCCGATCGTCGCGTGGTGGTACGGGTGCCCCGGCGGGTAGAGCAGCGGAAGCAGCCGCAGCCACGCGTCGCCGTACGGGACGTTCTCGTAGCGCTGCCGGCGCTCGTTCTTGACCACCTCGCGCTGGTTGTCCAGGGTCTCCTGGGTCAGTGCGGGGACCAGGCCGCCCATCCGGTCGGCCTCCAGCCAGAGCGCCAGCTCCAGGTGCTCGGCGGGCACGGTCTCGAAGTAGTTCGTCCGGTCCGGGTTGGTGGTGGCGTTGAGCGAGCCACCGGAGCCCTGGATCAGCTTCATGTGCTCAGTCTTGGCGACGTTGACCGAGCCCTCGAACATCAGGTGTTCAAAGAGGTGGGCGAAGCCGGTCTGCCCGTGCGGCTCGTGCCGGGAGCCCACGTCGTACCAGAGGTTGACCGCGACCGCCGGCGCGGTGCGGTCCTCGCTCACGACCACGCGCAGGCCGTTGTCCAGTCGGGTGGTCTCGATGGGCCAGGGGTAACCGCTGTCGGGCATGACCCGACGCTATCCGATCTCCCGGGCGCAAAGGTGACGTGTCGGGGGTCGGCGTACGACCGGGGGCATCGACCGGCCGGCGCGGGGTACCGGAGGGGTCATGCGCGTCCCCTCCACCGTTACCCGGGCGGCCGTCGTCGCCGCCGGCGCGGCCGCCGTCCTGACCCGGCTGCGCGGCGCCCGCCTGCTGCATCCGGCCGGCCGCTCCTTCGCCGCCGAGGTGATGATCTGGGGTACGTCCGGACCGCCGACCGGCGTCGCGCTGCTCGACGAGCCGGGCCACTACCCGGCGACGGCACGGCTCTCGAAGGGCGTCCCCACCCCCGGCGGCTGGCCGGACGTGCTGGGCCTGGCGGTCCGCCTGCGCCTGCCGCAGGGGCGCCCGTTCGACCTGCTGGTCAGCTCGAGCGGCGCGGCGCCCGTGCTGCGGAACCTGCCGCTGCCCCGGCGGGGCTTCACCGGGACGTACAGCACAATCATGTCGTACCGGGTGGGCGGGCGGCGGCTCTGGCTGGCCGCGCTGGCCGACCCGGACTCGCCGGAACTGGGCCGGAGCCTGCCCGAGGTGGCCGCCGCGGTCGGGGCGGACGCGCCGCGGCTGGTGCTCGCGGTCGCGTCCGCCGTCGGTCCGTGGCGGCCGTTCGGCCAGGTCACCCTCGGTGACCAGCTCGACGCCCGCACCGACGCCGCGCTGGCCTTCGACCCGGTCGGCAACCTGCCGCCGGGCCTGCGGGTCGAGGGGCCGCTCGCCTGGCTGCGCGAGCAGACCTACGCCGGTTCCCGGCGGGCCCGGGGCGCGGCCGGCCGTCAGTCGGGGGGCTCGTTGGGGGTCACCGTCTGATCGGAGGTGCGGTGCTCCAGCACGGTGTCCGGGGCGACGTTCCGGTCCTCCTCCCGGATGTCCGACTCGGTGAGGATCGCGTCGGCCTGGGCCTGCGGGTCGTCGCTGCCCACCGCCGCCTCCTCGGGCAGCAGGTGGGCACGGGACTCCACCCGCTCCTGGTCGCTCTGTTCGTGACTCATGCCGAGCCACTTACCCCGCGCGGGGCTCAGCGGAACGGACCGCGCACCTCGTAGGTGATCCCGCCGGAGGACGAGCCGGTGGTGCCGCGCTGCGACGAGAAGTAGAGCCGGCTGCCGTCGGGCGAGAACGCCGGCCCGGTGATCTCCGACGACGACTGCCCAGTGATCCGGAGGAAGGGCGTGACCACGGCGTCCGGGGTGATGAGATTGATTTCCATGTTGCCACCGTCCTCGGCAATGTAGAGGTCGCCGTAGCGGGAGCCGGTGATGTTGTCCACGCCGGTCAGCGGGGCGGTGCCGGTGGTCACCAGTGAGTCGTCGTAGGCCAGGTCGATCCGCAGGTTGACCGCGTCGTACGCCCACACCCGGTTGTCGCCCTTGGTGGTGAACCAGCAGGTGCCGTTGGCGTACCAGCAGCCCTCGCCGCCGTTGAACTTCTTCGCCCCGGAGACCTGCTGCCGGGTGTAGGTCGGCGAGCCGTCCGGGTCGGGCACCCGGGTCCAACTGACCGGGCCGCTGGTGGCGGTGCCGGCCACCAGCACCTCCAGGGTGCCGCTGGACAGGTCACCCCAGACGGTCGGCCGGAACCGGTAGAAGCAGCCGCTCGTCTCGTCCTCGGTCAGGTAGATCACCTTGCGGTCCGCGTCGGCCGCCGCGGCCTCGTGGTTGAACCGGCCCAGCGCCGGGCGGCGTACCGCGGCGACGCCGCCCTGCGGGTAGGTCTCGTAGACGTACCCCCGGCTGACCTCCTCACAGGAGAGCCAGGTCCCCCACGGGGTGGCGCCGCCGGCGCAGTTGCGGTTGGTGTTGGCGAGGATCCGGTACGCCGAGGCGATCGTCCCGTCGGCGTTGAACCGGACCGCCGAGGCCCCGCCGGTGGTGGAGATCTCCGAGTTGGAGACGTAGATCCAGCCGGTGCCGGTGGGGAAGCAGGCGCCGCCGTCGGGGGCGTCGTGCCAGGCGTACGACGTCCCGGCCACCGTCTGCCGGGAGCGCGCGATGATCCGGCTGGTGAAGCCGGCGGGGAGCTGGATGCCGCGGGCGTCGGCGGTGCCGAGCGGCCCGTACGGGCCGACGCCGGGCTGGGCCGGGGCGGCCGACGCGGCGCCGGACCAGAGGCTGCCGGCGAAGGCGGCGGCCCCACCGGCGACGGTGGCGCGCAGGACGGTACGACGATCCATCGATGACCTCCGGGAGGATGCGGGCGGTGCTGGTGACGTTACCGCCGGTTCCATCGACACAGGTGAACATGGAGCGAGGCTTTCCGGACGGCCCGGTGAGCCGGCGGCGTCCGGTCGGGTACGCTTACCGGCGTGACGCGTGCGTATCGATGGTTTAGGCAGCCGGCTCCGATGCCGGTGACCTCACCATGAGCTGACGTCACCTGAGATCGAGCCGGCCGGGCAGGAGCTTGAAGTTCCTGCCCTTCTGCATACGAGCAGCCGGCTCGACCTGGGCACCGGCCCCGGGGCACGGTCGGCGGAAGGAAAGCCCACCGTGACGACCTCGGAGACCGGCGCGGTCATCGACCAGCGGATCGACCGCGTCGTGCCGTTGACCACCCCGGCCCTGCTCCTGCACGAGCTGCCGCTCCAGCCCCCGCTCGCCTCGACCGTGCTCGACGGCCGGCGCGCCGCCGCGCGGGTGCTGGACCGCGACGACGACCGGCTGCTGGTGGTCGTCGGCCCGTGCTCGGTGCACGACCCGGCCGCCGCGTTGGAGTACGCCCACCGGCTGCGCGAGACCGCCGAGCGGCACGCCGACGACCTGCTGGTGGTGATGCGGGTCTACTTCGAGAAGCCGCGGTCGACGGTCGGCTGGAAGGGTCTGATCATGGACCCGGCGCTGGACGGCTCCGGGGACGTCAACACCGGCCTGCGGACCGCCCGCGCGCTCCTGCTCGACGTGCTGCGCCTGGGCCTGCCGGTGGGCTGCGAGTTCCTCGACCCGATCACCCCGCAGTACATCGCCGACACCGTCGCCTGGGGCGCGATCGGCGCCCGCACGGTGGAGAGCCAGGTGCACCGCCAGCTCGCCTCCGGGCTGTCCATGCCGATCGGCATGAAGAACCGGCCCGACGGCAGCATCGCCACCGCGGTGGACGCGATCCGGGCGGCCGGCGTGCCGCACGTCTTCCCCGGCATCGACGTCTCCGGCACCCCGGCGATCATGCACACCCGGGGCAACGCCGACGGGCACCTGGTGCTGCGCGGCGGCGGCGGCCGGCCGAACTACGACGCGGAGTCGGTGGCCGGCGCGCTGGACCTGTTGCGGGCCGCCGGCCTGCCGGAGCGGCTGGTGGTCGACGCCAGCCACGCCAACAGCGGCAAGGACCACCGCAACCAGCCGAGGGTCGCCGCCGACGTGGCCGACCAGCTCGCCGCCGGCCAGCGCGGCATCGTCGGCATCATGCTGGAGAGCTTCCTGCTCGACGGCCGGCAGGACCTGGACCCGACCCGGGAGCTGACCTACGGCCGCTCGGTGACCGACGCCTGCATCGGCTGGGACACCACGGCCGAGGTGCTGGAGCACCTCGCGTCGGCGGTGCGCGCCCGGCGGGCCACCCTGCCCACCCCCGCCTGAGGTGGTTTGACCGTTTCGGGCCCGGGTAGCTGACCGGGGTGACCGACGACGCACCAGTGACCGAGCAGCCGGACACCCGGCAGCTCGACGAGCTGCTCGACGACATCTACCACGGCCAGGAACGGATCAGCCAGGCCGACATCTACCGCCGGGCGGTCGCCGCCGAACTCCCGGCCGAGCTGCTCACCCAAATCGCCGCGCTCCCCCAGGGCGAGTACGCGGTCGACGAGGCGGCGGACCTGCTGGGTGGGTCGGTGGCCTGACCGGCCACCGACGGACGAGAGGACGGTGCGATGAGCCAGCACCAGGAGCACGAGCACGAGTCGTTGCCGGCGCTCGGCCAGCCCTCGGAGGGCGTGGACACCCTCCCCGAGCCGGACTTCGCCAACGAGCACGACCGCACCGCGGTCGACCGGGAGATCATCACCGGGGAGGACGAGGACGAGCGGGAGCCCGAGGCGCCGCGCGGCTGGGCCGGCGAGAACCACGGCACCACCCCCACCTGACGGGCGACGAGAAGGGGGCCGGCGGATCGATCCGCCGGCCCCCTTCTCGCGTACGGGTCACTTCTCGTCGTGGTGCCCGCCCTCGGCGGCCTGCTGCGCCACCGCGTACCCCATCTGGAGGAAGTCGGAGGCGGCCACCGCGGTCAGCGCGGTCGCCACCAGCCGGGTCAGCCGGGGAGCCAGCACCAGGCCGCCGGTGAGGCCGGTGGCCACCCAGACAGCCAGGCAGAACGGGCAGCTGAGCAGCTCACCGATGGCGTGCCGGGTGGGGCTGCCCTGGTCCCGGACCTGCTCCATCACCTCACCGCTGCCGATCGGGTGGTCGTAGCGGGTGAACGGCGCCCGCAGCGGGCTGGTCACCGCGTCCTTGGCGAGCAGCCGGCTCAGCTTGTGCGTGGCGACGGAGAGCAGCACCACGTCGGCGGTGGCCGGCCGCTCGGGCACCGGTCGGCCGCTCGCCTTCACCAGGCCGGCCAGGGACGCGGCGACGGCGGCGTACGTGCCCATCGCCTTGAGGTAGCCGTCCAGCGGCCGCTGCTCGTGCGGCGCGTACGCCTGGCGCAGTCGCGCCACCTTCTGCTTCAGGCCACTCTCGGCCACCGGCGTCTCCTCCTTCTCGTCGCGGATCGCACGGGGGTGCTCAGCCCGCGGTGAGGTTCTCGGCCACCTCGCGCGCGAGGTTGGTCAGCGACTCGTCGGCCAGCCCGGGGTCACCCTCGGGCAGTTCGAGGCGGACCCGGGAGCCGCCGGCGTCCACCGGCTCGACCCGCAGCTCGGCCGCGCCGGCGTCGCCCTCCCAGCGGGCGCGCAGTTGCCCACCGTCGGTCTCCGCCGGCCCGTTGCCGTTGCGGCGCAGCGAGTCCGGCAGCCAGGCCGACACCCGGTCCGGGTCGGTGGCGGTGCTGAAGACCACCTCGGGCGGGGCGGACATGCCGCGCTCGGCGTGCGTCCCCATCAGGAGTCCCGCAGCCGGTGCGGGTCGACCTCGCGCCCGGGGTGCCGGGCCAGGTACTCGGTCTCCAGCTCGGCGGTGCGCCGCAGGTGGTTGGCGAGCGCGGAGTCGGCGGCGTGCCGCAGCGTGTCGAGCCGGGTCCGGTGCAGGCTCTGCAGCTCGCGGATCAGGTCCTCGTCGCCGAGTTCGGCCGGGTCGATCCCCAGCAGGTCGCCGTCGAGGTCCGTCCCGGAGGCCCGGGTGTCGTGGACGTGGTCGCCGTCCCACTCGGGCATCCGCTGCTCCGGGCTGGCGTCGCCGGACTGGCGTACTGATTCGGTCATGTCGCCCCCCTGGTCTCGTTTGGGCTGGCGTCTAGACGGATGCCCACACCGGGTGTCACCAAACCCTCCGACGCGCCGGTGACTACGACGCCGCGTCGGAGACCGCCGGCCGTCCCGGTACCCTCGATGGCATGAAGCGGCTCTGGACACCGGCGTGGATCGCCCGCCACGTGGCCATGGTCGTGCTGGTGGTGGGGTTCCTGGCGCTGGGCTGGTGGCAGATCAGCCGGGCGGCCTCGGGCAACACGCTCAGCTGGGCGTACGCGGTGGAGTGGCCGATCTTCGCCGGCTTCGTGGTCTTCGTGTGGTGGCGTGAGGTGCGGCACTCCCTGCGCGGGCCGGAGGCCGCGCCGGAGCGGGCCGACGGCGAGTCGGCCGTCACGCCCCGTGACGGCACCCCGTCGTCGGGGGTACGCCGCCCGGTCCGGGTGTCCCGGGTGCCGGTGGCCCCGGACGGCTCGGACGACACGGACCTGGCCGAGTACAACCGCTACCTGACATGGTTGAACGCCAATCCGGGCGCGAGGCCCGGCGACTATCCCGGCTGAGGCCGGTGCGGAAGGACGGACGACGGTGGGCGGAGCCCTTACCCGGTACCGCGTGATCGCCTGGATCGTGGGCGTGGCGCTGGCCGTGCTGGTGCTGATCGGCATGCCGCTGAAGTACGCGTTCGACCAGCCGGCCGTGGTGGCCGTGGTCGGCACCGCGCACGGCTGGCTCTACATGCTCTACCTGGCCGCCACGTTCGACCTGGGCCGCCGGGTGAACTGGCCGCTGAAGCGGATGCTGCTGGTGATGCTCGCCGGCACGATCCCGTTCGTGTCGTTCGTGGCCGAGCGCAAGGTCACCCGGGAGCTGACCGCGCCGCGGCCGCGTACCCCGGAGCCCGTCTCGCTCTGAGCGGATCTTCGCCGGCCGGCCCTCAGCGGCGCGGTCGCCAGTAGCCGGCGGTCGTCAACGGGTCCTCCGCGTCGTCCCGCCCCAGTTCCCGGGCCTTGGCAAGGGCCTCGGCCACCTGGCCGAACTGCTCCGGGTCGTCGCTGCTGAACAGGAGCACCTCGGCGCCGTGGAGGTGCCCCCACAGCTCGTACGCCGGCGGGCGCCACCGGTCGCCGGCGAGCACCAGCAGGACCGGCAGGAGCGAGACCACCCCCAGCGTCAGGTACGCCCCGGCGGTGAGCCGCTCCAGGCCCCCGGTGAAGCCGAGCAGGACGCCGGACCCGCCGATCATGCCGGCGGTGACCGCCACGACGCGGATCGCCAGCCGGTCGTGCGGCCCCCGGTCGGTGCGCAGGTGGGTCAGGTCGGCGATCGCGAAGGTGTTCCGCCCGACGTTGAACCGCTCGCTGGTCACCACGATGCCCGGTCGGGCGTGCAGGAGCGTGGGCCGGCGCGGCGGTCGAGTGGTGGAGCTGTCGGTCTGCACGGCGTCCTCCCCAGGGCCGTGGGCCGGGCCGCTCCCGCCACGACGCACCTGCTCAGGACGGGATTCCCGGCTCCGTGCTCCATTCTGTTGCCGCCCCGCCAGCGCCGCGCCGTCAATTTCCTGCTACCTGCGGGCGGTGGCGGGACGGCGGCGTCGGCATCGATGCGCCGTTCCGGATTTGTCGGTCTTTACCGCTCGATTCCGCGCCGGTATCCGCCCGGAACGACGAAT
This sequence comes from Micromonospora sp. BS32, assembly GCF_059089345.1. Classification (NCBI taxonomy): domain Bacteria; kingdom Bacillati; phylum Actinomycetota; class Actinomycetes; order Micromonosporales; family Micromonosporaceae; genus Micromonospora; species Micromonospora sp. BS32. The sequence goes on from NZ_JBSSHR010000017.1 coordinate 111,369, forward strand.
GCCTCCAAATCGCCACTACCGCCCATCCAGCGACGACACGCCGACATCAGCGGCACCAGGGGTGTCACCCGGAGTCACGGTGCGCAGCGGCACTTGCTGCCCCTTTGTCAACATTCGCCCCTGCTTCCACTGCGATCCACCTCCGTCACGGGTTAGGTTGAGGGGCCGGCTCGGTCGGCGCCGTCCATCCGGACGGCCCCGAGGCGGTGTCGCCGGAGGCGTCAGCACCCTCCGGCGGCCGGTGGGAGAGGAGCCTTCCGCTCTTGTCGTCCTCACGGATGCTGCTGCGCACGCTCGCGATCATCGGCCTCTCGGCCGCGCTGATCGCCCCGCCGGCGGTGGCTCGGGCCGAGCCGTCCGTCGCCGAGCTGACTGCGCGGATAGAGAAGTCCTCGACCGAGCTGGAACGGGTCGTCGAGTCCTACAACAAGCTCAACGAGGAGATCAAGGCGAACCAGAAGACGGCGGCCGGCCTCCAGGCCCGGATCGGCCCGCTGGAGGCACAGACCGCCCAGAGCCGCGCGGACGTCGGCGAGCTGGCGGCCATGGCGTACAAGACCGGTGAGCTGCGCACCGTCGAGGCGCTGCTCGAACCGGGCGGCGGATCACTGATGGACAAGCTGGGCACGCTCGACCAGCTCACCCGGCAGCGCCAGGCGCGGATCGCCGGGTTCACCAGCAACCAGCGCCGACTGCTCGACGAGAAGGCCCGGCTGGACGCCACGCTGGCCCGGCAGGCGCTCCAGTCCCGCACCATCGTCGCCACGAGGAAGAAGATCGAGGGCGACCTGGCGAAGCTGTACGAGATGCGCAAGGAGGCGTACGGCCGGGCCACCGAGGCGCCCCCGCCCCGACCGACCTCGTCGACCTCCCCCGCCACCAGCACCACCACCACCGCGCCGGCGATCTCCGGCGACGCCGGCACCGCGGTGCGGTACGCGTACGGGGCGATCGGCAAGCCGTACATCTGGGGCGCCGACGGTCCCGACGGCTACGACTGCTCGGGGCTGACCCTCGCCGCATGGCGGGCGGCCGGCAAGTCGCTGCCGCACAACGCGGCCATGCAGTGGAGCGCCACGTCGCGGATCAGCCGCAGCGCGCTGCGCCCCGGCGACCTGGTCTTCTACTCGGGCCTGGGACACGTCGCCTTCTACGTCGGCAGCGGCCAGGTGATCGACGCGCCGAGCGCCGGTCGCAACGTGCTCAAGCGCGACATGGGCATGATGCCGATCGCCGGCTACGGTCGGGTCGGCTGAGCCGCCGCGCCACGGCGCGGAACACGGCGAACGGCCGGCGTCCCCCTATCGGACGCCGGCCGTTCGCCGTCATTACTACCAGGTCAGGCCGCTTGCAGCCCCTCAGCCCGAGCCAGCTCACGGAGCCGGCCGAGGGCCTGGATCTCGAGCTGGCGGATCCGCTCGCGGGAGAGCGAGAAGCGCGACGCGACCTCGGTCAGCGAGTGCTCCCGCCCGTCCTCCAGCCCGTACCGGGCCCGCATGATGCCGGCGGAACGGTCGTCGAGGTGGTTGAGCAGGCCCTCGATGCGCTGCCGCTCCAGGCCGGTGAGGACGATGTCCTCCGGCGAGGGGGCGTCGCTGTCGGCGACCAGGTCACCCAGGTTGGTGTCGCCGTCGTCGCCCACCGGGGTGTCCAGCGAGACGGTGTCCTGCGACCAGCGGCGAAGCTCGTTGACCCGCTCGACGGTTACCCCGAGGGCCGCCGCGATCTGCTCCGGCTCCGGGTCGCCGCCCAGCTCACGGGTGAGCTGGCGGGCCACGTTACGCATCCGGTTGACGTCCTCCACCAGGTGCACGGGGAGCCGCACCGTGCGCTCCTGCTGGGCGATCGCCCGGCTGATCGCCTGACGGATCCACCAGGTGGCGTAGGTGGAGAACTTGTAGCCGCGCTCGTAGTCGAACTTCTCGACCGCGCGCACCAGGCCGGTGTTGCCCTCCTGGATCAGATCCAGCATGGGCATCCCGGACCGCACGTAGCGGCGGGCGATGGAGACGACCAGCCGCAGGTTGGCCCGGATGAAGAGATCCTTGGCCCGCTCGCCCTCGACGACCAGGCGCTGCAGGTCGTCGGAGTCGACGCCGGCCGGGACGCGGTCCTCGCCCAGCAGGTGCTCGGCGTAGAGGCCGGCCTCGATCGCCTTGGAGAGTTCGACCTCCTTGGCGGCGTCGAGCAGCGGCGTCCGGGAGATCTCGTGCAGGTAGACGCCGACCAGGTCGCGCTCCTCGGCAACCTCGTCGGTTCGCATGCCGATGTTCTTGTCCACGTTGCCCACGGTCCCCTCGCTCGCGCCGGTTGCCCGGTTCCTTGCCATCCCCACGTCCATCAGCCCTTACCCGTAACTTCTGCTGTGTCCGTCGGTGCTGACACCTGCACAACAGATGAGACGTGTCGGGGATTCCATGTCGTGAGTCGAAACTGTCACGAATGCCTGAGTATCAGCTGAAAGCTCGGTCCACGTTTGCTGTCAGCGCCCCGCCTGGCGGCCTGTCGACGGCACCACGAACGGGCTGGTGGGGACGGAAATCGCCGTCCGCTCTCAGGGCATCGCACCATTGCGCGCCCCAAGAACACAGCGACCCTCGTCACCGCCCCGCTGCGATCCTGGTCACTGCTGGATACGCGTCATCGGACCGGTCGGTTCATCCATGGAACCTTGATTACCCCACGCCCTGGACAACAATCCGAGGCGTCGCGCACGTCCCGTCCGCTACGTGTTTTGCATCACGCGAGGCGGCGGGGGTCAGGAGGCGAGCAGGGCGATCGCGCCGCGTACCTGGTGGGCGGAGCGGGCCAACGCGGCCCGGGCGGCGGTGACCCCGGCCCCGGAGAGCAGCGAGACCAGGGCGGTCTTCAGGTCGCCGTCGGACTCGTGCAGGGCCCGCCGGGAGATCTCCTCGGAGCAGCCGGTGGCCTCCATCAGGATGGAGATCATCCGGCCGCGCAGCTTGGCGTTGGTGGCCACCATGTCGATCATCAGGTTGGAGTAGACCCGGCCGAGCCGCACCATCACGGCGGTGGAGAAGGTGTTCAGCACCAACTTCTGCGCCGTGCCCGCCTTCATCCGGGTCGACCCGGCGACCACCTCGGGTCCGGTGTCCACCCCGATGAACACGTCGACCGCGGACGCGGCCACCGCCTCCGGGTTCGCGCAGAGCAGCACCGTCGACGCGCCCCGTGCCCGGGCCGCGCCGAGCGCCCCCAGCACGTACGGGGTACGACCGCTGGCCGCCAGTCCGACGACCAGGTCGCCGGGGCGTACGCAACGGTCGGCCTCGGCGGCGCCGCCGCGGGTGTCGTCCTCGGCGTCCTCGACGGCGCGCCACATCGCGTCGGGGCCACCGGCGAGGTGGGCGCAGAACCAGTCGCGCGGGGAGTTGAAGGTGGGCGCGAGCTCGGCGGCGTCGATCACGCCCAGCCGGCCCGAGGTGCCGGCGCCGAAGTAGTGCACCCGGTGCCCGCCGCGCAGCGCCGTCACGGCGAGGTCGACGGTGGCGGCGATCTCGTCCAGCACCGCGGCGACCGCGGCCGGCACCCGGCGGTCGGCGTCATTGATCACGGTGAGCACGTCGCGGGTGGACATCAGGTCGAGGTCGACGCTCTGCGGGTTGCGCCGCTCGGTGGGTGCGCCCACCCGGACCACGGGCCGCAGGTCGACGACGGCCTCGGGGACCTCGGCGCCGGTCGATCGGTGCTCCACGACGTCGTCCGGGCCGACCCGGCCGGCGGTCATCCCCGCCTCCGGCCGGTGCCGACCCGATGGCTCTGCACCGCCTCGGCGGTCGCCTCCAGCGCCTTGCGGGCCCGCGCCCGGTTGCGCGCGGCCACCCCGACGAAGAGACAGTCGACCACGGTGAGCTGGGCCAGCCGGCTGGCCATCGCGCCGGAGCGGTACGTCGTCTCGCGGGCGGCCGTGGTGAGCACGAAGTCGGCCACCTCGGTGATCGGCGAGCGGGGGAAGTTGGTCAGCGCCACGGTCGAGGCGCCCCGGGCCCGTGCCTGCTCCAGCACCTCGATCACGTCGGAGGTGGTGCCGGTGTGCGAGATGCCCACCGCCACGTCACCCCGGCCGAGCAGCGCGGCCGAGGTCAGCGCGGTGTGCACGTCCGGGAAGTAGAAGGCGATCCGGCCGATGCGGTGCAGCTTCTGCTGGAAGTCGGAGGCGACGAAGCCGCTGGCTCCGGCCCCATAGACGTCGATCCGGCCGGCGGCGACGAGGGCCTCCACCACCTGCTCGCAGACCGCCGGGTCGAGCTGCTCGGCGGTCTCCTCGACCGCCCGGGCGTCGTTGAAGGCGATGGTGGCGATGATCTGGGCGAGGTCGGCGCCGGGCGGGATGTCACCGCCGACCACCCGGGCGTCCGGCGGCTCGACCCGGCGGGCGGCCTCGGCGGCGAGCCGGATGCGCAGCTGCGGATAGCCGTCCATGCCGACCGAGCGGCAGAACCGGATGACGGTGGCCTCCGAGGTCTCCGCGGCGGTGGCGAGGTCGGTGATGGTCCGTCGGGCGGCGTCGGCCGGGTCGGCGACGACCAACCGGGCGACCCGCTGCTCGGCGGGCGACAGCGAGGGCAGGAGGCCACTGATGTGGACGATCAGCCCACCGGACTCGTGACTCGCAGAAATCTTCGGACTCTTCGCCACGGATGAAACTTACTTTCATGAGGCGCGAGCGTCAACCGTGACCACGGCATCCGACCGAAGTATCCCCCGCCCCGGGCCCCTCCCCGCACAGACTGCCATTCCGGCAGGCCGGACGCCTCATCCAGCCAGGTCGAATGGACCACGCTACGGTGTGGCCCATGGCGGAACGCAGTGTGCTGGTCACCGGCGGCACGGGCGGGCTGGGCGGCGCGGTCACCGCGGCCTTCGTCCAGGCCGGCTGGCGGGTGGTCGTACCTCAGCGGGAGGGCGGGCCGGCGGCGCTGTCGGCGGGACCGGCCCTGGTCCGGCCGACCGCGGACCTGCTGGACCCGGCCGGCGTGGTCCGCGCCGTCGAGGCGGCCACCGACGACCCGACGGCGCCGCTGCGCGCCGTGGTCAACCTCGTCGGCGGGTACGCCAGCGGCGGCCGGGTGCACGAGACCCCGGTCGAGGAGTTCGAGCGGATGCTGTCGATCAACCTGCGCCCCACGTACCTGGTCACCCAGGCGGCCCTGCCGCACCTGATGGCGGCCGGCGGCGGCGCGGTGGTCTGCGTGTCCGCCCGCGCGGCCCTCGCCCCCTTCCCCGGTGCCGCCGGCTACGCCACCGCCAAGGCCGCGGTGCTGGCCTTCGCGAACGCGGTCGCGGTCGAGTACCGGGCGTCCGGGGTGCGCTGCAACACCGTGCTGCCCAGCGTCATCGACACCCCGGCGAACCGGGCCGCCCAACCGAACGCCGACCATCGGCGCTGGGTCACCCCGGCCGAGATCGCCCCGGTGATCCGGTTCCTCGCCTCCGACGAGTCCGCGCCGACCAGCGGGGCGGCCGTCCCGGTCTACGGCAGGGCCTGAGCCGGCGCCCGGTCCGGAGCCGACGCGTCGACGTCGACCCGGGCGGCCAGCGCGACCTCGACGGCCGGCGTGACGTCGGCGGGCGGCGTGACGTCGGCGGGCGGCGTGACGTCGGCGGGCGGCAGCCAGTCGGCCAACTGGGCCCGGATCCGCCCGGCCACCTCCTCCGCCGACCCGCCCGCGTCGACCAGCACGAAGCTCGGGTACTCCGGCAACGCCCGGTACGCGGTGTCCGCCGCGGTCAACCAGCCCATCGTCTCGTGGTCGTCGCCGCGCCGCTCGATGCGCCGGTACGCCTCGGCCGGCTCGACCGTGAGCAGGAAGGTCACCTGCGGCGGCGGAAAGATCCGATAGCCGGCCCGGGCCAACCGCTCCCAGCGGTGCCCGCCGTGCGCCCGGATGCTGGCGTACTGGCAGGCGGCGTAGCGGTCCATCACCGCGGTGCGGCCGGTGACGAGGCAGCTGAGCAGGGCCGCCGCGATGGCCAGCCAGCGCAGTACCGACTCGACGGCGAGCAGGCCGTCGCGACCCACCAGGCGCTGCGCGTCCGGGCGGCCGAGCCGGTTGGCGAGCCGGCCGAGCCAGCGCCGACCGCCGGCGTTGCGGTGGTAGGTGGCCGGTCTCCCGGCTGCGGTGAGCGCGTCGGCGAGCCGGTGCGCCTGGGTGGTCTTGCCCGAGCCGTCGATGCCGATCAGGGCGACCCGGCGCAGTCGGGCCCCGCTGCCGGTCGCCCGCAGTGATCTGGCCACCTTGCACAGATTATCCGACCCCCGCTCATCGCTCGGCGAAATGTCCGGTTGACGGCGGGCGCGGGCTGGGCTGCGCGGCGACGGCCAGGTGTGGGTGGCGCACCTGCCGGGTACGCAAAGTCATTTCCGACCCTCTGTCCACCTTCACGACGGGAGAACCAGATGGCCGAGCGCGGGGACGAGAGCCTGTTGCACACCCTCAAGCGGGTCGCCGCCGTGCTCAAGCAGAACGACATCCCCTTCGCGCTCGGCGGCAGCTTCGCGGTGTACGCGCACGGCGGCCACTCCAGCGAGCACGACGTGGACTTCCTGCTCCGCGAGGAGGACGTCGAACGGGCGCTGGAGGCACTGGTGGCCGAGGGCTTCTCCGCCGAGCGCCCGCCGGAGGACTGGCTGGTGAAGGTCTACGACGAGGGTCGGATGGTGGACCTGATCCACCGGCCCATCGAGACCCCGGTGACCCATGAAACCTTCGACGACACCGTGATGCGCCCGGTGGACGCGATCCACATGCCGGTGGTGTCGGCCACCCGGCTGATGGTGCACAAGCTGCTCAGCTTCTCCCAGCACTACTGCGACTTCGCCCGTGGCCTGCCGTTGGCCCGCTCGCTGCGGGAACAGATCGACTGGGAACGGGTACGCAAGGAAACCCAGCACTCGCCGTACGCGGAGGCGTTCCTGGTGCTGCTGGACCGGCTGGACGTGGTCCCGTACGGGGGCACGCCCGTGCCGTACGACCGCACCCCCGAAGGGAAGGAGACAGCGTGACCGAGCATGGCGCCGGCCCGCCGGACGAGTACGTCGAGGCGGAGATCCACCGGCTGCTCGCCGAGGACCCGGACGTCGCCGAGCAGGGGATCACCGTGGTGCGCCGGGAGCGCGGCCTGGTCCTCTACGGCGAGGTGGAGAGCCCCCACCGGCGGGAGGAGATCCTGCGCCGGGTCGCCGAGCGCTTTCCCGACGTGCCGATCACCAGCGACATCGGGGTGATCCGCGCCCAGGCGCCGACCCAGGTGGAGGAGCTGCCATGAGGAGGACCCGACGATGATCCGGATCGCCGCCGTCGGCGACGTGCACCTGGACCAGGACGTGGTCGGCCGGTTCCGGCCGGCCCTGGAGGAACTGCCCGACTGCGCCGACGTGCTGCTGCTGGCCGGCGACCTGACCCGGCACGGCACCGAGTCGGAGGCGCGCTGCGTGGCGCAGGAGTTCGGTGGGCTGGGCGTACCGGTGATCACGGTGCTCGGCAACCACGACCACCAGTGCGACCAGGTGTCGCAGGTGGTCAAGGTGCTGGAGGACGCCGGGATCACCGTACTGGAGGGGACCGGGACGGTGCTGGAGTTCACCGGGGGCCGGCTCGGCGTGGCCGGGGTGAAGGGTTTCGGCGGCGGCTTCGCCGGCCGGTGCGCCAGCGACTTCGGCGAGCCGGAGATGAAGGCCTTCGTCCAGACCACGAACGAGAGCGCCGAGGCGCTGGGGAAGGCGCTGCGCGGGCTCGACTGCGACCTGCTGGTCGCGCTCACCCACTACTCCCCCGTGCCGGACACGCTGGCCGGCGAGCCGCTGGAGATCTACCCCTTCCTCGGGTCGTACCAGCTGGGGCAGGCGATCGACTCGGCGCCGACCGCGCTGGCCCTGCACGGGCACGCGCACGCGGGCACCGAGCGGGGCACCACGCCCGGCGGGGTACGGGTCCGCAACGTCGCCCACCCGGTCATCAAACAGGCGTACAGCATCTTCCACCTGGGAGATCAAATCGACTGAGAACCTGGGTTTCCCGCATCAGCGGCTCGGGTATTCAGCCGCCATGGAGCTGATTCTCTGGATTCTCGCAGTCGTACTCGTGGTCGCCGGCATCCTCGCGCTGTTCCGCCGGCAGATCCTGTGGGGCGTCGTCCTCATCGTGGTCGGCCTGCTGGTCGGCCCTGGTGGTGTCAGCATCTTCAGTTAACTGACACCGGTTCTCATCACCGGACCCGCCGGGGTCGTCGGCACCGGGATCCCCGTCCTCCCAGACAGGGGCCCCCGGAGCCGACGATCTCGGCGTCGTGCTTTCCGGGGCCGGTTTGTCGACCCCGGCCCGTGGAAACATCTCGACCATGGAGATAACTCGGAGCACCGCACGGGCCCGTGGCGCCCGTAACTGGTGGGCCCTGCTCGGCTTCGGGGCGGCCGTCACGGTCGCCGCGGCGATCGGCGTCCTGGGGGTCAGCGGCACCACTGACGAGTACGCCAGCCTGCGGCAGCCGGACTGGGCCCCGCCCTCGTGGCTCTTCGGCCCGGTCTGGACGCTCCTCTACGCCCTCATCGCGATCGCCGGCTGGCTGGTCTGGCGGAAGGTCGGTTTCGGCCCGGCGCTCTGGGCCTGGACCACGCAGCTCGTGCTGAACGCGATCTGGACCCCGCTATTCTTCGGCGCCGGGCGGTACGGGCTGGCCTTCGCCGAGATCGTCCTGATGTGGCTGGCGATCGGGGTCACCGTGGCGCTGTTCCGGCGGATCTCCCGCCCGGCGGCCCTGCTGATGCTCCCGTACTGGGCCTGGGTCACCTTCGCCGCGGCGCTGAACTTCTCGATCTGGCAGCTCAACAGCTGAGCCGGGCGATCGGGGCCCCGCGGCCGGGGCCCCTCGCCGGGTTCAGCAGCGCGGCACGTTCGGGATGTAGCCGTCGTAGCCGGTGAGCACGTACGCGTCGGCGATGTACCGCCCGGTGCCGATCCGGTCCCAGATCGAGCTGGTGCCGTAGGTGCCGGTGACCGAGGTGCCGCTGGTCTGGCAGTAGATGGTGACCCTGGTGCCGTCGGCGACCGAGCCGACCGCGTCGTACCCGGTACCCGGGCCGGACCGGACGGTCAGGTCGGCTCCGGCGGTGTTCACCGTCCCCGATCCGGTCGTGCCGGAGCAGCCGTTGTCACTGGTGTACGTCTTCGTCCCCCAGTAGAGGGCCAGCGTGCCGTTGAACCGGACCTGGATGTCGTTGCCGCTGAGACGCTGCTCGTAGTGCAGGTGCGGCCCGGTCGACCCGCCGGTGCTGCCGACCCAGCCGATCACCTTGCCGTAGCCGACGGTCTGACCGACGGAGACGTTGAAGCCGTTGAGGTGGGCGTAGTAGGTGGTGTACCCGCCGCCGTGGTCGATCCGGACGTACTTGCCGTAGCTGGTGCCGCCGAGGTCGGTCACCCGGTCGACGGTGCCCGGCGCGCTGGCCACCACCGGGTCGCCGAGGTCGTCGGTGCGGTTGAAGTCGACCGCGTACGCCGGGCTGTGGTCGGACCGGGTCTGGCCGGACCAGGACTGGTTGCAGGGGAACGGCACCTTGAACGTCGGCGCGGCCAGGGCCGGGCTCGCCGGGACCACCAGGGCCCCCACGGCGAGCAGGGTGGCGCCCGCCAGCTTCCACCATCTGGAACGCATTGGTCTCCTCCGATGTCGAGATCCTTCAATGCCTTGGGGTCAGGGTGGCAGAAACTTCCATCAATGGGAAGTGGGCCGAGATCGCCGGACGCCCTGTTCACGGCCCGGTCGCCCACCATTTGGCGCGCGGAGCGTGGGAGCGCACCCACTGCCGGTGAGCGGGTTTCGGGATTGTTACCGGGCCGTGTCCGCATGGGGGTGGACCGGAGAGGATGCAAGCGCTTACATGTGGGGACGACCATCGGACCGGCGCCGGGCCCCACCCGTACCGCGCCGGCAAGGAAGGAGATCGGCATGGCGTTTGCCAGATCACGCCAGGCTCTCGCGATCGCCGGCGTCCTGGGGCTGGCGCTCGGCGCCAGCGCCTGCGGCACCGGCAACGACAAGAAGAGCGACAGCGCGAGCAAGCCGGAGTGCGCCGCATACGAGAAGTACCAGGGTCACGACGGCAAGAAGGTCACGATCTACTCGTCGATCCGGGACATCGAGGCCGACCGCCTGGAGCAGTCCTGGAAGCAGTTCGAGGACTGCACCGGCATCAAGATCGACCACGAGGGCAGCGGCGAGTTCGAGGCCCAGCTGGGCGTCCGCGTCGACGGTGGCAACGCCCCCGACCTGGCCTTCATCCCCCAGCCGGGTCTGCTCAAGCGGTTCGTCGACTCGGGCAAGATCAAGACGGTCGGCGCCGACACCAAGGCGCTGGCCGAGGAGAACTTCACCCCCGACTGGCTGAAGTACAGCACCGTCGACGGCAAGCTCTACGGCGTTCCGCTCGGCTCCAACGTCAAGTCGTACGTCTGGTACTCGCCGAAGACCTTCAAGGAGAAGGGCTGGCAGGTCCCCACCACCTGGGACGACCTGATCAAGCTCAGCGACCAGATCGCGACGAGCGGCACCAAGCCGTGGTGCGCGGGCATCGAGTCCGGTGACGCCACCGGCTGGCCGGCCACCGACTGGATCGAGGACGTGCTGCTGCGGACGGCTGGTCCCGAGGTCTACGACCAGTGGACCACCCACGCCATCCCGTTCAACGACCCGAAGGTCGTCGACGCGGTCAACAAGGCCGGCACCATCCTCAAGAACGAGAAGTACATGAACGGCGGCTTCGGCGGGGTGAAGAGCATCGCCACCACCTCCTTCCAGGAGGGCGGCACGCCGATCACCACCGGCAAGTGCGCCATGCACCGCCAGGCGTCCTTCTACGCCAACCAGTGGCCCGAGGGCACCAAGGTGGCTGAGGACGGCGATGTCTTCGCGTTCTACTTCCCGGCCATCGACCCGGCCAAGGGCAAGCCGGTGCTGGGCGCCGGCGAGTTCGTCTCGGCCTTCGCCGACCGTCCCGAGGTCCAGGCGGTGCAGACCTACCTGGCCTCCGGCGAGTACGTCAACAGCCGCGCCAAGATCGGCGACTGGCTGTCGGCGAACAAGAAGCTCGACATCAACAACGTGCCGAACCCGGTGGACAAGCTCTCCGTCCAGGTCCTGCAGGACCCGAAGACCGTCTTCCGTTTCGACGGCTCGGACCTGATGCCGGCCGCCGTCGGCGCGGGCACCTTCTGGAAGGGCATGGTCGACTGGATCAACGGCAAGGACACCGCCACGGTGCTGAACGGCATCGAGGGCAGCTGGAAGTGATCTGAGTCGGTGGTCCCGCCCCCCCCCCCCGCCCGCCCACCCCCATTA
>NZ_JBSSHR010000018.1:0-119318 GCF_059089345.1 Micromonospora sp. BS32
GGGTGGGGGTGGGGGGGTTGACGACGGGTTTGCCGTTCTGCCAGGTGACTTCGTCGAGCCAGACCTGGCGGCCGGGGTCGGTGCTGCCCTCCTGGCCGGGGGGCCAGGCGTGGTAGAACAGCCACGTGCGTCCGTCCTTCTCGATCATGGAGGCGTGGCCGGGGCCGGAGGCCGCCTCGCTGGTCTTGAGGATCGGGTTCTCGGCGGCCTTCACGCAGGGGCCGGTCGGGCTCTCGCAGATCGCGTAGCCCTCGGCGTAGGTGTCCCTGTCGTACGCGTTGGCGGCGAAGAAGAGGTAGAGCTTCCCATCCCGCCGGTGCAGGAACGGCCCCTCGATGAGGGTGCCCTCCCAGGGCTCGGTCTGCTTCAGCAGCTTCGTCGGCTCGCCCACCAGGGTCAGACCGTCGTCGGCGAGGCGCTGCGACCAGAGCCAGGTGTCCACCCCGATCGCGTTGCCGTCGTTCTTCCAGAGCAGCCAGAGGCTGCCGTCGGCGTCCCGGTACGGGCTGGCATCGATCGCCCCGCCCAGCTCCGCCTGGCAGATCAGCGGCCCGTCGTGGTCGTCCCGGTACGGCCCCCGCGGGCTGGTCGCCACCGCCCGCCCCACGCACTGCCGGCCGGACTCCCGGCCGGCGACCGTGTAGTAGAGGACGAACCGGTCCGGCCCGAGCGGGATCATCTCCGGCGCCCAGGTCTTCCCGGCGTCCGCCCAGTCGGGCAGCGCCGGCAGGGCGTCGCCGGCCTCGGTCCAGTCGACCAGGTCGGCCGAGCGCAGCACCGGCACGTTGCGCCCGCCGCTGTTGGTGTGGAACAGCAGCCACTCGTCGCCGGCCCGGACGACGAACGGGTCCGGGGCGTCGGTGCGTACCACCGGATTGGTGAACATGCGGGCGTCCTCTCCCGTACTCGAAGGGGTGTCGCTGCGGTCGTCGCCGCAGCCGGCGACGAGCAGTGCGGCGGCGAGGACCGCCGCCGCACCACGTCGCCGGGAGTGTCCGGCCCTCATCCCTTCAGGCCGCTGCGCGAGACGCCCTGGATGATGTGCCGCTGGGCCAGCACGAACAGGATCAGCACCGGCACGCTGGCCAGCACGGCACCCGCCATGATCACCGGGTAGTCGCTGACGTACGCGCCCTGGAGCAGGCCCAGGCCCGCCGGCAGGGTCAGCCGCTCCGGGCTGAACAGCACGTAGATCGGCCAGAGGAAGTCGTTCCAGTTGGTCAGGAACGACAGCACCGCCAGGGTGGCCAGGGCGGGCTTCGACAGCGGCAGCAGCACCTTGGTGAAGATCTCCCAGTGGTTGGCGCCGTCCAGCACCGCCGCCTCCTCCAGCTCGGCAGGGATGCTGAGGAAGAACTGCCGCAGGAAGAACACCCCGAACGCGCTGGCCGCGCCGGGCACGACCACCACGGTCAGGGTGTCCAGCCAGCCGAGCCGGTCGGCGATCACGAAGTTCGGGATGATCAGCGAGGTGGGCGGGATGAACAGGGTGCCCACGATCAGCGCGAAGGCCACCGTCCGGCCCCGGAAGCGGAGCCGGGCCAGCGCGTACGCGGCCGCCGAGGCGGTCACCAGCACCAGCAGCGCGTGCAGGGTGGCGGCCAGCATGCTGTTGAGGAACCAGCGCAGCACCGGGTTGGCGGTGTTGCCGAGGATCTGGTCGTAGCCGTAGGTCGAGAAGGGGTTCGGCAGGAAGCTCGGCGGGATCTTCTGCGCGTCGCCGTAGGTCTTCACCGAGGTGATGGCCATCCAGGCCAGCGGGGTCAGGAAGACCAGGGCCAGTAGCACCAGGACCGCGTAGCGGGCGGAGCGGCGGAGTGTCGTCATGGTCGGCCCCTCAGTCTTCCCGGTACCGGAAGAACCGGAAGTTGATCATGCTGATCACCGCGAGTGCGAGCGCGAAGACGATGCTCATCGCGGCGGCCCGACCGGCGTCGTTGTCCCGCAGCCCCTCGTCCACGATCCGCCAGACCACCGTCCGGGTCTGCTGGCCCGGCGCGCCCTGGGTGATCAGGAACGACTGCCCGAAGACGTTCGCCGAGGCGAGGATCGTGGTGGTCAGCACGAAGAGCAGGACCGGGCGCAGCCCGGGCAGGGTGACGTTGCGGAACCGCTGCCAGCCGTTCGCGCCGTCCATCCGCGCCGCCTCGTAGAGCTCGGGCGAGATGTCCTGCAGGCCGGCCAGGTAGATCACCGCGTTGAACCCGGAGGTCCACCAGACGGTCACCCCGACCAGCGACACCCAGGCCCACGGCACGTCGGTCACCCACGGGGTGTCCGACGGCAGGCCGACCGCGCCGAGCAGCCGGTTGACCAGGCCCAGGTTGGCGTCGAGCAGGAAGCGCCAGAGCAGGCCGATCACCGCCACCCCGAGGACGTACGGGGCGAAGTACACCGCCCGGAAGAACGTCCGCCCGGGGAACGACCGGTTGAGCAGCAGCGCCAGCCCCAGCGGGACGACCACCAGCAGCGGCACCGAGAAGACCGTGAAGATCGAGGTGGCCCGGACACTCGACCACCAGTCCCCGTAGATGGCCGACTCGCTGTCGAAGAGGTCCTGGTAGTTGTCCAGCCCGACGAAGGGCCGGTTGGGCAGTTGCAGGTCCCACTGGTGCACGCTCAGCCAGACCCCGAAGACGATCGGGAGCAGGCCGAAGACGCCGAACAGGACCAGGTACGGCGCGAGGAAGAGGTAGGGGGTCGCCCGACTGCCCCGGTTCGTCGCGCCCCCGCGGGTTTTCGACCCCGCCGGGGGCGGCGCGTCCCTGCGCGCCGCCCCGACCTCGATCACGTCCGCCACGAGGGATCAGCTCCCGTACTTCTTGCGGTTGTCCTCGAGCTGCTTGTTGGCCTTGGCGACGCCGTCGTCCAGGGCCTGCTTCGGCGACTTCTTGTTCAGCGCCGCCTCGTTGAAGGAGTTGTAGAAGGTGGTGATCACCTCGCCGAGCCCGGGGGAGGCCGGCGGGAAGGCCGCGTACTCCAGCTCCGGGGCGAGGGTGGAGACGTCCTTCAGAGCCTTGAACTCGGCGCTCTCCCGGACCGCCTTGCGGGCCGGCACCTGGCCGCCCTTGGCCCAGTCCAGCGAGTGCTGGCTGAGCCAGTTGATGAAGACCTTGGCGCCGGAGATCTTGTTGTTGTCCGCGCTGCGCTGCTTGACGATGGTGAAGTTGTGCGAGTTCGCCCAGGCGGCCTGCTGGCTGCCGATCTGCGGCAGCGGCGCGACGCCGATCTGCGCGTTCGGGTCCTTGGCGATGTCGTTGATCTGCCAGATGCCGTTCCAGTTGAAGGCGTTCTTGCCGCTCTTCAGGGCCAGGTAGTCGGCGTCCTGCCCGACGTTGGCCGGGGAGTGGCCCTGCTTGATCAGGTCGACCAGCCAGGTGCACGCCTCGACGGCGGGGTCGGAGTTGAAGGTCGCCTTGGCCACGTCGGCGTCGAACAGGGTGCCGCCCCACTGGTGCAGCAGGGAGTAGAAGGTCATGCCGCCGGTGAACTGGAACGGGCTGATCCAGAAGCCCTGCACGCCGGACTTCTTCAGCTCGGTCAGCGCCGCGGTGTATTCCTCGCGGTTGGTCGGCGGCTTGTTCGGGTCCAGGCCGGCCTTCTGCATGACGGCCTTGTTGTAGTAGAAGCCGAGCGGGTGCATGTCCAGCGGGATGCCGTACCGCTTGTTGTTGTAGAGGCCGCCCTTCCAGACGGTCGGGGCGAAGTCGCCCTCGCTGAGCTCCAGCGCCTTCGACACGTCGTCCAGCTCGGTGATCACACCGCGGGCGGCGAAGGTGGCCAGCTGATCCATGTGCATGACCGCGATGTCCGGGCCCGAGCCGCTGGAGACCGCGCCGGGGAGCTTGCTGTAGTAGTCCTCCCAGCGGTACGTGTTCACCGCGATGGCGATGTTCTGGTGCTCGGAGTTGAACTGCTCGACGAGCTTCTTGAAGATGTCGCCGTCGCCGCCGGTGAAACCGTTCCACAGGTTCAGCGAGACCTTCGGACCGGTGTAGTCCTTGCCGCCGTTGCCGCTGGCGGTGCCGGACTTGGTGGCGCTGCCGCCGCCGCAGCCGGCGAGCGTCAGCGAAGCGGCCGCGCCGAGGCCGACGCCGAGCCCGAGCAGGCGCCGCCGGCTCAATTCGTTCTGCATCATGCGGGTTTCTCCTTGGGGGACGGAAATCAAGTATTTCCTGGTCAGGGCCGGGGGGCGAAGCGCAGCACGTTCCAGGAGACCGCCGGCAGGCGCACGGAGCACCGATCGCCGTCGGGGGTGGGGGTGGGCAGTTCCCGGGGCGTCACCCGGTCGGGCTCGGCCTCGGTGTTGATCGCCTCCGGGTCGTCCCCGGCAGCGACGGTCAGGTGTAATTGACCGGATAGTCCTGGCAGGCCGCGCAGGTCAAGCTGCAGGTCCAGGTCCGTGGAGCCCCGGTTTACCGCGAAGACGGTCAGCCCGCCGGACTCCTCGTCGTGTACGGCCACCGTGTCCAGCACGGGAACCTCGCCGTACCTCTTCGTCTCGTAGGTCGGCGCGACCGGTTCGGTGCGCAGCACGGTGCCGCGGGCGTACCGGGCGGTCAGCGCGAACGGGTGGAAGATGCTCTGCCGCCAGGCCGGGCCGCCGGTGCGGGTCCGGATCGGGGCGATCACGTTGGCCAGCTGCGCCTGGCAGGCGACGCCGACCCGGTCGGCGTGCCGGAGCAGGGTGATGAGCAGGTCGCCGACCACCACCGCATCGACGGCGGTGAAGTCGTCCTCGATCAGCGCCGGCGCCTCGACCCAGCCCCGCCGGTCCAGGTCGGCCTTGAGCCGGGACTCGTACCAGACGTTCCACTCGTCGAACGAGATCTTGAGCTTCCGCTTGTGCCGCTGCTTGGCGGCCACGTGGTCGGCGGTGGCGACGACGTCGGTGATGAAGTTGTCCATGTCCACGGCCGAGGCGAGGATGCTGGCCCGGTCGCCGTCGGACGGGTCGTAGTAGGTGTGCGCCGAGATGTAGTCGACGTGCTCGTAGGTGTGCTCCAGCACGGTCGCCTCCCAGGAGGCGAAGGTGGGCATCCGCCGGTTGGAGCTGCCGCAGGCGACCAGGCTGATCGAGGGGTCGATCATCTTCATCGCCCGGGCGGTCTCGGCGGCGAGCCGGCCGTACTCGTCGGCGGTCTTGTGGCCGACCTGCCAGGGGCCGTCCAGCTCGTTGCCGAGGCACCAGAGCCGCACCCCGTACGGCTCCTCGGCGCCGTTCTTGCGGCGCAGGTCCGACAGTTGGGTGCCGCCCGGGTGGTTCGAGTACTCGAGCAGGTCGCACGCCTCCTGGACGCCCCGGGTGCCGAGGTTGACCGCCATCATCGGCTCGACGCCGGCCTCGGCGGCCCAGGTCATGAACTCGTCCAGGCCGAAGGCGTTGGTCTCGATCGTCTTCCACGCCAGGTCGAGGCGGCGGGGGCGGTCGCCGACCGGGCCGACGCCGTCCTCCCAGCGGTAACCGGAGACGAAGTTGCCGCCCGGGTAGCGGACCACCGAGACGCCCAGCTCACGGGTCAGGTCGAGCACGTCGCCGCGGAGGCCGCGGGAGTCGGCGGTGCGGTGGCCGGGCTCGAAGACGCCGCCGTAGACGCAGCGCCCCATGTGCTCGACGAAGGAGCCGAAGATGCGTCGGTCGGCGGGGCCGATCGCGAAGGCCGGATCGATCGTCAGCTGAGCTCTGACCACGGGGGTGCCGCCTTTCGTTTCCTGCACCGGGTGACTGCCGTCACGCCGTACCCCGTGTTTCTACAACGTTGTAAGCAACGTTGTAAAGCACTCGTTACACGATAGAGTCCGGGGCGGAAACCCGCAGGAGGGAGGGACGAGCGCGTGCGACACAGGCTCAAGGACGTCGCCGAACGGGCCGGAGTGTCGGTCAAGACGGTGTCGAACGTGGTCAACGGCTACGTGCACGTCCGGCCGGACACCCGGGCCCGGGTTGAGGAGGCGATCGCCGAACTCAACTACCGGCCCAACCTCTCCGCCCGGAACCTGCGCAAGGGCCGCACCGGGGTGATCGCGCTGGCCGTGCCGGAGCTGGACATCCCGTACTTCGCCGAACTGGCCCGGCACGTGGTCAGCGCCGCTGCCGTGCACGGCTGGACGGTGCTGATCGACCAGACCGGCGGCGGGCCGGAACAGGAGCGGGTGGCCGCGGCCGGCATCGGCGACCACATGATCGACGGCCTGATCTTCAGCCCGCTGGCGCTCACCGCCGACGACCTGGCCAACCTCGACGGCATGCCGATGGTGCTGCTCGGCGAGCGGGTCGACCACGGCCCGGCGGACCACGTGGCGATCGACAACGTGGCCGCCGCCCGGGAGATCACCGCCCACCTGATCGGCCTGGGCCGGCGCCGGATCGCCGCCATCGGCTCGCAACGCACCCCGGAGGGCGCCAGCGCCCGGCTGCGCCTGGCCGGCTACACCGCGGCCCTCGCCGAGGCCGGCATCGGGTACGACGAAGCCCTCGTGGCGTCCGCGTCCGCCTGGCACCGCGCGGACGGCGCGGCCGCCGTCCGGCACCTGCTCACCTCGGGGGTACGCCCCGACGCCGTCTTCTGTTTCAACGACACCCTGGCGCTCGGCGCGCTGCGCGCCCTGCACGAGGCCGGCCTGCGGGTGCCCGACGACGTCGCGGTCGCCGGCTTCGACGACATCGAGGACGGCCGGTTCAGCGTGCCCACCCTGACCACCATCGCCCCGGACAAGGAGCGGATCGCCAAGCTGGCGGTCGAACTCCTCGCCGGCCGCCTGGCCGGCGACCGCGACGCCCTACCCAGAGAACTCCAGGCCCCCTACCGCCTGACCCCCCGCGAAAGCACCCGACCCCCCTCCTGACCCCCTGCGCCGTGCCGTGGCCCCCCGCCTGGAGGCGGGGCCGCGCGGGGGGGGGGGGGGGCGACAGTCGAAGAAGCGGGCCAGGTGGTTCCTGGTGGGTGGGTCGGCGTCCGGCGGGAGGGGGGTGAGGTCGGCGAAGATCGAGGCGCCGTCGCAGCCGGCGTGCAGCGGGTACCAGCGCGGGGCGCCCGGCGGGCGTTGACCGCAGATGCCCTTGAAGGTCTGCACGTCCAGCAGCCGTACGTGGGTCGGGTCGGCGACCGCGTTCACGTGCCCCCACCAGGGGCTCATCACGTGCAGCACGCCGCCCGGCCGGAGCACCCGGTGGCACTCGTCCACCAGCGGCAGGAAGTCGATCAGGTGCTCCAGGATGTGCACCGCGAAGAGGGCGTCGACCGAGTCGTCGGCCAGCGGCAGCGAGCCGGAGAGGTCGGCGACCGCGTCCACCCCGGTCGCCGGGTAGATGTCCAGCCCGAGGTTGGTCGGGTACTGCTTCTGCGGGCCGCAGCCCAGGTCCACCACCACCGGGTCCCGGCCGGCGACCCGCACCCGGTCCCAGACGCCGTACACCCCGGCGAGCCGGCCGACCAGGTCGCGGACCAGGCTCAGCTCGGCCGGCTCGGTGACCTCGCCGGTCAGGTGGGCGACCCCCCGGTCGAACCGCACCTCGACGGCGAGCCCCCGCAGCCGCTCGTCGTGCCGGGCCTGTTCCGCCCAGGCCTCGGTGAGGAACCCGTCGATCGCCCGCAGCCGGTCGGCCGAGGGCGGTGTCTGCGCCAGCGCGACCATCGCCACCTCCCGCCGGCCGTTACCCGGATCTTCGCCCGGTATGCACCGATGCTGGGCGAACGCGAACCCTCCGGGACCGTCGGGATGGGGAGCGGGCGGGTCAGCCGGAGATGGTGCGGCGGCTCGGCCGGCCCGCGCCGCGCATCCGCTGACGCGGTTGCGGGGCCAGCGCCCTGGGCCGCTTCAGGTGGTACCGGTGCAGCTCGTTGTGGCCGGGCAGGGACGGGTCCTCGCTCATCGCGACGAGCTCCCAGCCCTGGTCACCGGCCCGGTTCAGGTGGGCCAGCGCGGTGTCGCCGTACGGCGTGACGTCGACCATCGAGCCGTCCGGGCCGTACCAGATGAAGACGACCTCCCACCCGATGTCGGTGGTGGCCGCCTGGCGGCGCCGGACCAGTAGCGCGTACTCCCACTTGAGCATGGGCTCATTCTCACCCGGCTGGCGCCCGCCGGCACGGATCAATCCTCGGCGATCCGTCCGCCGTCGACCCGCAGCCGCCGGTTGACGGTCACCGCGTCCAGCATCCGCCGGTCGTGGGTGACCAGCAGCAGGGTGCCGGGATAGTTCTCCAGCGCCGACTCGAGCTGCTCGATGGCCGGCAGGTCCAGGTGGTTGGTCGGCTCGTCCAGCACCAGCAGGTTGACCCCGCGACCCTGCAACAGGGCCAGTGCCGCCCGGGTCCGCTCGCCGGGCGACAGCGTCGCCGCCGGGCGCAGCACGTGCGCCGCGCGCAGGCCGAACTTGGCCAGCAGCGTCCGCGCGTCCGCCGGCGCCAGCTCGGGTACGGCGGCGCCGAAGGCGTCCAGCAGGGGCTGGTCGCCGAGGAAGAGCCCTCGGGCCTGGTCGACCTCGCCGACCACCACGCCCGGGCCGAGCGCGGCGTGGCCCTCGTCGAGCGGCAGCCGGCCGAGCAGCGCGCCGAGCAGGGTGGTCTTGCCGGAGCCGTTCGCCCCGGTGATCGCCACCCGGTCGGCCCAGTCGATCTGGAGGTCCACCGGGCCGAGGGTGAAGCCACCCCGGCGGACCACCGCGCCGCGCAGCGAGGCCACGATCGCGCCGGCCCGGGGCGCGGCGGCGATCTCCATCCGCAGCTCCCACTCCTTGCGCGGCTCCTCGACCACCTCCAGCCGCTCGATCAGCCGCTCGGTCTGCTTGGCCTTCGCCGCCTGCTTCTCGGTCGACTCGGCGCGGAACTTTCGGCCGATCTTGTCGTTGTCGGTGGACTTGCGGCGGGCGTTCTTCACGCCCTTCTCCATCCAGGCGCGCTGGGTACGGGCCCGCGCCTCCAACCCCGCCCGGGTGTCCGCGTACTCCTCGAAGTCGGCGCGGGCGTGCCGGCGGGCCACCTCCCGCTCCTCCAGGTAGGCGGCGTAACCGCCGCCGTAGTGCCGGACCTGTTGCTGGACCAGGTCCAGCTCCAGCACCCGGGTCACCGTGCGGGTGAGGAACTCCCGGTCGTGGCTGACCAGCACGGTGCCGGCGCGCAGCCCGGTGACGAACCGCTCCAGCCGTTCGAGACCGGCCAGGTCCAGGTCGTTGGTGGGCTCGTCGAGCAGGAAGACGTCGTACCGGCTGAGCAGCAGCGAGGCCAGCCCGGCGCGGGCGGCCTGACCGCCGGAGAGGCCGGTCATCGGGTGGTCCAGGTCGACCGTCAGCCCCAGCTCCGCGGCGACCTGCTCGGCGCGCTCCTCCAGGTCGGCGCCGCCGAGACCGAGCCAGCGCTCCAACGCCTCGGCGTACGCGTCGTCGGCGCCGGCCGCGCCCGCGCCGAGCGCCTCGCCGGCGGCGTCCAGCGCCGTCTGGGCCGCGGTCACCCCGGTACGCCGGGCCAGGAAGTCCCGGACCGTCTCGCCCGCCCGGCGCTCCGGCTCCTGCGGGAGGTAGCCGACCGTGGCGGTGGGCGGGTTCAGCGAGACGCTGCCCAGCTCCACCGGCTGGAGCCCCGCGAGGGTACGCAGCAGCGTCGACTTGCCGGCCCCGTTCACCCCGACCAGCCCCACCACGTCGCCCGGCGCGACGACGAGTTCGAGGTCGGAGAAGAGCAGCCGGTCACCGTGCCCGGCGGCGAGGTCCTTGACGATCAACGTGGCGCTCATGAGGAGCCGAGCCTATCCCGCGCGATCCGGGGGAAATCGCTGCGGCAGGAGATATTCCGACCCGCCGTCTCCCCGAGATCGGCGGGGAGGGGACAGGAGCGGGACGGACACGAGGGAGACTCACGGGCGTGGTGACGACTCTGGCGATCGACTGTGGGGGCGGGGGCATCAAGGCGTCGGTTCTCGATGCCGCCGGGACGATGCGGGCCCGGCCGCTGCGGGTGCCCACGCCGTACCCCCTGCCGCCCGCGCTCTTCGTGAAGACGCTGCTGGAGCTGGGTGGCCGGCTGCCCACGGCGGACCGGGTGACGGTGGGGATGCCCGGCATGATCCGGCACGGCGTGGTGGTCGCCACCCCGCACTACGTGACCCGCTCCGGGCCGCGCAGCCGGGTCGACCCGGACCTGCTCGCCGAGTGGTCCGGGTACGACGCCCGCACAGCCCTCGCCGACGCGTTCGGGGTACCGGCGCTGGTGCTCAACGACGCCGAGGTGCACGGCGCCGGGGTGGTCGCCGGTACCGGCTGCGAGCTGGTGCTGACCCTGGGGACCGGGCTGGGCAGCGCGCTCTTCGACGGCGGGCAGCTCGCCCCGCACCTGGAGCTGTCGCACGCGCCGGTGCGCTGGGGCACCACCTACGACACGTACGTGGGGGAACCGGAGCGGCGCCGGCTCGGCGACGCCTTCTGGTCCCGCCGGATCCGGCAGGTGGTGGACGGGCTGCGCCCGGTGTTCCGCTGGGACCGGCTCTACCTGGGCGGCGGCAACTCCCGGCTGATCCGCCCCGAGCAGGTGGGCCGGATGGGCGACGATGTCGTGGTCGTCCCGAACACGGCCGGAATCGTGGGCGGTGTCCGGGCCTGGGACCTGGTCGCGCAACCGTACGGCGCGGCCGGTTGAGCCCATTCGGGCGCAACCGCGCCCCGGGGAACACTCGCGGTACGGCCGATGTTGTGCCAGCGTCGGAACAGTGGCGGCGTGAGACGAGGAGGTGGGTCGGGATGGATCTTCTGGCGGAGTACCGGCGGGCGACCATGTTCTTCGAAACGGGTGACCCGGCCGGAGCGGCCCGGTTGCTCGAACCCATCGTCGAGGCCGAGCCGGGGAACTCCTCGGTACGCCAGCTGCTGGCCCGGGCGTACTTCCAGTCCGCCCAGCTCAACCGGGCCGAGGAGCAGCTGCGCGAGCTGGTCGACCGGGACCCGAGCGACCACTATGCGCATCACGTGCTCGGTCGGACGCTGGAGCGGATGAACCGGCACGCCGACGCGCTGCGGCACCTGCGCATCGCCGCGGCCATGTACTCGACCAACACCGACTACACGACCGCGCTGCGCCGGGTGGAGAGCCGGGTCGGTACCGGCCGCTGACGCTGATCCTCGGGGCGGCCCTTTCGGGCCGCCCCGACGCGCGTCCGCCGGTTCACCGACGGCCCGCCTACCATTGCCGGCATGGGACGTGAGCTGGCGGTGGGCGCGGCATGAAGCTGAAGCTGGACCTGCACGAGATCTTCAACAAGGGCCAGGACATCGACCGGGCGTTGCGCGGGATCATGGACGAGGCGGTGGCGAAGAAGGCCACCATGGTGGAGATCATCCCCGGCAAGGGCTCCGGCCAGCTCAAGAAGCGGGTGCTGCGCTTCCTGGACCAGAAGGACGTCAAGCAGCTCTACCACCGGGTGGAGAAGGACTCGAAGAACTTCGGCCGGCTCTTCGTGCACTTCCGCTGGAAGTAGGAGCCCCGGCTTCCCGACCTCCCACGTTGCCCCCGAAGGGCTCCTGACCTGCCGAAACGCCTTCCGTCGGTTTCCGGCTTCTTTCGCTGCTACTCGTGCTCGGGTGTGCCGGATCTGTGCCATGTGATCATGACGAACTTGCCAGCTTCCGCAGCCGGCCCTTGATCGAGCAGCGCTATCGGGCCGACCTGGGGCGCACTGTAAATCCGTCGCGAAAGCTACAGAGGTTCGAATCCTCTACCCGCCACCAGGTGCGAGAACGGCCCTCGACCAGCAGAAATGCGGTCGGGGGCCGATCTTGTTTGGTCCCGCCGAGTCCAGCCATTACCCCCCGTCGCTCACGGTTCCGGGGCGTATCGGGGGGAGGACCGGAAGCCTGGCTCATGGGTCGGGAAAACGGGCAACAGCAGCATCCGACCTGGTGCCCCGCCTTTGCACGTTGATCGTGTACCCGCACATGCCTGGCTTCGGCGGTCGCCGCCAGACCACCGCCGCGTGCTACTGCCCGGGAGCGCCCCTGATCCAGCGCGCTTCTGCGCCGAAGGGGCAAGGGTTACGGAAGTCCAGCAGGCGGCTGCCGAACCTCCAGATAATGCAGGAGTCAGACTGCGATTATCCCCAGGGGCGGCCGGCGGGCTGATCGACATGTGGTCGGGAAGGAGCAGTCGTCGGATGAGCACGATGCACGCCGTGAGAGCTCACACCAGGGGCGGGCCGGAGCAACTCGTGTACGAGGAGGCGCCGCGGCCCGAGCCGGGGCCTGGTGAGGTGTTGGTGGCCGTGAAGGCCGCTTCCATGACACCCACTGAGCTCACCTGGCCGCAGACTTGGACGTACAGCTCGGACGGATCAGGACCTGAGCGCACTCCGATCATCCCGTCGCATGAGTTCTCCGGAGTCGTCGCGGCGTCCGGGACGGGGGTGGAGAGCCCCGCCGAGGGGGAGGCCGTCTACGGCTTGATCCCTTTCACCCGCGATGGCGCGGCGGCCGAGTACGTCGCCCTGCCCGCGGCCGTCCTGGCGGCCAAACCCGCCACCGTTGACCATGACCACGCCGCAGCGCTCCCACTGGCTGCGTTGAGTGCCTGGCAGGCACTGGTGGACCACGCCGACCTGCAGGCCGGCCAGCACGTGCTGGTGCAGGGCGGCGCCGGCGGCGTGGGGATCTACGTGGTGCAGCTCGCGGCCGGTCTCGGTGCTCGTGTGAGCGCCACGGCGGCGGCGGCCGACCTGGAATTCGTCAAGGGTCTGGGTGCCGAGCAGGTCATCGACTATGCGCACGACCGCTTCGAGGATCACGTTCGCGACGTGGACGTGGTCGTTGATCTTGTCGGAGGAGCCACGCAAACGCGATCCTGGTCGGTCCTGAAACCGGGCGGTGTCCTGGTCACCCTCGTCACCCCACCCGACCAGCAGGAAGCAGCCCGGCATGGCGTTCGTGCGGTGTACTTCATCGTCGAGCCCAACCAGAACGCGTTGCGTTCCATCGCCGAGCTGGTCGATAACGGCCGGTTGAGGCCGGTACTGGACCGCGTGCTGCCCCTCACTGAGACGCGCTCAGGTTACGAGGCGCTCGAGACGGCCAAACGCCGCGGTAAGATCGTCATCCACGTCGCCGACTAGTCACTGCCGTCGATGCCGCTGTGGGACGTGTGGCCCGCTGTTCGGTGACGGGGTCCGGTCGGCCCGCAGGCCCGGACTACTCGCTTACAAGCTCTGTGCAGGTCGTCCAGCAGCATCCGGCCACGTTCGCAACCTCGGGCGACCGTCCCTACTCGGCTTGGCCAAGGTCGACGAGCTAATCCGAACCAGCGGCGACGGATGGAAGGAACTCATCGGCCTCGACCGTCGCCCGTCCGTGTAACGCAGGTCGCTCCGATCCAGTCCACGGCAGCACGTCCGCGGTCACCGCCGCCGCCGCATGTCAGAATGCTCCCAAACCTGGAGCAAAGCTGGCAGAACGGGCGGGCCGATGACGACGAGCAGGGCGGCCGGGCTGGTGCGGAAAGCCGGGGATCCACAGCGGGCTACGTTCCTGGAACTCTTCTTCGACCTGGTGTTTGTCCTCGCGCTCGTTCAGCTCTCGCGCGGCCTGGCCGAGGATCTCGGGTGGAGCGGTGCCTTCCGGACGCTGGTGCTGTTGGGGGCCATGTGGTGGATCTGGTCCAGCACCGCGTGGCTAACCGACCGGACGGACCCGCAACGACCGGTATTCCAGGCGCTGGTCATCGCGACCATGGTCGGCAGCCTGGTGATGGCGGCCGCGGTGCCCGAGGCATTCGGCGACACGGGCCTGATCTTCGCGGGCGCCTACGTCGCCATCCAGATCGGCCGCGGGCTCGTCCTCGTGGCCGTTCTGCGTGGCCGCGAGCTGCAGCGCATCGGCGTGCGCGGGCTGTTCTGGTACGGCCTGTCGGCGCTGCCGTGGATCGCGGGGGCGCTCATGCACGGCACGGCGCGTGGCGCGTTGTGGGCACTCGCTGTGGTCCTTGACCACACGGCAGGCACAATCGGCTTCCCCACCCCGGGGGCGGGCCGAACGTCCAGCCAGGACCTTGTGATCTCGGGCGAGCACCTGTCCGAGCGCTACCGGCAGTTCTTCATCATCGCGCTCGGCGAGCTGATCCTGGTTACCGGACTGGCGCTGAGCAGCAGCGGCTTTGCGCCGGACGGGGTCGCCGCGTTCGCAGTGTCGATCGCGACCACCGTGCTGCTGTGGCGGATCTACATATACCGCGCTGGGCAAGTCCTGGCGGAAGCGATTGCCGTGTCTGCCGACCCGGTCCGCCTCGCCCGATCGGCGTCATACGCCCACCTGGCCATGGTGGCCGGCGTGGTCGCTGCAGCCGTCGGCGCCGAACTTGTCATCGCCCATCCACTCGGGCACACCCCACCGGCCTGGATCGCCGTCATCCTCGGCGGACCCGCGCTGTACCTGGCCGGGCGCGCCCGCTTCGAGCACGCGGTATTCGGCCGCGTGTCCCGGTCCCGACCGATCGGCGTCCTTGCGCTGGCCGCCCTGACACCGGCGATGCTCCCCCTGCCGCCAGTCGTGGTCGCCGCCGCTGCTGCCCTCGTCCTGACCGGGATCGCCATATCCGACGCAGCCCGCGCCCGCAGACGCCCGCCCGAGCCGCCGTCACCACCCGGCTAGCCGGAAGTGTCACCCATGTCTTGAGACTGTTCTGTCACGCAGGTAGTGAGACCCGACATGTCGGCAGCCGAGCAGTAGGCGTAACGGCGACGCCCTGTAAGTCCGTCGCGAAAGCTTCAGAGGTTCGAATCCTCTAGGTATCGGGCTACCTCGGCGTACCCGTCGCCACGCTGTATCAGTGGCGTCACCGTCGCGTCGGCCCGCGCGCGTCACGCATCGGTCGCCACCTGCGCTACGACCCGGCCGACGTACGGGCCTGGCTTGTCGAGAGGCAGGCATCCTGAGATGCCGGTCGATGACCTCTGGTATTTGGGCAAGCGCGGTTCGGACGGCAAGCGGCTACCGTCCAAGCGGCACGGCCGGGGGAAGCGCTGGCGGGTTCGATACGTCGACGAGGCCGGCCAGCCTACGCAGAAGCTGTTCGAGCGCAGGGCCGACGCGGACCAGTTCGACGTGAACACTCGGGCCGATGTCTCCCGGGGCCAGTACGTCGACCCGGCCGCTGGCAAGGTCACCGTGAAGACTTACGGCGAGCAGTGGCGCAAGGGTCAGCTCCACCGTGACGCGACTGCGGCGCGCATCGAGATGACACTGCGCGTGCATGTCGAGCCGATCCTTGGTCGGATGCAGCTCGCGCCCGTCGCACCTTCAGGCGTGGGTGCAGGACCGGGTGAGGGTGCTCGCGCCGTCCTCGCTGCGAGTCGTGTACCACGTGCTGGCGGGCATGTTCGAGGCGGCGACACGTGACCGGGTAATCGGCCGTAGCCCGTGCATCGGCATCCGGCTACCGGAGATCGAGCGCGCGGAACGGTTCATTCCCACGCCCGACCAGGTGCATGCACTTGCTGACGCGTTCAGCGTCAAGCCGGAACCGGGCAAGCCGAGCCGGGAGCGGTATCGGGCGCTGGTGTACCTGGCTGCCGGCGCTGGCCTGCGTCAGGGCGAAGCTTGGGGCCTGGAGCTGGACCACGTCGACTTCCTGCGCCGGGAGATCCGCATCGTTCAGCAGATTGTCACCCCGCCCGGCAAGTCGCCACGGCTCGCACCATTGAAGACTGCGACCAGTCGGCGAACCGTGGAGATGGGCCAGGTGGTCGCCGATGCGCTCGCCCGGCACATCGAACTCTTCCCGCCGATCGACGTGGAGCTTCTCGATGAGACGAACCCGCGCAAGCCGGTGACTCGCGCGGTGAGGTTGTTGTTCACCAGCGGCCGTGGCAACCCGATCCAGCGAACTGGGTGGGCGTACCCGTGGAAGAAGGCCGTCGAAGCGGTCGACGGGGTGCCAGAGGGGTTCGGCTATCACGGGCTGCGGCACTACTTCGCGACGCTGTTGATCCACGGCGGGGCGAGCGTGAAGACGGTTCAGATGGCGCTGGGGCATGCCACGCCGATCATCACCCTGAACACCTATGCGGGGGAGTGGCCGGAGGCGATCGACCGGACGCGGAACCTGGTCGACGCGGCCCTGGCCGGCGTTCGACTGGCGGTGGCCCGGTGATGGGCCGGGCTGTGCCCGATCTGTTCCCGCAATCTCCGGTTGGCGTTGCACCGCAGGTCAATGTGCTGGTCTGCTTCGGTTCGTCCATTTCCGCTGGAAGTAGGAGCCCCGGCCTTCCGACCTCCGTCGGCTGCTCCGAGGCTCCAACGGTCCGGTGCGTTGCTGTACTTTCCCGCCATCTCGACCACGAGTTTGCCTTGGTGGCGTCTGCGACTCTGGTCGTGTGAACAACCGCTATCGCCAACTGCCGCCACGGATCGAGCCGCTGTACGAGACACAAGACGTCTCCGCCCCGCCGCCGTTGCCCGAGGTGTCGGAGACGATTGGATTGACGGCCGCTGGCCAGGTCGCGGATTTTGAGCGGCTGGCTAGCGCCATCGCCCGCCGCCCCGACCGGCGCGGGCCAGCCATCCTGGTCCACCGCCCGGCGCAGCGCGGACGGCGTCGCTGGGTGCTGGTCGTCGTCTTCGGCGCTTTCGCACTCGGAATGGTCGCCGTGGCGGTGATGACCTGGATCGGTTGATCGGCCCTCGGATGGGGGCGCGACGGCTGGCGCGGCAAGGTTCCCGCGCCCGGCGAGGATCGGTGACATCTCGTTTACAAGCTCTGTGTGCTGCGTCCTGACTATGGCTCCTCCAGCCGGACGTGTGACGCCTCATCTGGCACCACTCCGTAACCCATCAAATGGAGCCCGACATTCGGCGGCGGCCGGTGTCCGGTCTCATCCCTTGCGGGACAGAGCGGTATCAGGACCTGCGTGAAACTCTGCCGACCGGAGGGTTGACGACTCAGAAGCTGTCGAGGCTGACCTCGTGCATCGTGCCGTCCCATCCGGAACCTCCGCGGCGGCCCCATGGCCCCTAGTACCTCCGCGTACCTGGCTTCACGCGCGGCCTGTTCCTCGCCCGATGGGTCGGTCACGCGGAAGCCGTGCAGATGAACAGCTTCGGTGTCGATGTCGTCGGGGTCGGGGTGGCCCTCTATGACGAAGCCGAACAGCGCACGCAATGCCTCCTCGCCCAGCTCAAGGGGATGGAACGGCAATGGGTACGGTCCCTGTTGGGCCAGCCCGGTACGGGTTCGACGGGATGCTCACCCGCCCAGTACGGCAGCTCGAAGTCGTACGGCTTGCCGATGTTCTCCTGGATGCCGCCGTCGGGCGACAGACTCAGCGACCTGATGAGCACGCCGTCTTCCCAGACCGCGAAACCGAGCCAATCCACGACCGAGTGCATCCCATGCATGATGATGCGCCTGCCTGCGCCAGCTTGACGCAGATGTTCCGGCAGCTCAGACGGGCGGTCGAGCACGAGCCGCCGGTCGCAGTAGAGCTCGGCTCCGGCCAGCACGGTGGCGTAAGTGATGTCGTCTGGGGGGTAGATGTCGTCGAACAACGTGCCGTCGTCGGCGGTCTCGACGACGCAGCCAGGGTGGACCCGACGTACCAGCGCCTCGGCTTCGAGTCGCTCCGAGCGCGTCGCTCCAAGCAACGCGGGACGGATATCTCCGTCAGCGAACGCCAGCAGAGCTGTCTTGGCGCCCACGTCGCTCCTCCAGGTCATCGGCTGCGGCCAAGCGCCCGCACACTACCTGGCCTACGAGCCATCGGGTGCAGAGATCGTCTGGCGAACCTGTCACCCACGTCACGAGACTGATCTGCCACGGAGGTCCTGAGGCCCGGCATCGCCGGGAACTGACCTCTCCCGTCACGGGGCATGCTCGACACCCGCGCCCCACCAGTTGCTTGACGTCGGGGCGATGCTCAGTTGCCGCGGCCGGTAACCTGCGCCGATGCCCGTCTCTCGCAGTCTCCGTGAGCGATTCCAGGAGCCGGCATTCTGGCAGACGTTCTTCTTCGACGAGGAGGGCGCCGCCAGGGTCCCGGATGCCACTGTCGAGTTTCCGGTGGGTGGCGGTTGCCAGGTCGTGCTTGAGGTGAAGGGCCGGTACGACTCCTGCGAGCTTGGTATCCGCACCCCGACGTCCGACGGCGTTCGCAGCATCGGCTGGGACGACATGGCCCACTGGCACCCGTTCGCATTCCGGTGGTGGGAACTCGACCTCGTCTGCCGCGCGGTAGCCACCCTCGACCAGTTGATGCCGCACCCCGGTCCCGCGCTGGTCCTGCTGTGCCGCTTCGTCAGCGTCCATGACGACGATGACGTCGAGAAGATCGCCTCGACAATGCACACGGCGTTCGAGTCGCTGCGCCCCAGTGGCTGGACTGGTCACTGGCCGAACGTCACCGACTGGCTCGCCCGCCGAGACTTCCGCGGGCACGGCGTCTCCTGGAGGCGTGACCCGTCGGACAACCTCTACGCAATCCAGCAGGACGACGGCGATCGCCCCTTCTACAGCATGCGCGGCAAGCCCACGCCTGACCCGGCAGGATTCCCTTACGAGGAATGGCGCACGCTGCTCACAGCAGCTGGCGGCACACTCGGGATGCAGGCCAAGCGTCAAGCATGAGCTGGGGCCTGTTTCGCCCTCCGATTCGTGCATTCCGCTGGAAGTAGCGGCGGCATGGCCCTGACCTGCGCTACCGGGATGGTTCGGGGCCTCAAGCTAAGGCTGGCGGCGTGCGAAGAGGAACGCCCCTCGCCTGCTCTCGTCCGGGTAGTGAAGCATCTGGGCCTCGACAGTGAACCCGGCGTCACCAAGCCAGGCGGCGACCCGCTCGGGCGGACGGCGGTGGACGTACACCTTCATCGGGTGGCCGCCGTAGCCCTGCGTTTTCGGCTGGTGCTCGTCGCCGATGTGGAAGGCGAGCAGCAGGGCGCCGTCGGGACGTAACACCCGGTGGAAATGTGCGAGGACCGTGGGGACCTCGTCGTCGGGGATGTGGATGAGGGAGAACCAGGCCAGGAGACCGGCGACGGACGAATCGCCCAGGTCGAGGTCCGTCATGGAGCCCACCTCGAACCGGAGGCCGGGATGGTCCCGCCGGGCGATGTCGATCATGACGGGGGAGAGGTCGATGCCGAAGGCGTCGACACCGAGGTCGTGGAGATGGGCCGTGAGTCGTCCCGGCCCGCAGCCGATGTCGGCCACGGGGCCTCCGCGGGCCAGTTCGGCGAACAACGCCAGGATCGCCCGTTCGTAGGGCGCGCCGGAGAGTGCGTCACGCAGCAGGTCGGCATAGCTCTCCGCCACCGTGTCGTAGGACGCGCGGGTATCGGCGAGCCAGCCGTCGGCACTCATGCCGGGCACGGTAGCGCGGCGATCAACAGTGCGCCGCCCGTGGTTTCGCTGGATCAGTCCTGCCGGCCGGGCGGTTCCGCACCGCATACCCGGCGCACGCTTTCCCGGAATGCGGCCCCGGCATCCGGCATGCTCATCCGGCCGGCCCGTACCTCCTCGCCGGCGGCGTGACCGAGGCCGATGACGGCGGCCACCAGCCAGGTCGGTGACGACTGCCGGTCGAAGTCGCCGGACGCCTGACCGCGTCGGACGAGCCGGTCGAGTCGCTCGATGATCGGCATGTGCCGTTCGTGCTCCTCCTCTGGGCCTTCGGCGGCCAGGGCGGGGGTGAGCAGCACCGGGTACCGCGACATGAGCCCCCAGCTGACGTCGACCCAGCGCAGCAGCGCGGTCGCCGCGGAGCCGGAGTCCAGGTCGGCGGCGTCGATCGCGTCCGTCGCCTCGGCGGTCATCCGGCCGACGAGAGCGCGCAGCAGCGCGCGACGCGACCTGAAGTGGGCATACACGGTCTGTCGGGCGACCCCGGCGTGGGTGGCGATCTCTTCCATGCTCGCCTCGGGTCGCCGGCCCAGCAGATCGATCGCGGCGTCGAGGACGGCCGCGACGCTGCGCTCGGCATCGGCGCGACGCCGCCGTTCCTGGGGCAACTCAGACACGGTTGTCAAGTTTAGTCCTCGGGCTTAGGTTGGACACATCTGTCAGACTTAGGTGGCGCGGGGAGGACGAGATGCCCGACGAACACAGCACCCCCGGCCGCGACCTTGCGGCATACCTGACCCGGTACCCGCACGAGATCGCGTTCGGCGACGAGGATCCCGCCGAGGTGTTCGACCGGTACCACACCCCCGACTTCGTGCTCCACAACGACGGTGTGCCGCTCGACCGGACCATGCTCCTCGCGCACGTGCGCCCCGCCCGCAAGCGGGCCACCGGCGTGCACACCGAGATCCACCAGGCGCTGGTGGCCGGCGACCGGGTGGCCGCCCGGTACACCCTCACCGCGGTCCTGGCCCGGGGTGGCGTCGTCGCCACCGAGATCTACCTCTTCGGTGAGTTGGCCGCCGACGGCCGGTTGCGCCGCGGCGACCAGCAGACCCGGCTCGTCCCCGTCCCGCGTGACCCGGCCGGGGGAGCCGGGGCGTCCACCGCGGCTCCGCCGGGCCGGTGACTACAGCGGGTAGGTGCGGGCGACGGCGAGCATCTCAGAGGTGTGCGAGCCCACCACACCCACGTCGGGCGGCCGGGGGCGGAAGCCCGGCAGCCCCTCCAGCCCGTCGCTGGCGTCCATCGCCCGCAGGACCACCTTCGGCCCCTTCGGCACCAGGGTCAGCGTGATCTCCACGCCCTCCGGTGGCGGGGCGTGGAAGACCAGGCCGAAGCCCCACCGATTGCCGGGCACCTGCGGGGCGATCGGCAGCGGCTGCCCGGCGGCGACCGCCCGCTTGACCGTCGCCGAGTCGGCCTCCACGTGCAACGAGGCGAGCCTCACCGTCCGCTGGGGGATCAGCCGGACCCGCAGGGTGCGCTCGCCACCCGAGGTGGTGTCGGCGAGCACCTCCAGCTTCGGCGCGGGCAGGCTCGCCGCCGTGGCCTCGCCGTAGTTGATCCGCTCGTCGCCGAGCGCCGGGAAGAACCAGTTGGGGGAGCCCTTCTCCACGACGTACGACTTGGTCCAGGGCTGCGGGTCCTCCTCGCGACTCCACCACTCCGCCGTGCCCTTGTCGGCGTCGAGGGCGTACATCAGGTGGGTGGGCACCGGGTGGGCGGCGTCGAAGCGGTCGACGCGCAGGCCGACCCCGGCGAGCACCACCGCGGCGAGCGCGACGGCGAGGGCCGGCAGCGCGCCCAGCCGGCGGGCGCGCAGCGCGACCATGCCGCGCTGCCCGCCCGCCGCCGGGTGCAGCAGGTCGAGTACCGGCAGGGCGGCCAGCCCGAGCAGCACCGCGAAGAGCGCCGCCACGCCACCCATCGCCATACCCAACGCGGGGAAGAGCAGCACCACCGTCGGCAGCAGGATCACCACCGCCACCGCGCCGGCCAGGGTCACCGCGACCACCGGCCACGGGCCGTCGATCCGGGCGCCGAGCGCGACCAGCCCGGCCAGCGCACCGGCCAGCGCCGGCAGGGTGGCCAGGTACGCCCCGCCGGGCACCAGCGCGGCCAGCACCACCCCGAGTACGGCCAGCCAGGCCAGCCCGCCGAAGGCCAGCGCGGCCGGCCCGGCCCAGCGCCGGGTCAGCGCGTACCAGGCGAGCAGGATCGCCGCGGCGAGCGCCACCACGGCGAGCCGGAACCAGGTCGGCCGGTACGGGTCGAGCAGTTCGGCGTAGCCGGGGCGCAGCGCCGTGATCCCGGCCCAGAGCAGTTGGGCGGCGACCGGGGCGAGCACGACCGGCACCAGCGTCAGCCCGAACCCGGCCGCCAGCCGGCCGGTCCCGGCCCGGCCCCGGCGACGGATGAGCCAGCCCAGTGCCAGCACCGCCAGCAGCGCCGCCGCCGCCAGCGGCCAGGTCAGCCAGCCGGGGTAGCGGACCAGCCCGCCGGGCACCGGGAAGTAGGTGGCGTCGTGCCCCGACGACAGGTCCTTCAGGTCGGTACGGCCGAACTCGCGGGCCAGCCCGAGCGCGTTGTCGCCGTGCATCTGGAGGCTGCCCCGGTCCATCGCCGCCGGGGTGTCCAACGGGGTGTGGTAGACCGCACCCCCGTCGATGTACGCCGAGTTCAGCCCGACGAAGTCGTGGTCGGCGAAGGCGGTGAAGTCGGTGTCGTTGGGCAGCGCCCGGTAGATCTCCACCGCGAACGAGGTGCCCACCGGGTGGGCGGCGGCCCGGCCGAAGACGTCCACCAGCTTCGCGTTGTTCCGGGACGTCTCGAACATGATCACCGGGCCGGTCGCGCCGCGCGCCTCCAGGTTGAGCACCACCCCGCCGTCCGCGGCGAGCGGGTGGCTCGACGCGAACGCCGACGCCCCGCAGAGGCAGGCCTCCTCGGCGTCGGTCAGCACGAAGACGATGTCGTTGCGCGGTCGCGGGCCGGCCGCCAGCGCCCGCGCCACCTCCAGGATGGTGGAGGTGCCGGCGCCGTCGTCGTTGCCGCCCGGCCCGGACTGCACCGAGTCGTAGTGCGCCACCAGGAAGACCCGCCCGGTGGAATCCGACCCGGGCAGCCGGGCCACCACGTTGCGGACCCGGGCCAGCGTCGCCCCGCCGGCGGCCCCGCTGAGCTGCCCGGCCTCCGGCGCCACGGTGTCCTGCACCTCGGTCTCCAGGCCGAGGCCGCGCAGCGCGCCGACCAGGTGCTCGCGTACCTGGTCGTTGGCGGCGCTGCCGGCGACGTGCGGCCGGGCCGCGATGGTCTGCACGGTCCGGTACGCCCGGCCGGCGCTGAACTCGTCGGCCGGGGCGTCCGCCGCCTTGGGCGCGGGGGTGGCCAGGGTGGCCAGCATCGCGGCGCCCACCGCGAGCAGCGCGACGAGCGCGATCAGGGCGGCCAGCGGTCGGCGGGCCGGCCGGGCCAGCGCCCGGTCGGCGGCTGGCCGGACGGGCCTCCGATCGGCGGCGGAGATGGGGGGTGCGCCCACGGCGGACTCCTCGGCGGTGGTGCGGGGGTGGGGCACCATCCTGCACCGTCCGGGACGGCCACGGGACTCCTCGGGACCGAACCGTGACGCTGCCACCCGCCCGGACGCCTACTCCAGTGACGGCCTTGCCCGGGTACGCCCGGACCGGACGGTCCATGTTGTGTGCGACCGTTGTCTAATACAGGATCAGCAGGGCACTCGGAAGGAGCCCCACATCACCAGCGAACTCCCGCGTCTCGCGGCGGTGACCCGGCCGCACCGGGGGTCCGGTATGACCGGTCCCTCCGGCGTGCCGTACCCGCACGGCGGCCTCGGCCGCCATCCCAACCTGCCACCGGGTGAGCGGCTGCGGGTGCTGCTGGTCGAGGACGACGAGGGCGACGCGTTCCTGGTGAGCGAGCTGCTCGCCGAGACCAACTCGATGATCGACCTGCTCGTCGCCACCAGCCTGAGCGAGGCCCGGCAGCGGGTGGCCGGCGTCGACTGCGTCCTGCTCGACCTCGGCCTGCCCGACGCGCAGGGCCTCGACGGCCTCCGCCGGGTGCTGGAGATGACCACCGGCGCCGCCGTGTGCGTGCTGACCGGTCGCTCCGACGAGCACCTGGGCATCGTGGCGGTCGCCGAGGGCGCCCAGGACTACCTGGTCAAGGGGCAGGTCGACGGGGTGCTGCTGACCCGGGCGCTGCGCTACGCGGTGGAACGCAAGCGGGCCGACGAGAACGCCCGGCGGCTGCGCGAGGTGGAGCTGCGCCAGGCCGAGTCCGCCCGGCTGGAACGCGGCCTGCTGCCCCAGCCGCTGATGACCACCGACGAGGTGGCGGTGCACACCTTCTACCGCCCGGGCCGGCACGCCGCCCTGATCGGCGGGGATTTCTTCGACGTGGTGCAGACCCGGCCCGACCGGGTCGACCTGATCGTCGGCGACGTCTGCGGGCACGGGGTGGACGAGGCCGCGCTCGGGGTGGAACTCCGGGTCGCCTGGCGGGCCCTGATCCTGGCCGGCGTCGACGACGACGAAGTGCTGCCCGCCCTGGAACAGGTGCTGATGAGCGAGCGGCGGCTCCAGGAGATCTTCGCCACCGTCGCCACCGCCCGCCTCGACCTGTCCGGCAACCGGGCGACCGTCCGGCTGGCGGGCCACCCGCCGCCGCTGCTGCTCTCCGGCGGTAAGGTCGCGCCCGTCCCGGCACCCGGCGGCCTGCTGCTCGGCGTACGGCCCCGCCGCCCCGTAGCGTTCGATCTGGAGTTCGACACCGATGACTGGTCCCTGTTGATGTACACCGACGGCCTGATCGAGGGGCGGGTGGGCGACGGCGACGAGCGGCTGGACGTGCCGGGGCTCGCCGGCCTGCTGGAGGAGCCGGCCAACCAGGCCGTACCGCTGTCCGAGCTGCCGGCCTGGCTGGTCGGTCGGGCGGAGCAGATCAACGGTGGCCCGCTCGCCGACGACGTCGCCATGCTGCTGGTCACCCGGGGCGGTGGCCGGTGAGGTCGTACCGGCACGGCTGGACGCTGCGCCGCCGGGTCCTCACGCTGCTCACGGTGGCGGGCATGCTGCTGGTCGGGCTCGCCGTCGCCGAGGCGGCGGTGGCCGCCCAGAACCGGCAGTACATGGACGCGCTGCTGAACAGGACCGGACCGCTGCGGGTGCAGGGGCAGGAGCTGCTCAACGCGCTGCTCGACCAGGAGACCGGCGTCCGGGGGTATGCCGTCAGCGGCGACTCGGCCGACCTTGCCCCGTACCAGAACGGGGTCAAGCAGGAGCAGGCGACCGCCGCGCAGATCGAGAACCTGAGCCGCGAATACCCGGGGGTGGTCGCCGACCTGCGCGCCGCGCAGCGGCAGGCCGACGACTGGCGGCGGACGGTGGCCCAGCCGGTCATCGACACCACCCAGCGCAGCGGCACGGCGGCCGGGCAGGCTCTCATCACCGACCGGTCCCGGCAGCAGTTCGACCAGGTTCGGGCGGCCGTCGCGGACCTGCAGGCGGAGATCCTCGTCGAGCGGCAGCGCAACGCCGCGAGGGTGGAGCGGACCGGCAACCTGCTGGTCATGCTGCTGATCGTGGCCGCGGTGGTGGTGTTGATCGCCGGCACCGTGCTGGTGCTCTCGCTGGACCGGATGGTGATCCGCCCGCTCACCGGGTTGGCCCAGCAGGTTCGCGAGGTCGCCGAGGGCGACTACCAGCACCACATCGAAGGCACCGGACCGCCGGAGTTCGTCCGGCTCGCCGAGGACGTCGACGTCATGCGGCAGAAGATCGCCAAGGACCTCGCCGAGGTACGCGCCGCGCGGGAGAACATCGAGTGGGTCAACAGCCAGCTGCAGAAGCAGGCCGAGGAGCTGACCCGCTCCAACCGTGACCTGGAGCAGTTCGCGTACGTCGCCTCGCACGACCTGCAGGAGCCGCTGCGCAAGGTGGCGAGCTTCTGCCAGCTGCTCCAGCGCCGGTACTCCGGGCAGCTCGACGAGCGGGCCGACCAGTACATCGCCTTCGCGGTGGACGGGGCGCAGCGGATGCAGCGCCTGATCAACGACCTGCTGGCGTTCTCCCGGATCGGCCGGCTCACCACCGGCTTCACCGAAGTCGACCTGAACAAG
Organism: Micromonospora sp. BS32; assembly: GCF_059089345.1. Taxonomy (NCBI): domain Bacteria; kingdom Bacillati; phylum Actinomycetota; class Actinomycetes; order Micromonosporales; family Micromonosporaceae; genus Micromonospora; species Micromonospora sp. BS32. The sequence continues at coordinate 25,504 of NZ_JBSSHR010000018.1, forward strand.
GTGATGGGCGACGTGGCGGGGCAGACCGAGGCCGCCCTCCAGTACGCCGACGCCGAGCTGACCTGGGACGAGATGCCGGTCATCCGTGGCGAGGAGCCGCTGCTGACCAACCTGCTGGCGAACCTGGTCAGCAACTCGATCAAGTTCCGCCGCCCCGACGTCACGCCGAAGGTGCACGTCTCGGCCCGCCTGGTCGACGACGAGTGGGAGATCAGCTGCCGGGACAACGGCATCGGGATCGAGCCCGAGTTCGCCGACAAGATCTTCGTGATCTTCCAGCGGCTGCACTCGAAGGACGCCTACCCGGGTACCGGCATCGGGCTGGCCATCGTCAAGAAGATCGTCGAGTACCACGGCGGCCGGGTGTGGGTGGACACCGACCTGGACGAGGGCACCGCGATCCGGTTCACCCTCCCGGCGCTGCCCGAGGACGTCGAGGCGGCGAAGGCCGCCGAGGCGGCCGCCGCGGAGACCGACGGCGAGCCGGAGACGGCGGCCGGCACCGACTCCGACGTGGCGCAGGAGCAGCCGGCGGCGGTCGGCGGTCAGCCGGACGGCGCGACGGACCGGTACCTGCCCGGCGAGGCGCCGCAGCAGGGTACAACGGGTGGCATGAAGGAGACGGTGGGATGACCGCGCCCGCGGACGGCAAGAGCCCGATCGAGGTCCTCCTGGTCGAGGACGATCCGGGTGACGTTCTGATGACCCAGGAGGCCTTCGAGGAGCACAAGCTCCGCAACCGGCTCACCGTCGTCTCCGACGGCGCCGAGGCGCTGGCCTACCTGCGGCGCGAGGCGCCCTACACCGACGCGGTGACGCCGGACCTGATCCTGCTCGACCTGAACCTGCCGCGCCGCGACGGCCGTGAGGTGCTGGAGGAGATCAAGGAGGACGAGCAGCTCCGCCGGATCCCGGTCGTGGTGCTCACCACCTCCCAGGCCGACGAGGACATCCTGCGCAGCTACCAGCTGCACGCCAACGCCTACGTGACCAAGCCGGTGGACTTCGAGCGCTTCATCTCGGTGGTCCGCCAGATCGACGAGTTCTTCGTCAGCGTGGTCAAGCTCCCGCCGCGTGGCTGACCGGCTGCTCGACGACGTCGGCGCGCTGCTGCGGGAGACCGCGGCGGACGTGGTGCTGCCCCTGTTCCGCCGGCTCGACGACTCCCAGATCGCCGAGAAGGCCCCGGGTGACCTGGTCACGGTGGCCGACCGGCGGGCCGAGGAGCGGATCTCCGCCGAGCTGCGCCGGCTGCGGCCGGGCTCCGTGGTGGTCGGCGAGGAGGCGGTGGCGGACGACCCGACGCTGTTGCGGCACCTGCGCGGCGACCGTGACGTGTGGCTGGTCGACCCGATCGACGGCACCGCCAACTTCGCCGCCGGCCGGCGGCCGTTCGCGCTGATGGTCGCCCTGCTGACCGACGGCGAGCCGGCCGCCTCGTGGGTGCTCGACCCGCTGGCGGAGATGCTCGCCGTGACCCGCGCCGGCGGCGGCACCGAGCTGGACGGCCAGAAGGTGCGAACCGCGGACCAGGTGCCGCCGGCGGGGGAGCTGCGCGGCACCGCCATGACCCGGTTCCTGCCGCCGCAGGCCCGCCGGCGCGCCGAGGCCGGCGCGGAGCGGATCGGCGAGCTGCTGCCGGGGCAGCACTGCGCCGGCCGGGAGTACCTGGACCTGCTCACCGGCGCGCAGCAGTTCGTCCTCTTCTGGCGAACGCTGCCCTGGGACCACGCCCCCGGCGTGCTGCTGGTCCGGGAGGCCGGTGGGGTGGCCCGCAGGTTCGACGGCACCGACTACCACCCGGCCGACGACGACGACGCCAGGGGGCTGCTCGTCGCCGCCGACGAGCGGACCTGGACCGCGGCCCGCGACGCTCTCCTGGGCGACTGACCCCGGGCGTCGGCGCCCGGATCGCCGCCCTGCGCGACGAGGCGGCAACGCTGTGTCGATGATCGATGTCCGGAGGGGTCGCCGGCCTGGTCAGCCCGGCTGCGTCCGGTATCGTGACCGGCGGTCTCCGCCCCCAGGCCGCCGTCGGAGGGCCAGCGGGACCGCCACCGCGCAGGGCCGACCGGGCGCCGGTGGCAGAGGGAAGGACACCGTCGTGCCCAGGACCAGTCTCACCCGGCCGCGCGTACGCCGGCCGCTGACCGTGCTGCTCGCCGCGGTGGTGCTGCTGCTCGGCGCCGGGGTCGTACCGGCCGCCGCGGAACCCGGCGAGGGTGGCACCAAGCAGCTCCGGGAGGCGCTGGAGGCAGCCGCCAAGGGCCACATCGAGGCCAAGGCACGGCTGGACAACTCCGTCCGCCGGCAGGCCGCGCTGGTCGCCCAGCTGAGGACCGTCGAGGGGCGGCTCGGTGAGCTGACCGCGCAGGTCGGCGAGGTCGCCGCCCAGTCGTACCGGCTGGGCCGGCTGACCCCGACCGCGATGCTGCTCCAGAGCACCACCGCCGGCGGGTTCATGCAGCGCGCCGCCGAGCTGGACGTGATGGCCCAGCGCGACGGCAAGCGGCTGCGCGACCTCACCGAGGCGAAGCGGGCCGCGGCGCAGGCCAAGGTGGCCATCGACAACGAGGTGCGCGAGCAGCGCAAGCAGCTCGCGGTGCTGGCCAAGAAGAAGAAGGACGCCGAGCGGGCGCTGGCCACGGTCAGCTCGGGCAGCAGCTCCGGCTTCAGCGGCGGCTCCCGCTCCGCCAGCCCGGCGCCGCGCAACTCCGACGGCTCCTGGCCGTCCGAGTCGTGCTCGGTGAACGACCCGACCACCGACGGCTGCATCACCCCGCGCACCCTGCACGCCCTCCAGCAGGCCCAGGCCGCCGGCTACAAGCGGTACGTCTCGTGCTTCCGCAGCGGCGGTGACGGCGAGCACCCCAAGGGCCGGGCCTGCGACTTCGCCGCCGCCACCGGAGGCTTCGAGGACGTGTCGGCCACCGGCGGCGACAAGGCGTACGGCGACAGCCTGGCCAACTACTTCAAGAACAACGCCGGTCGGCTCGGCGTGCTCTACGTGATCTGGTACCGGCAGATCTGGATGCCGAACACCGGCTGGCGGTCGTACAGCGGGGCGGGCAGCCCGGCCGCCGACCACACAAACCATGTTCATCTTTCGATGTACTGACCTCGACCGCCAGGAACGAGACGTAGCATCGCGACGGTGAGCAGCTCATCGTCCGACGTCGTGGTCGAGTCGGCGCCCGACGCGCCGGCCACCTCCCGCGCGCTGCCCAACGGGCTCGCCGCGTTCCTGGTCTTCCTCGCCAGCGGGGCCGTGCTGGTGCTGGAGACCGTCTCGCTCCGCCTGGTCGGCCCGTACGTCGGGGTGACCCTCCAGGTGACCAGCTCGGTGATCGGCATCGCGCTGGCGGCCATCGCGTACGGCGCGTGGACCGGCGGCTGGCTGGCCGACCGGCGGGACCCGCGCGGCCTGCTCGCCCCCGCGCTGGTGTTGGCCGGCATCGCCTCCGCGATCACCCTGCCGGTGGTCCGGTACGCCGGTGAGGTGCTGCGCGGCGGCGCGGCCAGCGGCATCCTGCTGCTCACCGCGCTCGCCGTCTTCGTCCCGGCGGCGCTGCTCTCGGCGGTCACCCCGCTGGTGGTGAAGCTCCAGCTCGCCGACCTGCGCCGCACCGGGCAGGTGGTCGGGCGGCTCTCCGGCATCGGCACGCTGGGCGGCATCACCGCCACCCTGGTCACCGGCTTCGTGCTGGTGGCGGCGCTGCCGAGCACGGTCATCCTGATCGCGCTGGCGGTGACCCTCGGGGTGACCGGGCTGGCGCTCGGGGCGTACCTGCGGCGGCAGGAGGGTGCGGGGCTGCCCGGTCCGGCCCGGACGAAGGCCACCCTCGCGGTGCTCGGGCTGGTCGGCGCGGGGCTGAGCGCCGTGGCGCCGAACCCGTGCGACGTCGAGACGGCGTACCACTGCGCGCGGGTGGAGACCGACCCGTCCCGGTCCACCGGGCGCACGCTGTACCTCAACTCCGCCCGGCACTCGTACGTCGACCTGGCCGACCCCACCCACCTGGAGTACGCGTACACCCAGTGGATCGGGGCGGTGGCGGACGTGATGGCGCCGCGCGGGCGGCGGCTCGACGCGCTGCACCTGGGCGGGGGCGGGTTCACCATGCCCCGCTACCTGACCGCCACCCGGCCCGGCACCGACAACCTGGTCTTCGAGATCGACGGCGAGCTGGTGGACCTGGACCGGCGACTGCTCGGCGTCCGCACCGGTGCCGGGCTGCGAGCCGAGGTGGGCGACGCCCGGATGCTGGTCGACGGCGAGCCGGCCGACAGCCGGGACCTGATCGTCGGGGACGCCTTCGGGCATCTGGTGGTCCCCTGGCACCTGGCCACCCGGGAGATGGCGGCGGAGGTGGAGCGGGTGCTCCGGCCCGGCGGGATCTACGTGCAGAACGTCATCGACTACCCGCCGGACCGGTTCATCCGGGCCGAGCTGGCCACGGTCGCGGCGGAGTTCCGCACCGTCGCGGTGATCGCCCCGCCCGGCGCGTTCGCCGGGGAGCAGGGTGCCAACTTCCTCATCGTCGCCTCGGACGCGCCGCTGCCGCTGGCCGCGCTGGAGCAACGGCTCAGCGCCCTGGACACTCCGCCGGACCTGCTCAGCGACGCCCGGCTGGACGGCTTCGTCTCCGACGCGCTGGTGCTGACCGACGACTACGCGCCGGTGGACCAGCTGCTGGCGACCGCCTGATCGGGTGACAATCCTGACCGATTGCGACCATTGAGGTGTAGCCCCCACCTTCCCGGGCAACACCTCCGACCATGCGTGGAGGAGTCAGGAACGGGGCCCAGCTCCTCGGTGAGCGGTACCGATTGATCGAGCAGCTGGGCGCGGGCGGCATGTCCGTGGTGTGGCGTGGCTACGACGAGGTGCTCGGCCGCCAGGTCGCGATCAAGGTGCTCGCCTCGCGGCTGGCCAGCGACAAGGCGTTCCGGCACCGGATCCGGATCGAGGCCCAGGCCGCCGCCCGGTTGTGCCACCCCAACATCACCAACGTGTACGACTACGGCGAGAGCGAGCAGGTCGGGCTGACCGTGCCGTACGTCGTGATGGAACTGGTCGACGGCGGCCCGCTCACCGCGCGGCTCGGCCGCGACGGGCAGCTGCCCTGGCGGGAGGCGGTGACCATCGGCGCGGAGGTCACCTCCGCGCTGGCCACCGCGCACGCCCGCGGCGTGGTCCACCGGGACGTCACCCCGGGCAACGTCATGCTGACCCCCACCGGGGTGAAGGTCGTCGACTTCGGCATCTCGGCGCTGGTCGGGGAGAGCGAGAAGGGGCCGGACGGCACCCTGCTCGGCACTCCCGCGTACCTCGCCCCGGAGCGGCTGGACAACGGCCAGGTCTCCCCGGCCACCGACGTGTACGCGGTGGGGCTGCTGCTCTACCGGATGCTGACCGGCCGGCTGCCCTGGCGGGCCAGCACCACCACCGAGATGCTCCGCGCGCACATGTACAACGATCCGGAGCCGATGCCCGAGGTGCCGGGGCTGCCCGAGGAGGTCACCGAGCTGGTCGGACGCTGCCTGGCCAAGCGGCCCGCGGACCGGCCGGCCACCGCCGAGGTGGCCCGTACCCTCGCCGACGCGGCCGGGATGCTCGCGGCCGTGCCGGTCTCCCCGGCGCCGGGGACGTTCGACCCGGCCCTGCTGGCTACCGCCGGCACCACGATCCTGCCCTGGTCGACCGACACCGACGCGCTGCCTTTCTCCGGCCGCACCCGCAGCCGGCGGGCGCTGGGCCGGCGGCGCCGGGTCGAGGCTGGGGTGGCCGCCGCCGGCCTGGTCGCGGTGACCGCGGCGATCTGGGGGGTGACCTCCGGCAGCTCCGCCAGCGGCGGGATCGAGGGGCCGACCGAGGCGCGGATGGGTCTGCCGCAGCCGGGCCCCTGCGAGGTCGAGTACGCGCTGCGCAGCGACTCCGGCCGGGACTTCGCCGCCCAGCTGACCCTGACCAACACCGGTACCCGCGAGCTGCGGGACTGGGCGATGAGCTTCACCTTCCCCGGTCAACAGTCCGTCACGAAGGCCACCCCGGCGGTGCACCAGGACGGCCGGACCGTGCGCGTCGTGCCCACCGCGGGGCGGAACGCGCTGGCCCCGGGCGCCTCGGAGAAGGTCGCCCTGTCCGGCCGGTACACCGGAGGTAACCCGCTGCCGGTGGAGTTCAAGCTCGGCGACGCCACCTGCGGCGTACGGGTCTCCGGGGTGGCCGGCACCGCCCCGGCTCCGAAGGTCCCGGCGAAGGCACCCGCGAAGGGCACGACCAAGGTCTCCTCGGGTAGTGGCGGGTCGGGCTCGTCGGGCTCGTCCAAGGCGAGGTCCAGCAAGGCCAAGGGTTCGGGTGAGGGCAAGGGAAAAGGCGGAAAGTAGCGGGGAAGGGGGGCGACGGTGGTAAGGGCAGGGGCTGACCCTCAGCGGAGGGCGGCGAACTCCTGCACCTGGGCGATGGTGCCCTCCACGATCAGCACTCCGCCCGCGCCCACCACCGTGTCCGGGGTGGCGTAGCGGAACGGCTCCCCGGGCGCCTTCGCGCCGACCACCCGCACCCCGTGCTGCTCGCTCAGCGCCAGTTCGCTCAGCGGCCGGCCGACCAGCGGCGGTGGCACCGCCACCTTGGCGATGGCGAAGTCGTCGCCGAAGCCGATGAAGTCGAGCATCCGGCTGACGATCAGGTGGGCCACCCGCTCGCCGATCTCCGCCTCGGGGAAGACCACGTGGTGGGCGCCGACCGAGCCGAGGATCCGGGCGTGCTTCTCGGAGTTGGCGCGGGCCCAGATCTGCGGCACCCCCACCTCGGTCAGCGCCAGCACGGTGAGCACGCTGGCCTCCACCGAGGCGCCGATGGCGACCACCACCCGGTGGAAGTCGCCGAGCCCCAGCTGGCGCAGCGCGGCCTCCTCGGTGGCGTCGGCCTGCACCACCCGGTCCAGCGTCGACGACCAGCGTTGCACCTGGTTCGCGTCCCGGTCGACGGCGAGCACCTGGTGACCGAGCCGGTTCAGCGCCGTGGCCAGGTGGCAGCCGAACCGGCCCAGTCCGATCACCGCGACGTCGCCGCCGCCATCTCCTCTAGCCGACAATGGGTTGCTCCTTCGGGTAGCGGTACAGCCGGCGGCGGGCGTTCAACGCGATCGCCGAGCCGAGGGTGAGCGGGCCGACCCGGCCGATGTACATCAGGGCGGTCAGCACGTACTGGCCGGGCTCGGGGAGTTGCGGGGTCAGCCCGACGGTCAGGCCGGTGGTGCTGAACGCCGAGGTCACCTCGAACAGCGACTCGTTGAACCGGACGCCCTCGGTGATCAGGATCAGTCCGACCGTGCCGACCACCACCAGGGCCACGCTGAGCAGGGCGACGGTCAGGGCCTGCCGCACACTGGCCACGGCCACCCGACGGTGGCCGACGGTGACGTCCGGCTCCCCGCGCAGCTCGGCCCAGATGGCGAAGGCCAGCAGGAAGAAGGTCGAGACCTTGATACCGCCGGCGGTGCTGGCGCTGCCGCCGCCGATGAACATGAGCGTGATCAGCAGCGGGTAGCTCTCCTCGCTCAACCATTCGATGTTGATCACGTCGAAGCCGCCGGTACGGCTGAGCGCGATCTGGGTGAACGAGGCGAGCACCTTGCCGGGCCCGTCGTAGGTGCCGATGGTGCGCGGGTTGGTCCACTCGGCCAGCAGCAGGGCGATGAAGCCGCCGGCCAGCAGCACCGCGCTGCCCCAGATGGTCAGCTTGGTGGCGACCGTCCAGCGGGCCGGCTGCCGCCAGTGCCGGACCGCCTCGAAGAGCGCCGGGAAGCCGAGGCCGCCGATGATCGCGCCGAAGGCCAGTGGCAGCGCCACCCACGGGTCCTGGGAGAAGGCGACCAGGCCGTCCGAGTAGAGGCTGAACCCGCCGTTGTTGAACGCCTGGACGGCGTGGAAGGCGCCGGACCAGAGTGCCCGGCCGGGTGGGTAGTGGTAGGCGAGCCAGAGCCGGCCGCTCATGATCAGGGTCATCAACGCCTCGGTGGCGACGACGGTGGCGGCGATGCGCACGAGCAGCCGGCGGACGTCACCGATGCCGTACTCGGCGGTCTCGGCCTGCACGAGCAGCCGGTTGCGGAGCCCGAGCTGCCGGGACACCGCGAGGCTGACCAGGGCGGCGCCGGTGAGGATGCCCAGGCCGCCGATCTGGGTGAGCACGGTGATCATCACGAGCCCGAAGCCGTTCCAGTAGTTCGGGGTGTCGTTGACCGCCATGCCGGTGACCGAGACGGCGGAGGTGGCGGTGAAGAGCGCGGTGACCAGCGGGGTGTAGCGCTGTTCGCTGGTGGCCCAGGGCAGCATCAGCAGGCCGGTGCCGATCGCGATCGCCACCAGGAAGCCGAACGGCACCAGCCGGACGGGGTGACGAAGGAAGCGGCGCACCAGACAATCTTCCGATTACCGGCGGGGCGGGGTCGGTGAATCGCACATCCCGGCGAGGGTTCACCTCGCGGTCAGCCGCCGACCAACTGGTGGCCAGGGGCGACCGGTCTGCTGGGGCGCGACTCATCGACGACAGGAGACGGCGTTGCGACGTACCCTTTCCGCCCTTGGTGTGGCCGGCGCCCTGCTCGCGGTGGCCGTTGTCGTGCCCAGCGCGGCCTCGGCCCGCGAGGACGACACCGACCGCGCGGACCGGGCCACCCATCGGCCCATCGTGATCGGCCACCGAAGCGCGAGCGGCTACCGCCCGGAGCACACCCTGGAGGCGTACCGGTTGGCGATCCGGATGGGCGCCGACTACATCGAGCCCGACCTGGTCTCGACGAAGGACGGCGTGCTGGTCGCCCGGCACGAGAACGAGATCTCGGGTACGACCGACGTGGCCGCGCACGCCGAGTTCGCCGCCCGCAGGGCCACCAGGACCATCGACGGGGTGGCCGTCACCGGCTGGTTCACCGAGAACTTCACCCTGGCCGAGCTGAAGACCCTGCGGGCCAAGGAGCGGCTGCCGCAGGTGCGGGTGGCCAACACGGCGTTCGACGGGAAGCTCGAGGTGCCGACCTTCCAGGAGGTCATCGACCTGGCCCGTACGGAGAGCCGCAACCGGGGCCGGACCATCGGCATCTACCCGGAGACCAAGCACCCCAGCTACTTCGCCTCGATCGGGCTGGCGTTGGAGGAGCCGCTGGTGGCGACGCTGCGGAAGAACCGGCTGACCCACCGGCACGACGCGGTGTTCATCCAGTCCTTCGAGACGTCGAACCTGCGCAGGCTGGACAGCATGATCGACGTGCCGCTGGTGCAGCTGCTCGACGCGAGCGGGCGTCCCTACGACTTCACCGCCGCCGGCGACACCCGCACCTACGCCGACCTGGCCTCCGCCGCCGGGCTGGCCTGGATCGCCGAGTACGCCGACGGGGTGGGTCTGAACAAGAACCTGATCGTGCCCCGGGACGCCACCGGCAGGCTGCTCGCCCCGACCACGGTCATCCGGGACGCGCACCGGGAGAAGCTGGTCGTGCACGCCTGGACCTTCCGCGCCGAGAACCAGTTCCTCCCGGCGGACTTCCGGGTCGGCGCCGACCCGAACGCCCGCGGCGACATCACGTCCGAGTACGAGCTCTTCCTCGGCCTCGGCCTGGACGGCGTCTTCGCCGACCAGCCGGACACCGCGGTCGCCGCGCGGGCGGGTCTGCCACAGCGCTGACCGCCGCATCCCGCGGGCGGTCGTTGCCCTGCCACCAGGCGCCGACGGGGCATCCGGATCCATCCGGATGTCCCGTCGCGACGCTACGAACTTGATGGCGTAGACGAATCACCGGTCGATCTCGCCGTGGGTATGCGACTCATGCCCGTTGCCCGCTGCGCCTCGCTCGCTGACTGTCGTCTGAGGGACGTTTCGTAACTCCGCTTGAGGGACGGTCCGTAAATCAACACAGCTCGGGCGACGCGCGTTCCAGGAGATCAGGCTCGATGGCCGCGATACGTTGCTGGACGAACTCGACGCGAGAGGCGACATCGCTGCGCGGCAGGGTGCTCAACTCGTAGCCGTGCTCGATGTAGGCGGCAACCATCGCGTCGTGGGTGCGGACGGCTTCGGCAAAGTCCTGGTGCCGTTCGTCGTCCGTGGCGTAGATCTGTGGCCAGGGCGGGGCGATGAACACGCGCTGGTGGTAGCGGAACAGCTGCGCCGCGGCTGTCACGTGCGCCGGGACGGGCTGGCCGAGTAGGAGGTGATAGCCGACCAGATCCGGAATTCCCCGGTCGAAGAAGACAGGTCCGGCATGCTGGCTGGCTTGGCGGTAGGAGCGGATCTCCCAGCTGAGCATGATCTCGGCGAACAGTTGGGAGTCCCCGTCGTGCAGCGCCCGACCGCCGACCGACAGCTGGTCCTGGATGATCTGTCGTCCCGCTTCGTCGACGCAGGTGTGGCCGGCACGCCGCAAGCTGTCGATCAGCGTGGTCTTGCCGGCTCCGGGTCCGCCGGTGATGACGATGTACTGGCTGCTCACTTCGTCTTCATCTCCGAGAGCGTCTCGTGACCGGGCTCTCTGGCGGCCTGTCCTGGCTCAGCAACTGAAGCAGGTTCCGCTCGATCGTTCGGCACCGGCGCGGACGCGTTCTCGGACTTGTGCTGCTCCGCATCGAGGACCATGTGATGGCTCTGGTGGTGATTCGTTGGCGTCATCAAGTTCGTAGCGTCCGAGGAGGACCCTGTGCCGGGTGCCGCCCGAGCTAGGGCGACGGGCGCTCGGCGACGTAGGTGCCGCGTCCCTGCCTGCCGATGATGAGTTCACGGTCGTGCAGGATGGCGAGCGCCCGGTAGGCCGTGTTGTTGCTGACCCCGTAGATCTCGGCGAGCTGGCTGGTTGACGGCAGCTTGTCTCCGGGCTTGAACTCACCGCTTCTGATCTTGGCGACGATGTCATCCACGATGCGGCGAAACTCGGGCTGTGCGGTGGGCATGAAGAGGCTCCGGTTGGTTCGGCATCTCCGATCATGCCGGACCTGCGCCAACATCCGCAATAAGTGAGCTTGGTAGTGCAGAGAGCTAGACTCACGCTAGTAAGTGGCGTAAGTTGCTCGGTGTCCGGCTCCGGTTGGTTCGGCAAACCTCGGGGGCGGACACCAAGGTTGGCTCCGGGGTCGTACCGCCGATGTGGGCTGCGGTCGCGGGGCCGGGCGGTCCGGTCCGCGTCCCCTATCGGCGGGCTGGGCCGCCCTCCACGGCCGGCCTTCGGCCGACGGCAGTGACCCGGAAGGTGGCTCATGCGCACCGTGTTCTTCCTGTTCCGCCGCGCCGCCCGGCGGTGCCCCGAGCGCCCGTCGAACGCCGGCTGGTACCGCTCGGAGTCGTGCCGGCCCCTGACCGTCGGGCAGATCCGGGATCGGCGGTTCAACCAGGTGAAGCGCGGGCTCGACCCGGTGGAGGTGCACGCCTTCCTGTACCGGGTCGCCGGCGAGCTGGCGCTGACCCGACGCGAGCTGGCGGTGACCGCCGAGGAGAACCTGCGGATCAAGCGGGCGCTGCGCGCCTGGCAGTCCCGGTTCGCCCCGGGCGCGCGACGGTGAGCCGGCAGCGGTTCGTCGTCCACCTGCCGGTGGTCGCCACCGACCTGCCGGCGGCGCTGCGGTTCGCCCGAGCGATCACCCGATCGTTGGCCTTCCTGGTTGATGTGGATCGCGCGGGTGCCACGGTTTCGGCGGAGGACGCGCAGGCCGTACGCCACTGGGTGTTCTGTGGCCGGCGGCTCGAAGCAGGCCGCCGATGCTCTCAGCCGGCCGATCACGACGGGCCGTGCGGACCGGCCAAGCATCGGTAGGCGGAAGATCCTCTATCAGCACCCCGCAGTACGTGTTGACCGGCACCGCCACGGTGGTGCCGGACGCCGAACAACCAGCTGACCCCGACGTACGGGCAGGACGTCACCCGCACCTTCAACCAACCGCCGCAAGGGCGGGCGAGCGAACCGGCGGCGATGGCGCGACGAGACACAGCATCCGCTCCCGCGATGGGGGCGATGGCCATCGCGGCACCGACCCACACCCCGGCCCGCCCGGGCGTTGTTACGGCCGGCCACCCTGTTCGTGTCACTTGTGTGTCGCCGCCACATAGCCCGTGGGTGACGTCACTTCTAGCGTGAGCCGACAACACAGCATCCTGTCCTCACCTGGAGTCGCGATGACGGTCCGGCACACCCGGCGGGCGTTCCTCTCCGCCGCCACGATGATGGCCGCGGCGCTCGCCGCCACGGCCTGCGGCAACCCGCAGGACACCGCCTCCGGCGGCGGTGACAGCACCGCCCCGGTCAAGGTCGGCCTGGTTTATGCCCAGTCGGGCCCCCTGGCCAGCTACGGAAAGCAGTACATCGAGGGGTTGAAGGCCGGCCTCGACTACGCCACCAAGGGCACCGGCAAGGTCGGCGACCGGAAGATCGAGATCACCGAGGTCGACGACGCCGGCGACCCGGCGAAGGCGGTCTCCGCGGCCAAGGATCTGATCGGCAAGGGCTACAAGATCATCGGTGGGTCGAGTTCCTCCGGTGTGGCGCTGCAGGTCGCCCCGATCGCCGCCCAGAACAAGGTGCTCTTCATCTCCGGGCCGGCCGCCACCGACGCCATCACCGGCGCCAACAAGTACACCTTCCGCTCGGGCCGGCAGTCGTACCAGGACGTGGTGACTGCCAAGTCCTTCATCGGCGACGCGGCCGGCAAGAAGGTCGTCGTCTTCGCCCAGGAAGGCGCGTTCGGCGATGCCAACGAGGCTGCCGTGAAGAAGGTGATCGGCGGCGCCGGCGCGACCGTCAGCAGCGTCCGGGCTCCCGCGAGCGCCACCGAGTTCACCCCGTTCGCCAGCCAGATCAAGGCCGCGAAGCCGGACCTGCTCTTCGTCGCCTGGGCCGGCACCACCGCCCCGGCGATGTGGCAGACCCTCGACCAGCAGGCCGTCCTCTCGTCCACTCAGGTGGTGACCGGTCTGGACCTCCGCGCGTCCTGGCCGACCTTCGGCGCGGCCGGCAGCAAGATCTCCTTCCTGGCGCACTACTTCGACGGCGCCAGCGACACCGAGGCCGCCAAGGCCGCCAAGGCCAAGGTCCCCGGCGGGACGATCGACCTGTTCCACCCGGACGGCTTCGCCGCCGCCCAGATGGTGGTCCGCGCCGTGCAGGAGGGCGGCGACGACGTCGACAAGATGATCAAGGCCCTGGAAGGCTGGTCGTTCGACGGGATCAAGGGCCCGATGACCATCCGCGCCGAGGACCACGCGCTGCTCCAGCCGATGTACCAGGCCAAGCTCTCCGGCAGCGGGACCACCTTCACCGCGACCGCGCAGAAGAGCCTGACCGGGGACGAGACCGCACCGCCGGTCACCCAGATGAAGGGCTGAACCGTGCTCGCCACCCGTGGCCTGACCTGGCGGATCGGCGAGGTCGCCATCGTCGACAGCGTCTACCTCGACCTGGCACCCGGGGAGTTCCTCGGCGTGATCGGGCCGAACGGCGCCGGCAAGACCTCACTGTTCAACCTGATCACCGGTCTGCGCCGGCCCACCGAGGGCCGGGTCCTGCTGGACGGGGCGGACGTCACCGCCCTCCCGCCGCACCGGCGGGCCCGCCTCGGGCTGGGACGCACCTTCCAGGCGTCCTCGGTCTTCGGCTCGCTCACCGTGCGCGAGAACGTCCGGCTCGCCGTACAGGCGCACCGGGGTGGCTCGATGAAGCTGTGGCGGCGGGCGGCGGCCGACCGGGAGGTGGCCGCCGCCGCCGACGCGGCGCTCGACCGGGTCGGCCTGCACCACCGGGGTACGGCGCTCGCCGGCACCCTCGCCCACGGCGAGAAGCGGAAGCTGGAGATCGCCCTGCTGCTCGCCGGTGAGCCCCGGGTGATGCTGCTGGACGAGCCGATGGCCGGGGTCAGCGCCGAGGACGTGCCCGAGCTGGTCAGCGTGATCAAGTCGCTGACCGGCGACAGTGGCCGCTCGGTGCTGATGGTGGAGCACCACATGGACGTGATCCTGGAGCTGGCCGACCGGATCGCCGTGATGCACCACGGCGCGTTGCTGGCCTGCGACACCCCGGACACGGTGATGGCCAACGCCACCGTCCAGGAGGCGTACCTGGGAGAGGCGCTATGAGTGAACCCGTCCTCGCGGTCGAGGACCTGTCGGTGCGGATCGCCGGGCTGCACATCCTCCAGGGGGTGTCGTTCACGGTCGCGTCGACCGGGGTGACCGTGCTGCTCGGCCGCAACGGCGTCGGCAAGACCACCACGCTGCGCGCGATCGTCGGGCTGACCCCGCGGGGCGGCGAGGTGCGCGGCACCATCCGGATGGGGGCGCAGAGCCTGCTCGCCCGCCCCACCCACCGGCTGGTCCGCGGTGGGCTCGGCTACGTGCCGGAGGACCGCTGCGTCTTCGCCGGCCTCACCGTCGCCGAGAACCTCCGGCTCGCCGAACGGCGGGGCACCACCCCGGCGTACGACAAGGTCTTCGCGCTCTTCCCGGAGCTGGACCGGCGCGGACGGCAACGGGCCGGTTCGCTCTCCGGCGGGCAGCAGCAGATGCTCGCCATCGGCCGGGTGCTGCTCAACGACAACCGGCTGCTGCTGGTCGACGAGCCGACCAAGGGGTTGGCGCCGAAGGTGGTGACCGAGGTGGCCGAGGTGCTGGAACGGGTCGCCGAGTCCGTGCCGGTACTGCTGGTCGAGCAGAACCTGGCCGTGGTCCGGCGGCTCGCCAAGGACGCGGTGGTGCTCGCCGCCGGCCAGGTGGCCTGGGTCGGGGACGCCAGGGAACTGCTGCTGGAGACCGGACTGACCAAGTCGCTGCTCGGGGTCGGCTCCGGCGACGGGCACCACGCCCCGGCCGCCGCGCGGAAGGACGGGCACTGATGGACACGGTCATCCTGCTGACGCTGACCGGGCTCGGCCTGGCGGCGCTCTACTTCCTGGTGGCCTCCGGGCTCTCCCTGGTATTCGGCCTGGCCGACGTGCTCAACTTCGCGCACGGGCTCTTCCTCGGCGTCGGTGCGTACGCGACCTGGTGGGCCGCCGGCAATCTGCCCGGCGCCGGCCCGGACGGGTTCGGGTTCGTGCTGGCGGTCGCCTTCGGCGTGCTCGCCGGGGTGCTGGCCGCGGTCCTGGTGGAGCTGGTGCTGATCCGGCCGCTCTACTCCCGCACCATCGAGCAGGTGCTGGTCACGGTCGGCCTCTCGCTGGCCGGGGTGGCGCTGCTGCAGGCCACCTGGGGCGCCGATGCGCGGCCGTTCCCGCGTCCCGCGTGGACCCGCGACGTGACCTCGATCCTCGGGGCGAACGTGCCCAACGGTGGACTGCTGCTGATCGTCGCCGCGGTGCTGGTGCTCGCCGCGCTGCTCGCCTTCCTCCGCTGGACCCGGTACGGCCTGATCATCCGGGCCGGGGTGGAGAACCGGGAGATGGTGACCGCGCTCGGCATCGACGTCCGCAAGGCGTTCACCCTGGTCTTCGCGATCGGCGGGGCCGCCGCCGCGCTGGCCGGCGCGCTCGGCAGCACCTTTTACGGCACCGTCTCGCCCGGCCAGGGCGGCTCACTGCTGATCTTCGCGTTCATCGTGGTGGTGATCGGCGGGATGGGCTCGGTGGTCGGGTGCGCGTACGCGGCGGTCGTGGTGGGGCTGCTGCAACAGTTCGTCAACTACTACGGCACGTCCGGGCTGGGCGACATCTGCGTGGTCGGGCTGCTCGCCGTGGTGCTCCTGCTGCGCCCGCAGGGCTTCGCCGGGAAGGTGGCAACCGCATGACCGACGTCAGGAGTCCCGAGGTTCCGGCGCCGCCGGCGGCGGTGCCCGACGAGCTGACGCCGGGGCACTCGCGCTGGCACGGGGTGCGGCCCTGGCTGCCGCTGGTGGCGCTGGCGGTGGCGGCGGTGCTGCCGTACTCGACGGTGAATTTGCCGGGCATCTTCGAGGGGCCGCTGAACTCGCCGGGCACCCTGCAACTGCTCGCCATCTGCCTGGTCTTCGGCGGGGTCGCGGCCGGGTACGACCTGCTCTTCGGCCGTACCGGGATGCTCTCGTTCGGGCACGCGCTCTACTTCGCCGCCGGCGTGTACGGCACCGACATCCTGGTCACCCGGGCCGGGCTGCCGCTCTGGCAGGCGGCGCTGCTCACCGTCACCGGGGCGACGACCCTCGCCGCGTTGCTCGGCGCGATCGCGTTGCGCACCGTCGGGATCGCCTTCGCCATGGTGACGCTCGCCTTCGCCCAGGTCGGGGCGATCCTGGTGGCCCGGAACTTCGGCGGGTGGACCGGCGGCGAGGAGGGGCTGCCGCTGGACGTCTCCGGGCTGCCGCCCGCCCTGGTCGGGGTGACCAACACGGTCAACCTCTACTGGCTGGCGCTGGCGTACCTGGCGATCGTGGTCTTCGTGGTGCACCGGGTCTCCGGCTCACCCACCGGCCGCGTGCTGGCCGGGCTGCGCGACGACGAGCGGCGGATCGGGGTGCTCGGGCTCGACCCGTACCGGTTCAAGCTGGTCGCGTTCACCCTGGCCGGCGGTCTCGCCGCGGCCGGGGGAGCGGTCTACTGCCTGATCGTCGGCGGCGCCTCGCCGCACGTCACCACCTCGGAGCTGACCCTGTCCCTGCTGGTCATGGTGGTGCTGGGTGGCCCGGGGACCCGCTGGGGTCCGGTGCTCGGCGGCATCCTCTACATGTACCTGGACCACCGCCTCACCGCGTTCGGCAGCTCCGACGCGGTGAACGCCCTCCCGGCGGTCCTCAGCCACCCGCTGAGCCAGCCACTCTTCGTCCTGGGCACGGTGTTCATCCTGGCCGTCTACTTCTTCCCCGGCGGCCTGGCCAGCCTCACCTCCCGCCTCGCCCCCCTCCGCGCCGCCGTCCGCCCCCGCCGCTGACCCTCACCCGCCGTTGACCATGAGGTTTGCGGCGCGACACGCCGACCCGGCCGCCCCTAACCTCATGATCGACGGGGATCCGGGTGCAGGGGAGGCGGTTGTGGGAGAGCGGTTGGCCGTGGTGAGCGGCGGGGGGACGGGGATCGGGGCGGCTGTCGCGCGGGTGCTGGCCCTCGACGGGTACGACGTGGTGGTCGTGGGGCGGCGGGAGTCGGTGCTCGTCGAGACCGCGGGGCGGCTCTCGGCGGAGTGCGGGCGGGCGGACGCGGTGACCGCGGTCGCCGCCGATCTGACCGATCCGGAGCAGGTCGGGCGGGTCGTCGAGGCCGTCGGGGACCGGGTGGTCGACGTGCTGGTGAACAACGCCGGCGGCTACCTCGGCGGCGACACCGGCAGCCTGGCCGGCGTCGCCGCGCACTGGCGGGCCAACCTCGACGCCAACATGCTCACCGCCGTCCTGCTCACCGAGGCGCTGCGCCCGGCCCTGCGCCGTCCCGGCGGCCGGGTGATCCTGCTCAGCTCCATCGCTGCCCAGCGGGGCGGCGGCGGGGCGTACTCGGCGGCGAAGGCGGCCCTGCACGGCTGGGCGTACGACCTCGCCGGGCAGCTCGGACCGGAACAGATCACGGTCAACGTGGTCAGCCCCGGGTACGTCGCCGACACCGAGTTCTTCGGCGATCGGATGACCCCCGAGGGGCACGCCAAGCGGGTCGCGGCCACCCTGGTCGGCCGGGCCGGCGAACCCGGCGACATCGCCGAGGCGGTCCGCTACCTGGCCGGCCCGTCGGCCGGCTACGTCACCGGCCAGGTGCTCGGGGTCAACGGCGGTTCGGTGCTCGGCCGCTGACGAGGACGGGTGACGATCTTCCGCTTCCCCGCCGCGCGCCCATGATCGACGGGGCTGTCCGGCCATGCTGGTAGAAATGCCGGATGAGTCAGGATCGGGCGGCGGTACGGGAGCGGGCCGAGGCGGTGCTGCGCCGGTTGGCCGGCGAGCACGCCCGGCTGCGTGAGGACCAGTGGCGGGCGATCGAGGCGCTGGTGGTGGACCGGCGCCGGGTGCTCTGCGTGCAACGCACCGGTTGGGGCAAGTCGGCGGT
The DNA here is from genome assembly GCF_059089345.1 of Micromonospora sp. BS32. Lineage (NCBI taxonomy): Bacteria > Bacillati > Actinomycetota > Actinomycetes > Micromonosporales > Micromonosporaceae > Micromonospora > Micromonospora sp. BS32. The sequence continues at coordinate 43,483 of NZ_JBSSHR010000018.1, forward strand.
CTACTTCGTGGCCACCGCGCTGCTGCGGGAGCGCCCCGACGCCGCCGGCCCCACGGTGATCGTCTCGCCGCTGCTGGCGCTGATGCGCAACCAGGTCGAGTCGGCCGCCCGGGCCGGCATCCGGGCCCGCACCATCAACTCGGCCAACCTCGACGAGTGGGACGAGATCACCGCCGAGATCCACGCCGGCGCGGTCGACGTCCTGCTGATCAGCCCGGAGCGGCTCAACAACCCCGACTTCCGGGACACCGTCCTGCCGAAGCTGGCCGCGACCACCGGGCTGCTCGTGGTGGACGAGGCGCACTGCGTCTCCGACTGGGGGCACGACTTCCGGCCGGACTACCGCAGGCTGCGCACCTTCCTCGCCGACCTCCCCGAGCGCACCCCGGTGCTGGCCACCACGGCCACCGCCAACGCCCGGGTCACCCAGGACGTCGCCGAGCAGCTCGGCGACGCCCTCGTGCTGCGCGGCACGCTGGACCGAGAGTCGCTGCGGCTGGGCGTGATCGACCTGCCCAGCCCCGCGCACCGGCTCGGCTGGCTCGCCGACCACCTCGACCAGCTCCCCGGCTCCGGGATCATCTATACGTTGACCGTCGCGGCGGCGGGGGAGACGGCCGAGTTCCTCCGCGCGCGGGGCTGGTCGGTCGCCTCGTACACGGGTCAGGCCGACGACGCCGACCGCCGTGCCGCCGAGCAGGACCTGCTCGACAACAAGATCAAGGCGTTGGTCGCCACCAGCGCGCTGGGCATGGGCTTCGACAAGCCCGACCTCGGCTTCGTGGTGCACCTCGGCGCGCCGCCCTCGCCGATCGCCTACTACCAGCAGGTCGGCCGCGCCGGCCGGGCCGTCGCGCACGCCGAGGTGCTGCTGCTGCCCGGCGTGGAGGACGCGGCCATCTGGCGGTACTTCGCCTCGCTCGCCTTCCCGCCCGAGGAGCAGGTCCGCGCGGTGCTGGCCGCCCTGCGCCCCGACCGGCCGCTCTCCACCCAGGCGCTGGAACCCCTCGTCGACCTGCGCCGGGCCCGGCTGGAGCTGATGCTCAAGGTGCTCGACGTGGACGGGGCGGTCCGCCGGGTCCGCGGGGGCTGGCTCGCCACCGGCGAGCCCTGGGTCTACGACGAGGCCCGGTTGCGCCGCGTCGCCGAGGCGCGCACCGCCGAGCAGCAGGCCATGCGGGAGTACGCGACCACACCGGAATGCCGGCTGCGCTACCTGCGCGAGTGCCTGGACGACGCCGAAGCGGCCGACTGCGGTCGCTGCGACCGGTGCGCCGGCCCGCTCTTCACCGCCGAGGTCTCGGCCGCCGCGCTCGGCGCCGCGCAGACCTTCCTCGGCCGCCCCGGCGTGGAGATCGCGCCGAAGAAGCTCTGGCCGACCGGGCTGGAGGCGGTGGGCGTACCCCTGAAGGGGCGGATTCCGCCGGGCGAGCAGTCGCTGTCCGGGCGGGCCGTGGGCCGGCTGTCAGACCTCGGCTGGGGCGGGCGGCTGCGCGGCCTGGTCGGGCCGGAGGCGGCCGACGCCCCGGTCCCCGACGACGTGGCCGCGGCCGTGGTCGAGGTGCTGAAGGCCTGGGCGCGGGGCGACGACCCGTGGCCGCGCCGCCCGGCCGGTGTGGTCGCGGTCGGGTCGCGCACCCATCCCGCGCTGGTCGGTTCACTCGCCGAGCGGATCGCCACGGTCGGCCGGCTGCCGCTGCTCGGCCGGGTCGTCCGCACCGGCCCGTCCGGGGCCGGCGGGCCGCGCGGCAACAGCGCCCAGCGGGTACGCACACTGCACGACGCCTTCGCCGTCCCCGACGAGCTGGCCGACGCCCTGACCGGCCTGGACGGGCCGGTGCTCCTCGTCGACGACCTGGTCGACTCGGGCTGGACGATGACCATGGTGGCCCGGCTGCTGCGCCGGGCCGGCGCGCCGGACGTGCTGCCGCTCGCCCTCGCCGTGGCCGGCTGACGGGACCGGCCACCACCGGAAAAGTTCCCGGCCCGGGCCGATTGGGACCGTCGCCACGGTCACCGACCGTCGTCGGTGCCGTCACCGACCCGCCGGTACCGTGGGGCCATGGCCGACCAGCGACCCGGGGCGGGGCCCGAGCAGCCGACCGCCCCGCCGGTGACCGCCGACCCGGCCGCGCCCGCCGGGCTGGTGGCGGACGTGCCGCCGGTCGCCGGCGACGGCTCCGGCGCCGGTGGCCCGATCCCGGCCGGTGCCGACCGGAGCACCCTGCGGCTGGCGCTCACCGTCGGCGGGCTGGTGCTCGCCGTCCTGCTCGGCTTCGGCCTCGGCCGGGCCAACCCCCGGCCGGGCGCTCCCATGGCCGTCCCCGCCGGCGCGACCGCCGGCGGGGAGCACGCGCACGCCCCCGGCACCGGCGCGCACGACCACGCCGGCGGCGCCGACCCGGCGGGCACCGACGGGGCCGGCGGGCTCTCGGTCACCTCTGCCGGTTACACCCTCACCCCGTCGGCCGGGGAGTTCACCGCCGGCCGGCCCGGGGAGTTCCGGTTCCAGATCCGCGACGACCGGCGGCGAGCGGTGACCCGCTTCGCGGTCGTGCACGACAAGCCGATGCACCTGATCGTGGTACGCCGCGACCTCACCGGCTACCAGCACCTGCACCCGACGATGGCGCCCGACGGCACCTGGTCCGTACCGCTGACCCTGCCGCAGCCGGGCGTCTGGCGGGCGTACGCCGACTTCGTCGCCCTCGCCGACGACGGCGCGCAGACCCCGGCCACCCTCGGGGTGGACCTGGTCGCGCCCGGCGGCTACCGCCCGCGGCCGCTGCCGGCGCCGGCCACCAGCGCCACCGTCGACGGCTTCACCGTCGGCTGGCAGGGCACCCCACGGGTCGGCGTGGCGGCGCCGCTGCGCTTCCAGGTCCGCGCCGGTGCCGCGCCGGCCGAGCTGGAGCGCTACCTCGGCGCGTACGGCCACCTGGTCGCGCTCCGCGAGGGCGACCTGGCCTACCTGCACGTCCACCCGGAACCCGCGCCGGCCGGCGACACGGTGACCTTCTGGGCGACCGTGCCCGGACCGGGGCGCTACCGGATGTTCCTAAACTTCCAGGTGGCGGGCGAGGTGCGGACCGCCGAGTTCACCCTCGACGTGCCGTGAGCTGAGGCGGTCGGCCGCTCAACCGGCCCGGCGTACCGGGCGGCGGGCCAGGTAGCGGAGCAGGTCGCGGATGTGGTGCTTCTCCTCGGCCGGCACGCTCGGGTCGGCGAGCCGGTCCAGGATGACCCGCACGTCCGCCTCCACCGGGGCGTCGTCGGCGCGCCGGCGCGGGGCCGGGCCGGCGTCGGGCAGACCGAGCGCCCGGAACGCCGCCGCCACCGGCAGGTCGAGCGCGGCGCAGAACCCGCGCACCTTGGCCAGCTCCGGGTAGTCCTGCCAGTCGCCGGCGAGCCAGCGGAAGACGGTGGACCGGCCGACCCCGGTGTGCGCCGCGAGGTCGCTCACCGTCCACCCCCGCTCGTCGCGGGCGTCGTCGATGGCGCGTCGCACGAAGCGCGCGAAGGCCATCTGCGGTGAAACGTCTGCGGAGCCCATGCGTGCGGGATGGTCCCTTTCTTGAACCGGGCGCGGTGTCGGTCGCGCCCTTCGAGGGTAGTACGACAGGCCGTAGAAGCAATTGACCGATCGACCCGAACGTCCCGTCGGCGGGACCCGCGGCGGAAAGGCCGGAGGAGCAGTCGTGGCCAGCGACGATTGCCGCCCGTCAATTAAGCTCGACGGACCCACCGCAACCTGGCCGCGGGCCGCCCGGTGCACCCCGCGACATCGATGAGGAGCAGCATGGCCGACTCCGTCCGTCCGGTGCCGCACCGCCCGGGTGCGGTCAGCCTCTTCTTCGTGGCCAAGGCCGGCGTGTTCGCCCTGGCCTTCTGGATCTGGCTGCTGGTGCTGGTGCTGACCGGCGAGGAGGCCACCGGGGCGCACGTCCTGGCCGCAGCCGGGGCGGTCACCACCACCCTGGTCGCTGTGGTGCTCGGCATCCGGCTGGCCCTTCAGCGCAGCGCGGCCGTCCGGCACGCCGAGCTCAAGCGGCTGCTGGTGGACATCTCCTGGAACGCCTTCACCGCCGCTGGCAACGCCGAGACGCAGGGCAAGGTGGTGCCGTTCCCCACCCAGCCGGCCGAGGACCCGTCGTACCGCGGGCACGGCGACCGGGTGTCGGTCTTCGAGCGGGGCGTCCAGGGTGAGCGGCCGGGCGGGCGCAACGGCGACCGCCGTCGCTGACCGGCCGGGGCCCCGGCACCCGGCGTCGTCGCGGTGGGCCGTCAGTGCCGGACCGCGCCCTCCCGCTCGTCCGTCAGCAGGGTCGCCAGCCGGGGTGTGACCTGCCACTGCGTCACCAGCTCGCGGTACTCGGCCCGCTGTCCCCCGGTGGGGGCGGTGCCGGTCCGCCGGGCCCGGATCAGCAGGTTGCGCGGCGTGTGTCGGGAGTCGACGAACTCCACCACCTCGGCCCGGTAGCCGTGCAGCCGCAGCAGCCCGGCGCGCAGCGCGTCGGTGAGCACGTCGGCGAAGCGTTCCCGCAGGATGCCCTGCCGGGTCAGCAACTCGTACGGGGCGGGCGCCGGGCGGGCGCGCAGCTGCGTGGCCACGTCGTGGTGGCAGCACGGGGCGGCCAGCACCCAGCGGGCCTCCCAGCGCACCGCCCGGGCCAGCGCCTCGTCGGTGGCGGTGTCGCAGGCGTGCAACGCCAGCACCAGGTCCGGAGCGGGCTCCACCACCGCGTCGGCGATGGTGCCGGCCACGAACGAGACGGCGTCGCCCCAGCCGAGCCGTTCGGCCAGCTCCGTGTTGCGCCGCCGCTGGTCCTCGCGGACGTCCACCCCGACCAGCGTGACGTCGAGGCCCCGCTGGGAGAGGTAGCGGTACGCGGCGAAGGTCAGGTACGCGTTGCCACAGCCCAGGTCGACCACGCGCAGCGGGCCGGTCAGGTCCTCGGGCAGGGTGGCGGCCAGCGCGCGCAGGAAGGCATCGACCTGGCGGCGTTTGGCGGCCGACCCGCCGATCTCGGCGAAGATGGGGTCGCCCGGATCGAGCAGGTACTCCTTGGCACGGTCGTGCCCGCCCGGCTCGGCTGCCGGCCGGACCGCCGCGGCCCGGTGCACCTGCGCCTCCCCGGACTTGGTCACCCGCAGCTGGAGCGTCCCGTCGGCCGTCTCCACGTGCCAGTTGCCGAACGGCTCGGCCAGCAGCGCGTCGACCGCCGCGTCGGCCTCCGCGCCCGGCGCCACGTTCCGGGTGTACGGCCGCGCGCCGTCGGAGGTGGCGATCTGCAGCCGGGGGCCGGCCTTGAGGGCAACCGGGCGTAGCTCGGCGCGGACCACCGAGGGGCGTTGCCCACGGCGACGGCCGGCGGCGACCGCGCGGGTCAGCGCGGGATCGAGCAGCAGCGCCCGCACCTCGGTCAGGGCGGCGTCCAACGGTTCCGGCATCGCTCCATCATCCTCGTCGAGGGCCCGTACCACCGTTCGGGCCGGCCCTGGGTGGGAAAGGGAACATCCCCCGTACCGCGTGGGCGGTACGGGGGATGTCCGGTGTTCCGCTGGTCAGTCGGCGATCGCCTCGGCCGGCGTGTCGGCGCCGGAAGCGCCACCACGGCGGCGCCGGCGGCGGCGCGGCTTGGCCGACGCCTCGCCCTCGGCGGCCGATGCGGCCGGCTCGGTGCTCCCGGCGTCGCCGCCGGTGGTCACCGCGGTCGTCTCGCCCGCGACCGCCTCGCCGGCCCGGCGGCGACGCCGGCGGCGCGGAGTACGCGGACCCTCCTCGCCCTCGGCGACGACGACGGGCGCGGCGTCCGGCGTGCCGGCGTCGGAGCGGCCGCCACGGCGGCTCTCGCCCCGTCCGCTGCTCTCGCCCCGCCCACGGCTCTCGCCGCGACCGTGGCTCTCGCCCCGGCCGTCACCGCGCCGGGAGCCCCGGCCGCCGGTCTCACCACGTCGCGGCCGGCCGCCCAGGTCCTCCTCGACCTCGGCGGCGAGCCCGGCGCGGGTCCGCTCGGCGGTCGGCAGGGTGCCGGTGATCTCGGTGGAGATGTCGAGGTCGGTGTAGAGGTGCGGAGAGGTGTGGTACGTCTCCGGCGGCTCCGGCATGTCCAGGCCGAGCGTCTTGTCGATGATCCGCCAGCGGGGCATGTCGTCCCAGTCGACGAAGGTCACCGCGACGCCGGTCGCCCCCGCCCGGCCGGTGCGGCCGATCCGGTGGGTGTAGGTGTCCTGGTCCTCGGGGCAGTCGTAGTTGATGACGTGGGTGACGCCACTCACGTCGATGCCCCGGGCCGCCACGTCGGTGGCGACCAGAGTGTCGATCTTCCCGGCCCGGAACGCGCGCAGGGCCCGCTCGCGGGCGCCCTGGCCCAGGTCGCCGTGGACGGCGGCGACCGCGAAGCCGCGGAAGTCGAGGTCCTCGGCGACCCGGTCGGCGGCCCGCTTGGTCCGGGTGAAGATCATGGTCAGCCCGCGACCCTCGGCCTGCAGGATCCGGGCCACGATCTCGATCTTGTTCATCGAGTGGGTGCGGTAGGCCAGCTGCTGGGTCTGCGGCGACGGGCCGGTCTCGGCGGTGTGCCCGGCGTGGATCGTCATCGGACGGCGCAGGAAGCGCCGGGAGAGCGTGACGATCGGGTCCGGCATGGTGGCCGAGAAGAGCATCGTCTGCCGGTCCTCCGGCAGCATCGCCAGGATCTTCTCGACGTCGTCGAGGAAGCCCAGGTCGAGCATCCGGTCGGCCTCGTCGAGGACCAGCGCGCGCACCCGGTCGAGCCGCAGGTGCTTCTGCTTCTGCAGGTCCATCAGCCGGCCGGGCGTGCCGACCAGGATCTCCACGCCCTTGCGCAGCGCGTCGATCTGCGGTTCGTACGCCACGCCGCCGTAGATCGGCAGCACCCGGATGCCCCGGGTACGGCCCGCGGCGGCCAGGTCCTTGGCGACCTGGATGCCCAGCTCGCGGGTGGGGACGACGACCAGGGCCTGCGGCACGCCGTCGCTGCCCTCGCCGGGCGCGAAGACCCGCTCCAGCAGCGGTACGCCGAAGCCGAGGGTCTTGCCGGTGCCGGTCGGCGCCTGGCCGATCATGTCGGTGCCGCGCAGCGCGATCGGGATCGCGTACTCCTGGATCGCGAAGGCGCGGGTGATGCCCGCCGCGGCCAGGGCCTCGACGGTCTCGGGCCGCGCGCCGAGCGCGGCGAAGGTGGGGGCCTCCGGACGGACCGGGGCGGTGGGGGCCAGTTCGTGGCCACCCAGCTCTTCGAGAATTTGTTCGCTCATCTGGATCTGGGGGTGCCCTCTCGTGGTGCGCCCCGTCTTGTCCTCAGGGCGCGTTCGGTATGGCGCGGGCCACGCGGTCGGCGGCGGAAGACGCCGAGCCGGACCGGGCCGCACGCGCGCCGCAGGCAGGACTTCGATCAGATCGGCGCCCGCGGCAACTGCTCCATCCTACCCGAGCGGGTCCCCGGTCGTCCCGGAGCGCGGTGAGCGCCTCTTCGCCGGGGGTAGCAAGTGTGACCTGCGTCACCCCAGCGGGTCGGAAAGGGGACGCCCCGGGCGGTACCCTGCGCTCGTGTCCGCCCCGACAAGCCCCGCCGCCGTCGTCGACCTGCTCGGCCTGGTGGCCTACGGCGAGCTGCTGGCCTTCGACCGGCTGGCCGCCGACGCCCGGCTCGCCCCCGACCTGCGCCGACGGGCCGCACTGAGCGAGATGGCCGGCGCCGAGATCGGCAACTACCGGCGGCTCGCCGACTGGCTCACCGCACTCGGCGCCACCCCCGACGACGTGATGGCGCCGTACGTCGGGCCGTTGCGGGCGTACCACGACTCGACCGAGCCGCGGGACTGGCTGGAGGCGGTGACCAAGGCGTACGTCGGGGACGGGATCACCGACGACTTCCTGGGCGAGATCGCCGACCGGCTGGAGGAGCCGTACCGGGGACTGGTGCGCGACGTCCTGCACGAGTCCCGGTACGCCGAATTCGCGGCGGCCGAGATCCGCGCGGCGATCGAGATCGACCCCCGGGTGGCGAACCGGCTCTCCATGTGGGCCCGCCGGCTCGTCGGCGAGGCGCTCTCCCAGGCGGGGCGGGTCGCCGCCGCCGACCGCGGAGCGCTCACCGCGCTCATCGCGCGGGACGGGACGGACGTGCCGGCGCTGTTCCGGAGGCTCACCGCCAACCACACCACCCGGATGACCGCCGTCGGTCTCAACAACTGACGGCGACGGCCGGGCCGGGCCGGGCCCGGCCCGCGGCGACTCGCGCCGCCGCGGAGGCCGGACCGGGTCAGCGGACGGTGAAACCGACCGCCCGCGGGGACGCCTCGGCGATCTCGACGTAGGCGACCTTGCTGACCGGCACGATGATCCGTCGGCCCTTCTCGTCGGTGAGGGAGAGCGTCCCCTCCTCCTTGGCGAAGGCGTCGGTCACGATCTGCTCGATCTCGGCCGGCGACTGCGCGCTCTCCAGAACCAGCTCGCGCGGCGCGTACTGCACGCCGATCTTGACCTCCACTGTGCCTCCTCAGGTGGGCGAAAGAGCCGCCGTTGGGAAGGCTATCCGATCTCGGGGCCGGATGTTCAGGCTGACTCACCTTGCAGCGGGAAGCTGGCGATCCCACGCCACGACAGCGCCGCGACCAGCGCCTCCGCCTCCGCCTTGGGCACCTGGCGACCGCCGGCCAGCCAGAACTGGGCGGCGGTCTCGGCCGCACCGACCAGACCGGAGGCGAGCAACTCGGCGTGCGCCCGGCTGACGCCGGTGTCCGAGATGATGGTGTCGGTGATCGCCGCGATGGCGCCCTGCTCGACCCGCTCGACGCGCTGCCGCACCGCCGGGTCGTTGCGCAGGTCCGACTCGAAGACGAGACGGAACGCCTCGCTCTCGTGGTCGACGAAGTCGAAGTAGGCGCGGACCGCGGCCCCGACCCGCTCCTTGTTGTCGTTGGTACCGCGCATCGCGTCGTGCACCTTGGCGACCATGGCGTCGCAGTGCGTGTCCAGCAGGGCCAGATAGAGCTCCATCTTGCCCGGAAAGTGCTGGTAGAGCACCGGCTTGGAGACCCCGGCCCGTTCCGCGATGTCGTCCATCGCGGCGGCGTGGTAGCCCTGCGCGACGAACACCTCCTGAGCCGCCGCGAGCAGCTGCTTACGGCGCGCCGAGCGGGGCAGCCTGGTGGGCCGGCCGGCGGTCTGCGCACCGTTCCCCACAGCGGTCATGGGAACCTCCGAGTTCTTCGTACGAGCCGGCACTTTTACCCCGTACCGGTCAGGGCAATGACCCCGGCCCCGGAATTGGCCCGCCGCCGTAACTTATCGCCACTGTCACCACACGGTAGCCTCAGCGAGGGCGACCAAGGAGCGCGCGGTGAGTGAAACAGGGCAACCCGGTGCCGCCACCCCGGGAGAGCACGGCGACGGGACGGGTCAGCACGACGACCTGGCCCGCTCCGTCACTGGGTGGGCACCGCCGGCGACCGGGTGGTCCGGCGGGACGGACGCCCCCACCTACCGGGAGCCCGCAGCCCCGTGGCGCCAGCCCGGTCCGCAGTCCGGCTGGGGCGCCTCCTCGCCCCGGCACGGCGACCTGCCGGCGCCGCTCGCCGACCCGACGGCCGAGGATCTCGCGCCCCGCAACGGGCGGGCCCGGCTCAACGGCGTCGGCCACCCCGAGGACGACCTCGCGGCCCGACCGTCGCCGGTCAGCGCCCCGCCCGCCGACCAGCCCCGGTTCGGCGCCGAGGCCCGCCGCGACTCCGACGGCGACCGGCTGGTCGTGCCGGCGCAGCGGCCGGTCCCCCCGGCCGAGCAGCAGACGGAGCCCGACCCCGCCGCCCGGCACGCCTCCGACGAGCCGTCCGGTGTCCGGGTGAGCCCGTGGGCCGAGGGGATGTTCCCCTCATCGGCCCCGCCGGCCGTGCAGGTGCCCCCGGTGGGCACGGCAGCCTCCGGCTTCGAGGTACCCCCCGGCTTCCACGCCCCCCTCAACGAACACGCCCCTCAGAACGAACACGCCCCTCAGAACGAGCACGCCCCCCAGAACGAGCACGCCGCGCAGAACGGCCGCGCCGCGCAGAATGACCGCGCCCCGCAGAACGGCCGCGTGGCGCCGAACGGCTATGCCCCGCATGACGACCGCGCCCCGCAGAACGAACGCGCCGCGCCGAACGGCCGCGCCGGGCTGGGCGAGCTCGCCGACGCCGAGCCGTCGGCGGCCGCCGAGCCGCCCCGCTGGGCTGACCGGTTCGGCGCCGAGCCGTCGGACCCGGTGCAACCAAACCGGCGCGGCATCGAGCCCGAGGCCGAACGCAGGCCGGTGCCGGCCGCCGACGAACCGGACTGGTCGGGCCCGAGCTGGAACCGGCCGAGCTGGGGTGGCGGCTGGGCACCGCCCTGGTCGCGGGAGGAGAAGCCGGGCGGTCGCCGGGCCCGGGCGGACCGGGCGGCCGACTGGGCCGCGGAGCCGAGCCGGCCGTACGAGCCGGTGCGCCCGGAGCCGGCCCAACCGTACGAGCCGGTCCGGGCCGAGCCGGCCCGCCCGTACGAGCCGGTGCGCTCCGAGACCGGTCGTCCGTACGAGGTCACCCGCTCGGAGTCGGAGCCCCGCGTGGCGTCCGGGCCGGCGGCCCGACCGGCCGTCGCCGAGACCGAGGCGTCGCCCGTCGATCGGTCGACCCTGGACCACCCGGCCGCCGACCGGCCCCGCGCCGACCCGCCTGCCGCGGATGACCCCGGCGTCGACCGCCCCGGTGTCGATCGGGCGGGTGTTGACCGTCATGGCCTCGATCGTGCGGGCCCCGATCGTGCGGGCCCCGATCGTGCGGGCCTCGATCGTGCGGGTCTCGACAGGGCGGGCCTCGACAGGGCGACGACCGACCGTCCGGGCCTCGACCGGCCCTCCTTCGAGCGACCCTCCTTCGGGCGGCCTTCACTGGACCGGCCTTCACTGGACCGGCCTTCACTGGACCGGCCTTCACCGGACCGTCCGGTCGTCGATCGGCCCGGCCTCGATCGGCCCTCCCCGGACCGGGCGGCGACCGACCGCTCCTCACCCGGCCGACCGGCCCTCGACCGGCCGGTGGGCGAGGGGCCCGGCCTCGACCGGCCCGTCGTCGAGCCCCCCGCGTGGCCCGGCGGGCCCACGGTGTCCCCGCCCAGCAGCGCACCGCCCGCACCGGCGGCGGAGACCGGCCCGGACCGCGGCGCGGTCGTCGACCGGGCTGAGCAGCCCTTCCGGCTCCGGTCGCTGCCGGGCGAGGCCGTCGCCCCGCGAGAACGTCCGGACCATTCGCCGACCCTCGCCGGCTCCGGCAACCCGCCGACCCGCACCGGCTCCGGTAATCCGCCGACCCTCGCCGGTTCCGGCGCCGCGCCACTTCCCGCCACGAGCGGGCCGCGTCGCCTCGACCGCACGTCGTCCGCGCCCGCCCCGTCGGGCGCACCTTCCTACGCGGCCCGCCGGTCCGCCCCGGATCCGGAGCCCACGCCCGAGCCGGTCTCGGACGACCTGAGGCCGGATGGCGGCGCGGCGGTGCTGCCGCAGCGCGTCCCCGCCGAACCGGACGTGCCCGTCGTGCCGGAGCCGCCTGCCGTGGAGCCACCCGCCGAAACCCCGGAACTCGCCCGCATCGCCACCCATCTGCGCCGGGACGACGAGCCCGCCCCACTGCGGGAACGCCCCGAGGGCTTCGACGTCAACGCCATCCTCGACGCCGTCCGGGAGGTGGCCGGCGTGCGGGACGCCGCGCTGCGTCGTACCCCGGCCGGCGCCCACAGCCTGCGGCTCGACCTCTCCGACGGCGCCGACCCGGCCGAGGTCAGCCGAATGGTGGCCCGCCTGCTCCAGGAGCGGATGGGGCTGGCCGCGGCTCCGCAGAACCTGCCCGGATCGCCGGCCGCCCCGGTGCCGCCGATGCGCCGCCGGCCGACCGAGGCCCGGGCGGCGGAGAACCGCCCGACGGAGAACCGCCCGACGGAGACCCGCCCGACGGAGACCCGCCCGACGGAGACCCGCCCGGCCGAGAGCCGGGCCGCCGGGGCCACCGACGGCCGGGCTACCGAGACGCGCGACGCGGACGCCCGCTCCCGTTCCCGGGACGCGGATCCCCGGTCCGCCGCTCCGCCGGCCGCCACCGGGGAGCGCGAGCCCCGGGCCGGCTCGGGCGCCGTCCGGCCGGTCGACCCGGTCGTGCGCGCGGAGCGTCCCGCCGAGACGCGGCTTCCCGCTGCGGCGGGCGGCCCCGACCGGGGTGAGCAGCCGGCCGAGATGGTGGCCGGTGTCCCGCGCCGACGCCGACAGATCTCCCCGCACCGGGGCCGGGCCAGTGTGGAGGAGGCGACGGCGTACTCCGCGCCGCCGGCCGCCGGCAGCCCGGCCACGGCCGGCACGTCGTACTCCGGTGGTCAGATGACCACGACGGAGACCGCGCCCTCCCGCCCGCTGGACACCGGCGGCGTGCCGGGGCCCCGGGTGGTGATCGACCACGTGCAGGTGAGTACGTTCGGCCTGGACGCCACCGTCGAGGTACGACTGCTCGCCGATGGTGAGGTCGCCGCCGGGCACTCCACCGGCCCGGCCGTGGACGGGTACGTCCTACGGCTCTGCGCGGTGGCCGCCGCGGCTGCGGTCGACCAGCTGCTGCGCGGCTCCGAGCGGACCGCCGACCGGGGGCGCTGCTTCGTCGAGCACACCGCGGTGGTGCCGTTCGGCAACTGCGAGGTGGCGACGGTGGTGGTGCTGCTGGTCTGCGACGGTTGGGTGGAGCAGCTGGCCGGTTCCGCCCTGGTCGCCGGCGACCCGAGGCAGGCGGTGGTCCGGGCGACGCTGGCCGCGGTGAACCGGCGGCTCGAGGCGCTGCTGGCGTGACCGGCGTTGCGGTGTCGCCCGGGGCACGAGCGGGAAAACTAGAGGGATGAAGCGCGCCGCCCTCTGGCCCGACCACCTTCTGCCCCCACACGACATTCCGCCGCCGTGGCCCGGCCGAGCGGTGCGGCTCGACGGCACGATCACCTACGTCCGGGACACCCCCGCCACCGGGCCGGACGCCGAACCCGCCCTCTACGTGCACGGGCTGGGGGGATCGTCGCAGAACTGGACCGACCTGGCCGGGCTGCTCGCCGACCGGCTGGACGGGCAGGCCATCGACCTGCCCGGCTTCGGGCGCAGCGAGCCGGGACCGAGCTACACGATCCCGGCCTTCGCCGAGCGGGTGATCCGGTGGATCGAGCACTCCCGGCGTGGGCCGGTGCACCTGTTCGGCAACTCGCTGGGTGGGGCGATCTCGGTGCAGGTCGCGGGGCTGCGGCCCGACCTGGTGCGGACCCTGACCCTGATCTCTCCGGCGCTGCCGTTCCTGGCCTTCCACCGCTCGGTGCAGGGGCGGATGCTGCCGCTGCTGGCCATCCCACGCGGGGAGCGGCTGGCCGCCTGGCGGCTGGCCCAACTGGCCCCCGAGGTGATGGCCCAGCAGGCGATGGAGGCGTGCGTCGCGGACCTCAGCCGGATCAGTGAGCAGCGCCGACAGGAGGCGCTGGAGGAGATCCGGATCCGCTACGAGGCCACCCACTACGCCGCCGCGTACGTCCGCACGTTCCGCGGCCTGGTCTCCAGCTTCCTGCGGTCGTACCTGCCGGGGCCGGGCTCGATGTGGCGGATCGCCGCGTCCATCCAGGCGCCCACGCTGGTGGTGGGAGGGATGAAGGACCGGCTGGTGGACGTGCGGGTGGCGCCGCAGACCGCCCGGGTGATCCCGGACAGTCGGCTGCTGATGCTGCGGGACGTCGGCCACGTGGCGCAGCTGGAGGTGCCCCGCACGGTGGCCCGGGCGGTGGTGGGACTCCTCGCCGAAACGGGGGACGCCGGGGCGCACCGCGGCATGGCAGGCTGAGCGGGATGCCCAAGAACTTCCCCTACGGTGACCTGCCGAGACAGTCGCACCGCGCTCGACCGCGCCGCTCGTCCGCCGGCCGGTGGCGGCCGGCCCTGTTACTGGCCGCGTTGCTGGCGGCCGGGTCTGCCGGGGTCGCGGCGACCGTCGAGTGGCCGCCGGCCGGCGCGGGTCTGCTCGCCGCCGAGCCGAGCGCGACGGCCGGTACCCCGTCGCCGTCGCCGACCGGTGGCCCGGTCCCGAACCCGTCGGTGACGCCGAGCCCGGCCGCGTCGAGCGCGGCGCCGGTGCTCCAGCTGGCCGGCGCGGTGCCGGCCGCGGGGAGCGGCACCTTCGGGTACGACGACCGGGCGGGTGCGGTCCTCGGCCGCTCCGGTGTGGTGCAGGGGTACCGGGTGGCGGTCGAGAACGGGTCCGGCGAGGACGTGCGGGCCTTCTCCGACCAGGTGCAGCAGGCGCTGACCGGGCCGGGGAGCTGGGTGGAAAGCGGCAAGCTGCGGTTGCGCCGGGTGCCGGGCGGCAGTCCGGCGGAGTTCACCGTCTTCCTGGCCACGCCGCGTACCGCGGGCCGGATGTGCCTGGCCGGTGGCGTCGACATCCGGGTCGGTGGGCGGCCGTACACCTCCTGCCGGGCGCCCGGGAAGGTGATCATCAACCTGGACCGCTGGCGGACCTCCGTGCCGCACTTCGTCTCGGCGGGGGTGCCGCTCTCGCTGTACCGCCTGTACGTGGTGAACCACGAGGTCGGTCATCAGCTCGGGCACCGCCACGAGGCCTGCCTGGGCGCCGGGCGCCCCGCGCCGGTGATGCAGCAGCAGTCGCTCTTTCTCGGCGGCTGCACCGCGAACCCGTGGCCGTACGTGGCGGGGAAGCGGTACAGCGGTCCGCCGGTCTGAGCCCTTGCGCGTCATGTGAAACATCTTCGCGGACCTCGCGGCAATAGCGGCGGTATGCCCGAATAGTCTGGCATGCTGGCCGGGTGGATCCCTTCGCCTCGACCGCCGCCGACGACGACCGGCCCGAGCCGACCGGTGCGAGCCGGCGGCCCGGCCTGGTCCGGATGCGGCGACGCCGACGGCGGGCCCTGTTGCTCGGTCTCCTCCTGCTCGGCGCGACGGCCGGCGGGGTCGCCCTCGTGCACCGTGGGGATCCGGGCGTCCCGCCCGCGCCGATCGCGCAACGGATGGCCGACGACATCGGTGCCGGCGACCAGGCACGGGCCTACCCGAGCAGCGGCCCCGGCCTCTTCGCCGCCGCCGACGGGCGCTCGTCGATCCAGGGCGTCGACGGTCCGCTGCGCCGCTACCGGGTCCTGGTCGAGCAGGGCGCCGGCCAGGACGTCGACGCCTTCGCCGCCACCGTCGACGACGCCCTCGGCGACCGGCGCAGCTGGATCGCGTCGGGGGAACTGCGGATGCAGCGGGTCTCCGAGCCGGCCGCCGCCGACTTCACCATCTACCTCGCCACCCCGGCCACCTCCGAGCGGATGTGCGCCGACGGCGGGCTGAGCACCGACGGGTACACCTCCTGCCGGCTGCCCGGCCAGGTGATCGTCAACCTGGCCCGGTGGATGGAGGGGGTGCCCGACTACGGGGCGCCGATCGAGACGTACCGGTCGTACGTGATCAACCACGAGGTCGGCCACGAGCTCGGCGAGGAGCACCAGGCCTGCCCCGGTCCGGGGCAGCCGGCGCCGGTGATGCAGCAGCAGACGTACGGCCTGGACGGTTGCGTCGCCAACGCCTGGCCGTACGTGGGCGGTGACCGGTACGAGGGGGACCTCGTTCCCGGCATCTGAGTTATTCCCGCTCCCGCATGTCGGGCGACGTGTCCCTGCTCATGGCCGACCGGCCACCGGCCGAGCGACAATGGCGCGGTTCGCCACCAGCCGATCCCGGGGAGTCCACCGTGTCGCTGCCCCCGCTCGTCGAGCCCGCCGCCGAGCTGACCGTTGACGAGATCCGCCGCTACTCACGCCACCTGATCATCCCGGACGTCGGGGTCGAGGGGCAGAAGCGGCTGAAGAACGCCCGGGTGCTGTGCGTGGGCGCCGGCGGCCTCGGGTCGCCGGCCCTGATGTACCTCGCCGCCGCCGGGGTCGGGACGCTCGGCATCATCGACTTCGACACCGTCGACGAGTCGAACCTCCAGCGGCAGATCATCCACGGGGTCTCCGACATCGGGCGCGCCAAGGCCGAGTCGGCCGCCGCCTCGATCCGCGAGATCAACCCGCTGGTCAACGTGGAGATCCACAACACCGCGCTGGACCGGGACAACGTCCGGGAGATCTTCGCCCAGTACGACCTGATCGTCGACGGCACCGACAACTTCGCCACCCGCTACATGGTCAACGACGCGGCGGTGCTGCTCGGCAAGCCGTACGTCTGGGGTTCGATCTACCGCTTCGACGGTCAGGCGTCGGTCTTCTGGGCCGAGCACGGCCCCTGCTACCGCTGCCTCTACCCGGAGCCGCCGCCGCCCGGCATGGTCCCCTCCTGCGCGGAGGGCGGGGTGCTCGGCGTGCTCTGCGCGTCGATCGGGTCGATCCAGGTCAACGAGGCGATCAAGCTGCTCACCGGCATCGGCGAGCCGCTGGTCGGCCGGCTGATGGTCTACGACGCCCTCGAGATGGAGTACCGCAAGATTAAGGTCCGCAGGGACCCGAACTGCGTGCTCTGCGGGGAGAACCCGACCGTCACCGATCTGCTGGAGGATTACGAGGACTTCTGCGGCGCGGTCTCCGAGGAGGCCCAGGAGGCGGTGGTCGACGCGACCATCACCGCCGCCGAGCTGAAGGAGTGGCAGGACGCCGGCAAGGACATCTTCCTCATCGACGTCCGCGAGCCGGCCGAGTACGAGATCGTCCGGATCCCCGGCGCCACCCTGATCCCCAAGGGCGAGATCATCTCCGGCGAGGCGTTGTCGAAGCTCCCCCAGGACAAGCAGATCGTGCTGCACTGCAAGTCCGGCGTCCGCTCCGCCGAGGCGCTCGCCGCGCTCAAGGCGGCCGGGTTCCGCGACGCGGTGCACGTCCAGGGCGGGGTGCTCTCCTGGATCAAGCAAATCGACCCGTCGCTGCCCGCGTACTGACCGATCGGCGAAGGGGCCCTCCCGGTGCCGGGAGGGCCCCTTCGCGTTCAGATCACCCGATAGCCGCCCGGCCACCTCCGGCGGGGCCATTCCCCGGAGGCGAGATCGTCTTTTCGCAGGTAGCGTGTCCGCCGTGGTGGACATTGACGCCGCGATCGGCTTCGTCGTGGCTCACGGGGACGCGGTCGATCGCGCTCGGCTCTCCCGGCTGCGCACCGGCGCCCCGGTCCCGGCAGAACTGCTCGACGCAGCCGAGGTCGGGCAGACACCGGACGGCGGGTGGCCGGCCACGCTCGACGGCGACGTGCCGTCGGTCGACGCCACCTGCTTCCGCCTGGCCGAGCTGGACGACCTGGGCGCGCTCGGCCGGCCCGCGGCCCGGCACGCGCTGGACTGGCTGGCCGCCCGACAGTTGCCCGACGGTGGCTGGGACGAGGATCCCCGGCTGGCCGGCAGCGCGCCCGAGTGGGCCCGCCCGGGTGACCCGGAGGCCCGTCTCTACCTCACCGCCAACGCCGGGTTCTGGCTGACCGTCGGTGGTCGGGACGCCCGCGCCGCGGGGCCGCTCGACCACCGGGTCGGCGGGGCGTACGCCGGGGTGGTGCAGGCCGCCGCCCAGGCGCTCGCCGGGCAGCTCGCGCCCGACGGGAGCTGGCCGTCGTTCCTGCCCGCCGGGTGGCTGAGCGCGGCGGTGCTGCATCGGCAGGAGCTGTACTACGAGTCGGCGCGGATCCAGGCGGTGCTCGCCGAGCGGATCCCGCAGATGTCCCCGGCGGACGTGGCCTGGCTGGCCGCGACGCTGCGCCGGGTCGACGTCGGCGATGAGCAGTGGCTGCTGGTCTCGGCGCGCAAACGGCTCACCGAGACGCAGCGCAGCGACGGCGGCTGGGACAGCGACGACGGGCACCAGTTCGACGTGCACACCACGCTGAACGCGATCCGGGCCTGCCGGCCGACCGTCCCTTCGGCCTCGGGCTCGTCCGCCTCACGCAGTTGAGGCCGGCCCGCTCCGGGCGGCGGTGCCAGCCATGGCTGGGTGGCCGAGAGCCGCGGCCACCTCATCGGAAAAAGCCATTAGGGCTGGGGCGGACCCGGAAACCTCGGCGACCGTTCGGTGGGCCAACCGTCAAAAGGGCGAGGCGCTCCGGCTCGTCCATGGTTCGTGGCCGGAGTTGGTGGTAAGGCGTCGTGACGCACACGAATTTCCGGATAATGCGTTTCAATAATGCGTGGTCCAGTTTCCTGTCCCTCGTTTTGAGGTAGATCCTACCACTGTGGACCGATGCGCGGGGGGCAGTCGATCATGGTTGTCCTCCGAAGTGGAGCGTGTTAGCATCTGCTCACCGATCGGCACCCTTCTTTCTTCGTATCAATTGGGGAGATGATGGCGAGCAACAAATTGTCTCGGAGTATCGGGCGGGGAATTGCGGCGGTGACCGCGCTTTCCGTGGCGATTCTCGTGGGTCCGGCGCCGGCTCAGGCCAACCTGAACGTGGCGATCAGTGGTACCACCTACAGTGACTCCACGGTGTGGTACCTGTCCTCCACGTGGCGTCAGGTCACCCTCGACAAGGGCGGCTACATCTACGTCAACATCGACTCGGCGCCGAAGCTGAGCAACGGCTCGCCGGACTACATCAAGTGGCGGATTTACATCACCCCGAACGACTCGCCGACCAAGGCCATCAACCAGGACTCCTCCTCCTGGACGAACATGGGCTACTTCGGCCCTCCGGGAACCTACTTCCGTAACAAGTACGCTCGTGGCACCACCTGCTACAACTGCAACCACAACTTCTCCGGCAACGAGGACTACTGACCTTTCGCCGCACCTTCGACCCTTTGGCTCGCTGGCTGGTGCGCGCCTCCGCGAGGAGGCGCGTACCGGCCGGTGGCGCAAGATCGGATAGTCATGGAGCTGAATCTCGTGGCGGCACGTCGATTGGCCGGGCCATCCCGAGGGCGCGCACTGGGCGTCTTCCTTCTCGCCGTGTCGCTCCTCCTCGGTGCCTGCCGCCCGGCCAACACGAACGACCATTGGATTCACGGTGCGCAGGTCGCTGTGGAATACCGTGACGAAGCGAAGCATCTGCAATTGGCACCGAACTGGAAATGGCCGGCCGAGCTAAAGTACCCGGACGTCGAGGACGACGGAAATCCGCTCCTGTACGAGGTGAACACGGGGCGCGTCGAAGCGGCCTGGTACTGGCATTGTTCCTGGGCTCGGAGCTATCTGTCGACAACGGATCCAGCCAAACGACAGGCCTCGTATGAAGAAGTCTTGAAGCTACGAGACTCCGCATTCTATAAATGGGGCCTGGATGATCGAGAGAAGGGTCGGCGGGACAAAATGATGGAGGATTTCCAGAATAATCGTCCCGACTCCTTCACCCGAACGGTCGAGCTGAATTGTCCGGCGGTGTCGCAGTGAGCCGGGCGACAGCAGCGGACACACCCATCGTCGGCCGACGCCATGCCTTCATGCCGGGGCTCGTGGGCGTGTTGCTCGGAGCCGCGGCGTTCAGCGCCGATCTCGTATCGGAATCCGTGGGCGTATTCCTCGTCCCAGCGGTGAGTTCTGGTGTCGCCTGGGGCGCGGTCGCGTTCGCGGTGGCCTGTCTGGCGTCGTCCATGCGGGCGTCCATCGTCGCCGCGATCGGCGCGCTCGTCGTGGCGACCATCACGTACTACAGCCTCATCGCCGTCGTCAGTCAGCGGTGGAACCACGGGGCGGGAGCGGTAGACGCGTCCCTCGACGGGCTACCGTCCTTGGCGCACGCCTTGGCCTTCTGGCTGGTTGGCGCGTTGATTGGCGGCGTGATCCTGGGCGGCCTCGCGGCCCTCACCCGCGCAAGCTCGGTGCGTACGGCGAGCGTCGCGCTGGGCGTGACGGTCGGCGTGCTCGCCGGGGAGGCGGCATACGCGATCTTTCACGCCGTCTTCATCTGGGTCGGGCCGGTGGACGCCTTTGTCTGGGCGCGGCTCGAATCAGCCGCGTTCCAGCTCGCCCTCGCGGCAGCGGCCACCTGGGTGGCGCTGCGGGGTCGCAGGGGTTCCTTCTCGACCTCAATCCTGCTGGTCGCCGCTGCGGCGTCGCTCATGGCCAACGTCGTCCTCTGGCACGTCATCCAGTCGGTCCGGACGGTGCTGTAGCGCAGGCGGTATGCCAGCGGAGGTGGCCGTCGCCGGTGACCACGTACTTGGTGGAGGTCAGCTCGGGCAGTCCCATCGGGCCGCGGGTGTGCAGCTTCTGGGCCTGCCGGCCTACTTGAGCTGGCTGAGCACCAGCGGCCACCAGCCGTCCGGGGCGAAGGCCGCCGGGTCGATGCTCTCCAGGACCATGCGCAGCTGCTCGGCCCGCTCGGCGCGGCCCGCCTTGCCCTCGTCGGCCTCGACGAAGAGCGCGAACCGGTAGAGGAACTCGACGAAGGTGCGGAAGTTGCTGTTGACGCCCTGGACGTCCTGCTGCTCCAGGTCGTACTGGAGGATCTCGCCGGTACGCGGGTCGAGCACGTAGAGCAGGTCGCTGTTGTCGGCGACCATCCCGACCACGATCAGCCGGACGTCCAGCGAGCCGTCCTCGGTGGTCAGCGCGATGGTGTCGTACAGCTCGATGTCGCCCTCCAGGAAGGCGCTGTAGACGACCTCGACGTCGAGCGGGATCTCGTCGCCCTCGGGCAGCAGGTCGGGGCTGAAGCCGCCCTCCAGCCACGCCTGGCGGGGGTAGGGGATCAGCTCGTCCTCGCTCCACAGTGCGGGGAACCGGAGATCAGCGGCCATGACGGTCCTTCGCGGTCGGCGGTGGGTCAGGAGGAGAGCCCGGCGGCGATCAGCAGCCGGCGCCAGTTGTCGGCGTACTCGCCGGTGTGTCGTCCGGTGCGGAGTCGTCGCTCGGCGACGCCGGGGCCGAGGACGGTGGCGACCAGCTCGGGGTAGCGCGGGCCGAGCACGTGCTCGTCGAAGAAGGTCGCCACGTCCGGCGCCAGCACGGTGAACGCCACATCCTCGTCGGGGTGCTCGTACTGGAAGACGTAGTCGTCCGGCTCCATCCAGTAGACGTCGAGGTCCTCGGGGTCGAGGTAGATCGGGGCGCCCGCGGGGATGTCGTCGCGCAGCCCCGGCGGAATGCTGTGCAGCTCGTGGCCCACGGCGAGCGGACTGCCCATCGGGTCGGCCTCGTCGACGGTGCGGGCCGCCCAGGCCGCCGGGGTGACGATCTCGGCGGGCGGGGCGAAGCGGAAGTTGTCCCCCTCCAGCCGGCCGAACAGGGAGTACACCTCGGCCACGCCGGGCAGGTCGGGTATCGGCTCCAGCGGGGTCGGGTCGCCCACGACGACGCCGAGTTCGCCGTCGGCCGCCACCCGTCGGAGCAGCTCCAGCTTGTCCCGGATCCGGTCCAGGAGGGCGGGCTCCGGGCCGCTCACGGCGTCAGCTCGGTTCGCGACTGCGGGGCTCGCAACCCCGGCTCACTCCTCGCGCTCACGGCGCCAGCTCGGTTCGCGACTGCGGGGCTCGCAACCCCGGCTCACTCCTCGCGCTCACGGCGCCAGCTCGGTTCGCGACTGCGGGGCTCGCAACCCCGGCTCACTCCTCGCGCTCACGGAAGGACCCGCACGATGACCGGGGTGCCCTCGGGGACGTCCCGCAGCGCGACGGAGATGTCGCTGCCGAGTTGGCGGTTGGTCCAGGCGTCCATCGGTCTGAGATTATCGTACGTGTCCGTTCCGTCCATTTGGAGCTCGTGGATGTGGTCCGGGTCGTAACCCTGGCCCCGGGCGGTGATCGGCCCCTTGCCGGCGTAGAGCCGGTCCACCACGTTCTTGTTGGCCAGGTACTTGTTGCTGGCCGGGGTGCCCTTCTGCGCGGTGAGCCGGCCGTCCTTGGTCAGGTTCCGGATCATCCGGTCCCGGTAGATGTTGGTGCGGGTACGGCGCTTCCCGGTCGACGGGTCGTGGACCTTGTTGCTGTCCCGGTCCGGCTTCGCCTTCTTCAGCCGACCCTCCTGGCCGAGCCGGGCCAGGTCCTTCGCCTTGCGGTCGAAGTCCCGCCGGTCGAAGTCCGGCCGGTTCTTCAGCACCAGCACCGCCGGCCCGTCGACCTTCTTCCCGGCCGCCTTGGCGGTACGGAACACGTCGGCGTTCTCCAGGTACGCCGAGACGATCCGGGCGCCCTTCGCCTGGGCCTGCCGGGGCGGGGTGGTCCGCTTCCTAACCATTGAGCACCGTGTCCACGGCCATCCCGATCAGCTGGTCGACGATCAGCCCGGTGATCATCTTGAAGATCGGGATCTCCAGCAGCGACGCCCCGAAGGTGGCCACCGCGGTGGCGACGGCCTGGGCGATCTGGATCGCCAGCAGCACCAGCTGGACGATCACCTGGATCTTCAGGGCCAGCACCACCCCGGCCGCCGCCATCAGCCCGATGGCGATGACGTTCGTCGGGTCGGTCGCGTCGGCGATGTTGCGCGCGGCCGACTCCCGGTCGTTCCACTCGGCGGCGAACGCGGTGATGCTCTCGCCCCGGTTGGTGTCGAGCACCGTCCGCGCCGCCGCCTCCAGCTGCGCGACCGAGGCGTCGATCCGGTCGGCCATGCCGGTCCACTCGCCGGCGAGCTGGAAGAGCGCCGTCTCGTCGGACTCCGGCCAGTCGTAGCCGATCATGGAGAGCAGCGAGGCGAGTTCGCCCGGCAACGTCAGACCCACGAGGTTTCCTTCCTGCGTCGGTGGCGGCCTCAGCCGCCGAGCGAGCCGAGGATGGCGCTGAAGGAGGCGGCGGCGTCCTCCTCGACGGCCCGGTAACCCTCGGCCATCGCGGCCAGCCCCTCGGCGTAGCTCTCCAGTTCGGCGACGTTGGTGCTCAGGCACTCGGTCAGCCCGTCGACGCAGGCCTGGTGGGCGAGGCCGAGCAGCATGCCGACCTCGTCGCCGCCGAAGGCGTCCGCGTAGCCGCCCGCCGCCGCCTGGAACGCCTCGAACGCCTGCCGGACGCCCTCCCTGGCCTGGGCCAGCTGCTCCGCGCCCCGGCGCAGCGCGTCGACGTCCACCTCCAGCGGTTCCACGTCAGCTCCGCCGCTGGAGCTTGCGCATCGTCTCGCTGATGGCGACGCTCATCTCGCGCATCTGCCGCAGGCCCGAGTCCTGGAGCCGTTCGACGGTGGCGGCCATCGCGGCCAGGTCGGGTGCCGGCCCGGCGGCGGGGCCCGGGTCCTGCGCGTCGAGGGCCGCGTTCACCACCCGGCGCAGCTCCTCGGCGAGGTATTCCGAGCCTTCCCGGAGCACCCGGGGGTCGATGTCGACGGCGCTGACCCGGGCGTCCGTGCCGAGGGTGACCCGGATCCGCCCGTCGGCGGCCTCGGCCACCGACTCGGCCCGCTGCGCCGGCACGGCGCTGCGGCGTGCCTCGTGCAGCGCGGCCCGTGCCTGCGCCAACTGCTCCTCCAGGGCGCTCTCGCCCAGCATGCCGCCTCCCCAGCCGCGGTGAACCGGCCCCAGACTACCGACCCGGCGCACCCCCGCGGGACCCTGAGTCCACCAGGGACGGTCAGTGGCGCAGGTGGCCGTCGCCGGTGACCACGTACTTGGTGGAGGTCAGCTCGGGCAGCCCCATCGGGCCGCGGGCGTGCAGCTTCTGGGTGGAGATGCCGATCTCGGCGCCGAAGCCGAACTCGCCGCCGTCGGTGAACCGGGTGGAGGCGTTGACCATCACGGCCGCCGCGTCGACCCGGGCGACGAACTCCCGGGCGGCGGTCTGCGAGTCGGTGACGATCGCCTCGGTGTGGCCGGTGCCGTACCGCCGGATGTGGGCGACCGCCGCGTCGAGCGAGTCGACCACCGCCACCGAGATGTCCGCCGAGAGGTATTCGGTGGCGAAGTCCTCGTCGGTGGCCGGCACCACCGCGTCCGAGTGGGCCGCGACCTCGGGGGAGCCGTGCACGGTCACCCCGGCCTCGGCGAACGCGGCCAGCACCGCCGGCAGGAAGGCGTCCGCGACGGACGCGTGGACCAGCAGCGACTCGGCGGTGTTGCACGTGGAGAGGCGCTGGGTCTTGGCGTTGAGGGTGATCGACACGGCCTTGGCCAGGTCGGCGGCCGCGTCGACGTAGACGTGGCAGTTGCCCACCCCGGTCTCGATCACCGGCACGGTCGACTCCTCGACGACGGTCCGGATCAGCGACGCGCCGCCGCGCGGGATCAGCACGTCGACCAGTCCCCGGGCTCGCATCAGCTCCTTGACCGAGTCGCGGGAGGTGGCGTCGAGCAGCTGCACCGCGTCCGCCGGCAGGCCCGCCTCCGCCACCGCGTCGCGGAGCACCGCGACCAGCGCGGCGTTGGAGTGCGCCGCCGACGAGGAGCCGCGCAGCAGCGCCGCGTTGCCGGACTTCAGGCAGATCCCGGCGGCGTCGACGGTCACGTTCGGCCGGGCCTCGTAGATGATCCCGACCACCCCGAACGGCACCCGGACCTGCCGCAGCTCCAGGCCGTTGGGCAGGGTCGCGCCGCGAACCACCTCGCCGACCGGGTCGGGCAGCGCGGCCATCTGGCGCAGCGCGTCGGCGATGCCCGCCACCCGGCCCGCGTCGAGAGCCAGCCGGTCCAGCACGGCCGCGCTCAGCCCGGCCTCCCGCCCGGCCGCCAGGTCCGCCTCGTTCGCGGTCAGGATCTCCGGCGTACGCGCCACCAGCGCGTCGGCCATCGCGTGCAGCGCCGCGTCCTTGGCGGTGCGCGTGGCGACGGCCAGCTCACCCGCCGCGTCCCGGGCCCGCCGGGCCTGCTCGACGACGCTCATGCCGGCACTCCGCTGCGCTCCGTGCCGCCATGAGGCACCACCGCGCTGAACTGATGATTCGCTCGCTGACGCTCGCTCATGCGTCCACTCCTCACAGCAGCACGAGGTCGTCGCGGTGGACGACCTCCCGTTCGTACGCCGGGCCGAGCGCCGCGGCGAGCTCTCCGGTGGAGCGGCCGAGCAGCCCGGGCAGCTCCACCGCGTCGTAGTTGACCAGCCCCCGGGCCACCGGGGCGCCCGCGGCGTCCACCAGGTCGACCGGGTCGCCGGCGGTGAACGTGCCGTCGACCGCGGTGATCCCGGCGGGCAGCAGCGACTTGCGCCGCCCCACCACGGCCTGCACCGCGCCCGGGTCGAGGTGCAGCCGCCCGCGGGGTGCGGTGGCGTGCGCGAGCCAGAAGAGCCGGGCGGCCGGGCGCCGCTGCGCCGGGTGGAAGAAGGTGCCGACCGGCTCACCGGCCAGCGCTCCGGCGGCCAGCGGCGCGGCGGTCAGCACCACCGGGATGCCGAAGCCGGTGGCGATCCGGGCCGCCTCCACCTTGGTGACCATGCCGCCGGTGCCGACCCCGGCACGGCCGGCGCCGCCGATGTCCACGCCGGCGAGGTCCCGCTCGTCGCGGACCTCGCTGATCCGGGCGCTGCCGGGTTGGGTCGGGTCGCCGGTCCAGAGCGCGTCGACGTCCGACAGGAGCACCAGCAGGTCGGCGTCGACCAGGGCGGCGACCAGGGCGGCGAGCCGGTCGTTGTCGCCGAACCGGATCTCCTCGGTGGCCACCGTGTCGTTCTCGTTGACGATCGGCACGGCCCGCAGGTCGAGCAGCTTGCGCAGGGTCCGGTACGCGTTGCGGTAGTGCGCCCGCCGGGTCACGTCGTCGACGGTGAGCAGCACCTGCCCGACGGTGAGCCGGTGCCGGGCGAAGCCGGCCGCGTACCGGCCGATCAGCAGGCCCTGCCCGACGCTGGCCGCGGCCTGCTGGGTGGCCAGGTCGCGGGGGCGCCGGGGCAGCCCGAGCGGGGCGAGCCCGGCGGCGATGGCGCCGGAGGAGACCAGCACCACCTCGCGGCCGTCGGCGGCGAGCGCGGCGAGGGTGTCGACGAGCGCGTCGACCCGGGCGTCGTCCAGACCGCCGGTCGGGGTGGTCAGCGAGGACGAACCGATCTTGACGACGATCCGCCGGGCCGAGGTGACTGCTTCGCGCACCCGCCCATTCTGCGCGCCCGGTCCCACCGCCCCCCGGGCCGTTCCCATATGGTGGCAGCTCGTGACGCCTGAGGAGTACGTCGAGGCGGTGCTCGCGCTGGTCGAGCGGATCCCGCCGGGCCGGGTGATGTCGTACGGGGCGATCGCCGACGCTCTTGCCGAGCGCTCCGGGCGGGCCTCGGCCCGGCTGGTCGGCTCGATCATGGCCCGGCACGGCGGCGGGGTGCCCTGGCACCGGGTGGTGAACTCGGCGGGCCGGTTGCCGCCGGGGCACGAGGTGCAGGCGCGGGCCCGGTTGCGGGCCGAGGGCTGCCCGCTGCGCCCGGCCGGGGTGGACATGGCGGCGGCGAGCTGGTGGCCGGAAGAGAGGATGTGACCCCCGCCATAACGTGAGTAACATTCGGCCGCATGGACGCGCCGCCGGCCGAAGCCGGTTCGTCGAGCCCGGTCGTCGCGCCCGGGCCGGTCCGGCCCGAGGGCCACGCCGTCGGGCCGCTGCCCCGGCGGGTGCACGCCGGCTACGCGCTCGGCTCGCTCGCCACCGGCGCCTTCGGCACCGTGCCCGGTCTGTTGCTGCTGCCGTACCTGACCGACACGCTGGGCGTGGCCGCCGGGGTGGCGGCGCTGCTGGTGCTGCTGCCGAAGGCCTGGGACGTACTGGTCAACCCGGTCGCCGGGCGGATCTCCGACCGCACCCGCTCCCGCTGGGGGCCGCGCCGGCCGTGGCTGCTCGGGGCCGGGCTCGCGCTCGCCGCGCTCTTCGCCGCCATCTTCGCCGCGCCCTTCGGGGCCGCTCCGGCCGCCGGGGCGTACGTGGCGGTCGCGTTCCTCGCCACCGCCACCGCGTTCGCCTTCTTCCAGGTCCCGTACGTGGCGATGCCGGCCGAGCTGACCGACGACCGGGCGGAGCGTACCCGGCTGATGAGCTGGCGGATCGCGGTGCTGGCGCTGGCCACCTGGTCTCCGGCGCGGTGGCCCCCATGGTGGTCACCGCCGGTGGCGACGGGGTCGTCGGACACCGGTGGATGGGGCTCTTCGTCGCCATGCTGATCGCCGTCGGGGCCCTCGGCGCGTTCCTCGGCACCCGCACCGCGCCGACCGGCGCGGTGGTGGCGACCGAGCCGTCGCTGCGCGCGCAGCTCGCGGTGGCCGGCGCCAACCGGCCGTTCCGGGCGCTGCTGATCGTCTTCGTGGTGCAGTCCGCCGGGGTGGCCACCATCCTCGCCGGGGTCAGCTACTTCGCCGACCAGGTCCTGCGCGACCCGGAGAACGGGCCGACCCTGCTCTTCGCCTGCTTCGTCGGGCCGGCGCTGCTGGTCATGCCGCTCTGGACCCGGGTGGGCGCCCGGGTCGGCAAGCGCACCGCGCTGGTCGCCGCGTCGCTGCTGCTCGCGGCGGGCGCGCTGGGACTGGTCGCCGCGCCGGTGCTGCCCGCCGCCGCCAGCTACGCGGTGGTCGCGCTGATCGGCGTCGGGTACGCCGGCCAGCAGGTCTTCGCCCTGGCCATGCTCCCGGACGTCGTTGCCCACTCCACCGCGCGGACCGGTCGTCGCCAGGCGGGCGTCTTCACCGGCCTCTGGACCGCCGGCGAGACCCTCGGCCTCGCCCTCGGCCCCGGCCTCTACGGCCTGGTCCTGCAACTCTGCGGCTACGTCTCCTCCAGCACCGGCACCGCGGCGACCCAGCCCGACTCGGCCCGCCTCGGCATCCTGCTCGGCTTCACCGTGCTGCCGGCCCTGCTGATCGCCCCGGTGACGCTGCTGCTGCGCCACTACACCCTCGCCACCGCCGAGCCGTCCGGAAGGGCCACCACGAATCCATGATCGACGAAGCCGGGGTGCCCGCCGAGCGGGTGCTCGACGAGGTGCGGGAGCTGCGCGGGCTGGACCGGCCGACGCACGGCGGGCGGCTGTTCGCCTACGTGTACGACCCGGCGGTGGCCGGGCTGGACGAGCTGGCCGCTGCGGCGTACGCGCAGAGCGCCCACGTCAACGGGCTCGACCCGACCGCCTTCCCCTCGCTGCTGGCGATGGAGAACCGGCTCGTCGGGGCGGCCGCCCGGCTGCTCGGCGGCGGGCCCGGCACGAGCGCGCCGGACGTCGTCGGCAGCGTCACCAGCGGCGGCACCGAGTCGCTGATCCTGGCCGTGAAGGCGGCCCGGGACGCCCGCCCCGAGCTGGCCGACCCGCGGATCGTGGTGCCGGCCAGCGGGCACGCCGCCTTCGCCAAGGCCGCCCACCTGCTCCGGGTCACCCTGGACACGGTGCCGGTCGACCCGGTGACCCTGCGCCCGTCGGCCGCCGACGTGGCCGCCGCGATCCGCCCGGAGACCGTGCTGGTGGCCTGCTCCGCCCCCTCGTACGCGCACGGGGTGATCGATCCGGTCGCGGAGATCGCCGCGGTGGCGGCGGCGGCCGGGGTGCGCTGCCACGTGGACGCCTGCTTCGGCGGGTGGACCCTGCCGTACCTGCGCCGGCTCGGAGCGCCGGTGCCGCCGTTCGACCTCTCCGTCGACGGGGTCACCTCGATCTCCGTGGACCTGCACAAGTACGCGTACGCCCCGAAGGGCGTCTCGGTGCTGCTGCACCGCGACCCGTCGCTGCGCGCCCCGCAGTACTTCGCGTACGCGGACTGGCCCGGGTACACGATGATCAACCCGGTGCTCGCCTCCACCCGCTCGGGCGGCCCGATCGCCGCCGCGTACGCCACCCTGCGGCACCTCGGCGACGACGGCTACCTGCGGCTCGCCGCCGCCACCCGGGACGCGGTGGCCGGGCTGGCCCTCGCGGTGCGCGCGGTCGACGGCCTGCGGCTGATGGCCGAGCCGGAGTCCACCGTGGTCTGCTTCACCTCGACCGACCTGGAGCTGGACCTCTTCGTGCTGGTCGACGAGCTGACCGCCCGGGGCTGGCACACCCAGCCGCAACTCACGTACGCCGGCCTGCCGGCCTCGGTGCACCTGACGGTGACCGCCTCGGTCGCGCCCCGGGTGGCGGAGTTCCGGCCGGCGCTGGCCGAGGCGGTGGCGGCGGCCCGGGCGGCCGGGCCGGTGGCGCTGCCGGCCGAGCTGCGCGCCCTGGCGACCAGCCTGACCCCGGAGGCGCTCACCCCGGAGCTGATCGCCGGACTGGCCGCCGGGCTGGGCCTCGGCGCGGGCGCCGGCCCGCTGCCGGACCGGATGGCCCTGGTGAACACGCTGCTCGACACCGCCCCGCCCGCGCTGCGGGAACGGCTGCTGGTCGAGTTCGTCGGCCTGCTGCAACGCCCCGCCTGGCGGCTCGCGGCCGGCGACTGACCCTCGGACGCCCGCAGGCGCCCCGGCCCCCGGACGGGGGCGGGACGCCTGCGGCTCCGGCTCACTTGTAAGGGATTTCCATCCGCACCGAGTTGTCCTTAGGCGCGAGGTCCGGCCAGTACCGGTCCTGCGCGTCCCAGTGGGCTATCTCCGTCGTCCATGGCGGCGGGCGCTCGCCGCGTTGCCCGTCCGGCACGTTGGAGACGAAGGTGTAGGTGCGGGTCTGACCGGCCCGTGGCCCGGCCAGCCGGCAGGACGGGATCTCCCCGCGGGGCCCGGCCGACGTGTCGCACTTCGACCAGTCACCACCGGCGTGCTCGTAGACCTCCAGGTTGAGGAAGGCGATCTGGTCCGCATCGTGCGGGCCGGCGTTGGTGACCGTGAAGGTCATCGTGAACGGCAGCAGGGTGGTGTCGGGGTTCGCCGGCCCGAGGGTCGTCTTCACCGACACCTTCAGGTCGGCCAGCCGCTGATCGGTGCCCCACGACGTCGGGCCGCCGGTCTGGGCGAACCCGGTCCCGTTCCACCGGTACGTCCGGGTCTGCTCCCGGACCAGGTAGCTCGGCGTGTCGCAGCACGGCTGGATGTCGGCCACCCGCACCTGGACCGCGCCGCCCGAGGTGACCTGCACCCCGAGGATGTCGTCGAAGCCGGAGTTGGTCCGGGTCACCCGACCGACCGTGACGATCCGACCCGCCTCGTCCCGGTCGAAGACCACCACCTGCTTGCGGATCACCTCGCCGGCCCGACAGCCGATCAGCGCGACGGTCTCCGTCGCCCCGTCGGCGTCCACGTCGCCGTGGTCCAGGGTGATCAGGTGGGGGGCGTCCCCCGCCTGGCCGCTCGGCGGCGCCCCCAGTCGTACCCGGCTGGTGACGCAGCCCGACGGGGAGCCGGTCGGCCAGGCCGGCAGGTCGAGCCGCGCGGCGAGCAACTGCTGCTGGCTGATCCGGCCGTCCGGCGCGGGCTGGCTGGCCGACGCGGTCGTGCTCGGCGTCGTCGTCGCGGTGACCGACGGCGTCTGCGAGGGGAACTGGGTCGGTGGGGTGGTCGGGTCGACGGACACTCCCGGCACCGGGGTCGTCCGGTCGCCGTGCAGCGCCGCGTTGGCGACGACCGGGGCCGCCACCAGCACCACCGCCGCGACGGCGGCGGCCACCACCGCCGTCCGGCGGCGCCGGCGCAGGGTGCGCCGGGCCTGGTCGGGACCGGGGCCGGAGACCCGGGTGGTCACGTCACTGCGGTACGCGGCGAACCGCTCCCGCAGCCGCGGGTCGATGTCAGACATTGCGCACCCCCTCGGTGTTGTCGTCGAGCAGCCCGGCCAGCGCGGTACGACCGCGGTGCAGCCAGGACTTGACCGTGCCTTCCGCCACGCCTTCCTGGGCGGCGATCTGGTTGACCGACAGGTCGGCCAGGTAGTGCAGGATCACGGCCCGCCGGTGGTTCGCGGGCAGCTTCGCGAGGGCGGCGTCGATGGCCACCCGGTCGGGCGTCGGCCCGGCCACCTCGGCCTCGGTCTGCCGCTGCCGCAGCAGGTGGTTGCGGGCGGTCCGCAGTCGCCGCCACCGACTGCGGGCCAGGTTCCAGGCGACCTGGCGGACCCAGGCCACCGGGTCGTCGTAGCGGACCAGACGGTCCCAGCGGGCAAGCGCCCGGCAGAACGCCTCCTGGGCCAGGTCCTGGGCCTGCCCCAGGTCCCCCGTGTACGCGCAGAGCTGCGCGGTCACGCCACGGAAGTGGGCGTGGTAGAAGTCGTCGAAGGTGATCGTGGTCGGGTACGCCCCGTCCGCGCCGAGTGCCATGGGTGGCTCATTGGCGCGGGCTCCCATCACTGTTGTCACTGCCCCTCCCCGTCGCCGTCCGGCCCGTGTGCCCTAGGCGCCGGTAACACTCCATGCCATGGACGGTGGTTGCAGCCGATGGTGCCGCGAACCCGACTGAATCTCACTGCAACCGAAATGTCCTCTCGCGACCGTGGCCCGGCCGGGATCGCTCCCGACCGGGCCACCGTGCCGCTTCCCGCTCAGCCGAGTCGGGGCATCACCTCGTTGTTCTTCCAGTCGCGCTCGATCAGCTGCTGGTCCTGCGGTCCGAGGGCGGTGACCGCGACGGACCGGTTCTCGCCGGTGAAGCCGTACCCCTGCGGCACCCGGAGGGGGAGCCGCAGCGTGATGTCGTCGCCGGAGCGCAACGGGCCCAGCCGGCACAGCGTCGGATCCCGCGAGGTGCGGTAGCCGTCTCGGCACGAGGTCCAGGTGCCGTCCACCGGGAACAGCCCCCACTGCAGGTTCAGCCGGAGCTCCACCGCGGTCGCGTCCCGGCCGCCCAGGTGTCGGATCCGCACGTCGATGGTGCCGGAGCGGGACCCGTCGGCGTTCTTCGTCAGCCGCAGGTCGGTGGACGTGACCGAGAGATCCACCGCGTACGGGTTGACGGGGAAGGAGGTCTCGCCGAGCACCTGGTCGAAGCCCTCGCCGTCCCACCGGTACGTGCGCCACTGGTGCTGCGCCCACGCCGTCGGCCACGCCACGTCGTTGGGCCGGTCGATCAGCTGCAGCCGGACCTGCCCGTCCGACCGTACCTCCATCGCCGCCAGCCAGCCCTTGGTGACCGAACCGGGCACGCTCGCCACCCGGCCGAGGGTGACGATCTTCCCCGCTTCGTCCCGGTCGAAGGCCACCACCTGTTCCGGGCCGTTGTCACCGTTGTCGCACCTGATGCGGGCGACGGTCTCGGCCGCACCGTCCCGATCCACATCCGCGTGGTCGAGGGAGAGCAGGACCGGGGCGGGTGACGTCCGACCCTTGTCCGACAGTCGGACCCTCCCGGAGGGGCATTCCGGTGTGGTGGACGGCCAGGACGGTAGCGAGACGGCCGATGCCAGCAGCTGCGAGCGGGTGAGGTGGCCGTCCGGTGGGGATGGCGGAGCCGCCGTGCTGGTGGCCGACGGCGTCGGCGTGGGGCTGGCCGAGAGGGTCGGCGACGGAGAGATCGTGGGCTCCACCGGCCCCGGCGGGGGCGTGGGGTGGCTCAGCATCCCGTACCCGACCGCGGGGCCGGTCCCCAGCGCCAGGGCGGCCGCGACGGCGGCGCCCAGCGTCCGGCGCCGGTTGCGGCGCACGGTCCGGCGGACCGCAGCCGGACCGGGCACCTCGACCTGCATGATCGCGGTCGGACGGTACCGGGCGAACTCCTCGGCGAGCAGGACGTGGTTCTCCTGGTCAGACATTCCGCACCTCCCCGGTGTTCTCCCGCAGGTGTGTGGCCAGGGCCGTCCGGCCCCGGTGCAACCAGGACTTGACCGTGCCCTCGGCGACCCGCTCCTGATCGGCGATCTCGGCGACCGACAGGTCGGCGAGGTAGTGCAGGATCACCGCTCGGCGCTGCCTCGGCGGCAGCAGGGCGAGCGCGGCGTCCACCGCCACCCGGTCGGGGCTCGGCCCCGCCACGTGGGTCTCCCGCTGCCGCCGCAGGTACGCCTGCGCGGTGCGCAGCCGCCGCCACCGGTTGTGGGCGAGGTTCCAGGCGACCCGGCGCACCCAGGCCAGCGGGTCGTCGTAGCCGGCCACCCGGTCCCAGCGGGTGAACGCCTGGCAGAAGGCGTCCTGCACCAGGTCCTGCGCGTGTGACCGGTCGCCGGTGTACGCGGCGAGCTGCACCACCAGCCCCCGGAAGTGGGCGTGGTAGAAGTCGTCGAAGACCAGTTCCGCTAATGGTGGTGCGGCGCCCGGCAGCGGGTCCGGCGGGGGACCGCCGGCCCGGATGTCTCTCGTCACGTTCACTCGTCCTCCCCCGTGGCGGTCGGCGGTCGCCCGCCTCCCGCCCGTCAGACAAGCCACCGGCGGGAAAGGTTGCAGCGGCATCGGTGGTCCGTTGTCCGGTTGCGGACAGCGCGGCGCGCGGACGCGTCGCCGGCGGGGCCGCTGGCCGCTGGCCGCCGTCCATGATCGTCGCCGGACGCTGTGGTTGACTGTCCGGAGACGGACGGGAAGGGGTTCGACGTGCAGCTGCCGGGAGTGCTCGGCGAGCCGATCCGGTTCGTGCTGAACTGGGGCCGCCGCTACTCGCTCTGGGTGTTCAACTTCGGCCTGGCCTGCTGCGCGATCGAATTCATCGCGACCAGCATGGGCCGGCACGACTTCATCCGGCTCGGGGTGATCCCGTTCGCGCACGGGCCCCGGCAGGCCGATCTGATGGTGGTCTCCGGCACGGTCACCGACAAGATGGCCCCGGCGATCAAGCGGCTCTACGACCAGATGCCCGAGCCGAAGTACGTCATCTCGTTCGGCGCCTGCTCCAACTGCGGTGGCCCGTACTGGGACTCCTACTCGGTGACCAAGGGCGTCGACCAGCTCATCCCGGTCGACGTCTACGTGCCGGGCTGCCCGCCCCGGCCGGAGGCGCTGCTGCACGGCATCCTCCGTCTTCAGGAGAAGATCGCCGCCGAGCAGGCCGGCATCGGCGGGGTGTCCCGCCCCGACCCGCTCGCCTCACCGGTGGACGCGGCGCCCCGGGACGCCCGCCCGGTCTCCTCGCTCACCGCCCCGCCGGTACGCCCCCCGGCGAGCTGAGGCGCTCCCGGGCCCGACCGGCCCGCGGCACCGGGGCCGACCGGATGATCTTCTATGTCGGCGCTCGTCGCTATCGTGCTGCCATGAGATCCATGCGGGCAACGGGGGCCGCCCTACTGGCGGCGCTTGCCATCATTCCTCTCTCCGCCGCCCCGGCGGCCGCGGAGACGTTCGGTTTCACCGGCGTGGTAACCGATCCCGACGGCGCTCCCGTCGCGAACGCCTGCTTCGCCCTGCACACCTCGCCCACCACCGTCGCCGCCGAGTACTGCTCGGACGCGGCCGGGCGCTACACCATCCCGGGGGCCGCCAACGCCCCCAGCTACAAGATCCGAATGCACGCCACGGGCTTGCGTACCGAGTGGTGGTACGGCGCCCCGGACTACCTCAACGCCGACCAGGTCTCCGTCCCGGCGACCAGCGCGGTCGAGCGCGACATCACCCTCGGCCGGGGCGCCGGCAGCATCAGCGGCACGATCACCGACGAGTACGGTGCGGCGGAGGACGCCACTGTCACCGTCTACGGCGAGGACTTCTACTACGAGGCCATCGCCTACACCTGGGACCTCGGGGCCGGACGCTACGCGCTCAACAACCTCCCGCCCGGCCGTTACCGGATCTCCATCTCCGACAACGTGCGCGGTTACCAGTGGGTGCCGGGCCAGGAGACCCGGGAGGAGGCGGCGCTCTACACCGTCACCGACGGCGGCACGCTCGTGGTCAACGAAAGTTTCCTGCCGATGGGCACCGTGGAGGCCCGGGTCACCGACGCGGTGACCGGCCTGCCGGTCCGCGAGCCCTGCCTGTACGTCAACGGCACCGGCAGCAGCTACGCCCAGGCCTGCGGCGTCAACGGGCTGGTCCGGGTGCGGGACGTGCGACCCGGCGACTGGACCCTGACGGTGAGCGGCGGCGCCTCGTACTTCCCCATCGACGAGACGCCGTACGTGCACGTGGAGCGCGGGAAGACCACCACGGTGTCGTACGCGTTGAACCCGGGGGCGGCGATCGCCACCACCGTGCAGGACCGGGCGACCGGCAAGCCGGTCGGCGGCATCTGCGTACGCCTGGTCAAGCCGAGGTTCGGCGGGCAGTCCGCGCACATGGGCAGCACCTGCTCGTCCGACGACGGATCGCTGGAGATCGGCCCGTTCACCAAGGCGGAGACCGTCCAGCTCTACGCCTACCAGGCGATCAACCCGTACGACCCGCCGGCGAAGCGCTACGGCGACCAGTGGGTCACCGCGACCGGGGGCAGCGGCGACCAGCGCGAGGCGTCGAAGGTGACGCTCACGCCCCAGCAGACGATCACCATTCCGCCCATCCGGGTGGACCCGCCCGGCACGATCACCGGCATCGTCCGCAACTCCGCCGGCGCGGCGGTCGCCGGGGTCTGCGCCTACCCGTTCGCGTTCCACCCCGGCCAGGGTGCGATCTTCGGGACGAACTGCTCCAACTCCCAGGGCCGCTACACGATCGGGGAGCTCGGCCCGTACCGGTGGCCGGTGGAGTTCACGCCGAACAGCGGCACCGGGTACGCCTGGCAGTGGTCGGGTGACGTCGCCGATCGGTTCGCCGCCCCCATGGCGACGGTGACCGTCGGCGGGACGGCCACGGTGGACGCGAAGCTGGCCACCGGCGGGCAGCTCACCGGCAAGGTGACCGACGGCACGAACCCAGTCGACGCCGGGTACGTCTGGACGTACAACTCCCGCACCGGTGACGTCGCCAGCCCGTCGTTCACCAACATCGCCCGGGACGGCACCTTCACCCTGAAGGGCCACCGCACCCAGAAGGTGTACGTCCAGTACGCGAGCCTGACCAAGACCTGCTGGTACGGCCTGGCCGGCAAGCCGGCCATCGAGGTCGCGATGACGGCGGGGCAGACCACCACCATCGCGGCGGACATGACCCGGACCTGCGGCAAGATGCCGCTGACCGCGTCCACGTCGCGGACCCTCTCCACCGCCGGCACGATGCTCAGCCCGACGCCGCTGCTCGCGTCGAGGTCGACGTGGCGGTTCGGGGCGGCGCGGACCGGGCGCTGACCGGCGGCCGTCCTTCCGTCCGGCCGGGCGGACCGGTCCGGTGGGGTCACCCCGCCGGCCGGGCCGCCCGGCCCGTTCGTCCGGACGAGCGCCCCCGGTGGCGGCCTGGCGTTAGCCTGCGGTCCATGACCCAGTCCGCGGACCAGCGTTCCGCCTTCATCGTCGACGTGCTGACCGACGAGTTCGGCGCGTCGATGGCGCTCGACCCGGCGGCCTTCCGCCGCAAGTTCCGCAAGATGGCCGCCTCCCCGTTCGCCTTCTACCGGGGCAGCGCGTCGCTCTTCTACGCCGACCAGCGCGGCGACTTCGCCGACGACACCTATCTCGACGAGCGGACCAGCCGGGTGTGGATACACGGCGACCTGCACGCGGAGAACTTCGGCACCTACATGAACGCCTCCGGGCAGCTGGTGTTCAACGTCAACGACTTCGACGAGGCCTATGTCGGGCCGTTCTCCTGGGACCTGAAGCGCCTCGCCGCCAGCGTGGCCCTGCTCGGCTACGCCAAGGCCCTCTCCGACCAGGTGATCGGCGACCTGGTCGATCGGTTCGCCCGCTCCTACCTGACCGAGCTGCGGGCCATCGCCGCCGGCGGGGACGACGCGATCGGCTCGATCACCCTGGAGAACGCCGACGGGGTGCTGCGCCGGGTGCTCCAGCAGGCCCGGCTGAACACCCGGGTCGACCTGCTCGCCACCCAGACCACCATCGACAACTACGACCGCCGGTTCTCCCTGGGCGACGGCGTCTTCGAGATCGACGGCCAGACCCGGAAGATGGTCTGCGCGGCCTACGAGGCGTACCTGGACACCCGTCCCGAGTCGGCGACCCGGCTCCGGCCGGTCGCCTCGAAGATCAAGGACGTGGTGCTGCGCAAGGGGGTCGGCATCGGCTCGGCCGGCCTACCGTCGTACAACCTGCTGCTGGAGGGGCACACCCAGGCGTTGGAGAACGACGTCGTGCTCTACATGAAGCAGGCGCAGGTGCCGGCCGTCGCCCGACACATCGACGACGAGCGGGTCCGCGGCTACTTCCACCACCAGGGGCACCGCACGGCCGAGTCGCAGCGGGCGCTCCAGGCGTACGCGGACCCGTGGCTGGGCTTCACCGAGCTGGACGGGGTCGGCCAGCTCGTCGCCGAGGTCTCCCCGTACGCCGCCGACCTGGACTGGGCGGACGTCAACGAGCCGGAGGACATGGCCGGAGTGCTCGCCGACCTGGGCCGGGCGGTGGCCCGGATGCACTCGGTCGCCGACGACGAGTCCAGCCACGACCTGGTCGACTACTCGACGGAGGAGTCGATCGTCGCCGCGGTCGGGGGCGACGAGGACGGCTTCGTGGCGTACCTCGTCGAGTTCGCACACGCCTACGGCGGCCGGACCCGGGAGGACCACCAGCTCTTCGTGGACCTGTTTCGCAACGGCCGGCTCCCCGGCATCTGAGCGACCCCGTCGGGTGGGCTCAGGCGGTGAAGTCCAGCACCACCTTGATGTCCTCGCCGGTGGGGGTGTACGCCTCGGCGTACTCCGCCACCGGCACCCGGCGGGTGATCAGCGAGTTGAGCCAGGACTGGTCGGCCCGGGCCAGCGCGTCGGCGGCCTGGTCCCAGTGCCGCCGGTTGGCGTTGACCGACCCGAAGACCACGTTGTTCTCCAGCACCAGGGCCCGGTTGAGCGCCCCGGCGTCGAAGTCGATGGTCCGGCCGCCGCTGGACACCCCGGTGAGGCAGACGATCCCCGTCGGGGCGGCCTTGCACATCGCGTCGAGGACCACCGTCGGCGCGCCGGTGCACTCGACCACCACGTCCGGCTCGAAGTCCAGCTCGCCGACGGGCACCGTGTGGTACGTCGCGCCGAGCGCCCGGACCAGGTCCGGCTTCGGCCCGGTGGTGTTCCGGTCGAGCACGTGCACCGAGAAGCCGCGCTGGACGGCCAGCAGGGCGGCCAGCAGGCCGATCGGCCCGGCGCCGGTGACCAGCACGGTCTGTGGCTGCCACTCGGCCCGGTTGCCGATCCGCTCGATGTGGTCCCACGCCTTCGCCACCACGCTGGTCGGTTCGAGCAGCATGCCGACCGGTTCGAGCACCGGGTGCAGGCCGATGGCGAACTTCGGCTGCACCCGCCACCGTTCCCGGGCGAAGCCGGAGAGCCCCTTGATGCCGTGTTCGGTGTACCGCCCGTTGCGGCACATGTCCCACTCGCCGACCGCGCAGTTCGGGCAGGGCACCGGGTCGGGGTGACGGACCACGCCGGCCACCAGCCCGCCGGGTTGCAGGGTCCCGGTCGGGTCTTCCAGGACCCGACCCAGCGACTCGTGCCCGAGCACCAGCCGTTCCTGGCCGGGCGGGGCCTCGCCGTACTGGCCGGCGATGATCTCCTGATCGGTGCCGCAGATGCCCACGGCGAGCGCCTCGACCAGGATCGCGCCCTCCTCGGCGGCCGGTTCCGGCCAGTCGTCGATCAGGCGCAGCGAGTCGGGGACACCGGCGGAGACAGTTATCGCGCGCACGTGCTCATCCTTCCCCGCCCGGGGCCCGTCCGCCCGGCAAAGCGGCAGATGCGGCACCCTCGGGCGCGGGCGGCCCGTCACGGCCCGGGGCGGGCGGCCATAGGATCACGGCATGACTCCGGAAGAGGTCGGCCAGCGGATGGTCGCGCTGCTCGCGCCGGTCGAGGCCACCGCGTCGGTCTCCGGCGGTCAGTCCTACGCCCGCGCCACCGTCGACGTACCCCCGGCGAGCTGGTCGGACGCGCTCCGCGCGGCCCGCGACGACGCCGAACTGGGCTGCGACTTCTTCGACTGGCTCTCCGCGGTCGACGAGCTGGGCGGCGGCTTCGACGTGGTGGCCCACCTCTGGTCGACCCGGCACCGGCACGGCGTGCTGCTGCGCACCCGGGTGCCCCGCGAGACGCCGACCGTGGCCTCGGTGGTGGACGTCTACCCGGGTGCCGCCTGGCACGAGCGGGAGACCCACGAAATGTTCGGCATCGACTTCGCCGGCCACCGGGGGCTGCTGCCGCTGCTGCTGCCACCGGAGTTCGAGGGGCACCCGCTGCGCAAGGAGTTCGTGCTCGCCTCCCGGGTCGCCAAGCCGTGGCCGGGGGCGAAGGAGCCCGGCGAGTCGGAGGCCGGTGGTGGTCGCCGGCCGATCCGCCCGCCGGGTGTGCCCGCGCCGGGGGAGTGGGGCAGCACGCCCACCCCGGCCGGCGCGGCGGGGGTGGGGGAGGGGCCGCGCGGCGGCACTCCGGCCCGCCCGGCCCGGGAGCGGCCCGCCCGGCCGGCGCCGGGAGCCCGTCCGGGGCGTACCCCCGGGGGAGCCGGCTCCGGCGGCGGCCCGGCTTCGGCCGAACCGCCGGCCCGCGACGGCGGCGACGAGGAGGGTACGGCCTGATGCCCACCTGGTTGGAGCTGGTGATCCGGGTCGGCGGCGTGCTGGTCGCCTTCCTGACCCTGCCGTTGATCGTCGGTCAGGCCGAGCACAAGGTGATGGCGCACATGCAGGGCCGGCTCGGCCCGATGTACGCCGGCGGCTTCCACGGCTGGGCGCAGCTGGTCGCCGACGGGGTGAAGTTCGTCCAGAAGGAGGACCTCACCCCGCGCGAGGCGGACCGGGCGGTGTTCCGGCTCGCCCCGGTGGTGGCGCTGCTGCCCTACCTGCTGGTGCTGCTGGTCATCCCGCTGGGCCCGGGCGACCTGGTCGGCCAGCCGCTGGACATCGGCCTGTTCTTCGTCCTCGCCGTGGTGGGTGTGGGCGTGGTCGCGGTGCTGATGTCGGCGTGGGCGTCGGCCAACAAGTACAGCCTGCTCGGCGGCCTGCGCGGCGCGGCCCAGCTGCTCGGCTACGAGCTGCCGCTGGTGCTCGCCGCCGCCTCGGTCGCGATGGCGGCGGGGACGCTCAGCCTTTCCGGCATCGTCGAGGCGTGGCGGCCGTGGTGGCTGCTCTGGCAGGCGCCCGCGATGATCGTCTTCTTCGTCGCCGGGCTGGCCGAGATCCGCCGGCCGCCGTTCGACATGCCGATCGCGGACTCCGAGCTGGTCTTCGGCTACATGACCGAGTACACCGGACTGCGCTTCGCGTTCTTCCTGCTCGCCGAGTACGTCGGCATCGTGGTGATCGCCGCGCTGACCACCGTGCTCTTCCTCGGCGGCTGGCAGGGACCGTTCGCTGACGCCCAGCTCGGCTGGCTCTGGACCCTGCTCAAGGTCTTCGCCGTCGCCTTCGTGATCATCTGGCTCCGGGTCTCCTACCCCCGGCTCCGCGAGGACCAGCTGCAACGCCTCTGCTGGCTGGTCCTCGTCCCGCTCGCCCTCGCCCAGTTGGTGCTGACCGCCGCCGTCCGCGTCGCCCTCTGACCGCCACCGCTCAATGCAGCGGGGTGTGCGCCGGGTCGACGCGTTCGGCCGGCGGCGGGGGCGGCGGGGGCGTGCCGTCACCGAAGGGACGGCCGCCGAGGGTCTCCCGGCCGTGCGGGGTGAGCCAGTTCGACAGGTCCGGGCCGAGCGGCACGATGCCGGTCGGGTTGATGTCCCGGTGCACCTCGTAGTAGTGCCGCTTGATGTGGTCGAAGTCGATGGTGTCGCCGAAGCCCGGGGTCTGGAACAGGTCCCGGGCGTACGCCCAGAGCACCGGCATCTCGGACAGCTTCTGCCGATTGCACTTGAAGTGGCCGTGGTAGACCGGGTCGAAGCGGACCAGCGTGGTGAAGAGCCGCACGTCCGCCTCGGTGATCGTGTCGCCGACCAGCCAGCGCTGCCCGGTCAGCCGCTCGGTCAGCCAGTCCAGCCGGTCGAAGAGCCGGTGGTACGCCTTCTCGTACGCCTTCTGGCTGCCGGCGAAGCCGCACCGGTAGACGCCGTTGTTGACGTCGGCGAAGACCACCGCGTTGACCTCGTCGATCTCGTCCCGCAGGTGCTCGGGGTAGAGCTGCGGCGCGCCCTGCCGGTGGTACGCCACCCACTCGGTGGAGAGGTCCAGGCTCATCCGGGCGTAGTCGTTGGTGACCACCTGGCCGGTCGGCACGTCCACCAGCGCCGGCACGGTGATGCCCCGCTCGTACCCGGGGAAGCGCGCGAAGTACGCCTCCTGGAGGCGTTCGATGCCGAGCACCGGGTCCCGCCCGCCCGGGTCCAGGTCGAAGGTCCAGCTCCGGGCGTCGTGGGTCGGCCCGGCCACCGCCATGGAGATGGTGTCCTCCAGCCCGAGCAGCCGCCGCACGATGATCAACCGGTTGGCCCACGGGCAGGCCCGGCTGACCGCCAGCCGGTAGCGCCCCGGCTCGACCGGCCAGCCGTCCCGCGCGTCGGCGGTGATCCGGGTGGCGATGTAGCGCTGGTCCCGGGTGAACTCCCCGCCCGGCTCGACGTACTTCCCGCCGGTGGTGGTGCCTTCCGCGTCGCCCACGTCGCCCCCTTGCGATCGTCTGCCGTCGGTCCCATCCTCGCCGATCCGCGGCGCGTCGGCCGGGCGACCGCTGGCTAGGCTGCCCCGATGACCGATGTGGAAGCGGCGGCCCGGCGCTTCGTGGCGGACGTGTGGAACGCCGGGCGCGAGGAGTCCGCGTACGAGCTGGTGGGGCCGGAGTGCCCGGGGCTGCGCGGGACCGGTCCGGAGGCCACCCTGGCCTGGCACCGGGACCGTCGGGCCGCCTTCCCCGACCTGCGCTACAAGCTGGTGGACGTGGTGGCCACCGGCGACCGGGTGGCGCTGCGCTGGCGGGCGGCCGGCACCCAGGCCGGGCAGTTCGGCCCGGTA
Source organism: Micromonospora sp. BS32 (assembly GCF_059089345.1). NCBI lineage: Bacteria > Bacillati > Actinomycetota > Actinomycetes > Micromonosporales > Micromonosporaceae > Micromonospora > Micromonospora sp. BS32. The sequence goes on from NZ_JBSSHR010000018.1 coordinate 85,115, forward strand.
CGACCGACCGGGCAGGTGGTCAGCTACTCCGGGGCGACGTTCCTGCGCTTCGACGCCGACGGGCGGATCGTCGACGTGTGGAGCGTCAACGAGCTGTTCCAGCTCCTCCAGCAGCTCGGCGTCGAGGTGCTCCCGCCGGTGTGACCGCCGCGGGAAACGGCGGCGGCCCGCGCCGGCACCCCGCGGGGGACGCCGGCACGGGCCGCGGGTGGGGCCTCAGCGGGGCACCGACGGGCCCTCCCGGGTCGCGGCCGACACGGCCAGGCAGGTGCTGCCCGGCACCAGCCTGATGCTGTCGAGCTGCTGCTGCGGGGTGAGGGTCAGCATGGTCGGTCGGGGGGTGCCGCCCGCAGCACCACCCGTCGCGCCGTCAGCCACGTACCAGCAGGGCCTGCCGTTGCCCGGCAGGTAGCGGAGCAGCAGCGGCCCGGCCGGCAGCGCGTCCATCTCGCCGAAGCTCGACCCGACGTGCCGCGCCACCAGGTCCCCGGTGGTCGGGTGGTACGCCTCCACCGACCAGCTGCTCGGCGCCCCCGCGCCCCGGTCGAAGGTCATGATTCTGGCGTCCTGAACGAGCTTCACGGCCGGCGCCGTCACCGTCTCACCCGAGCGCACCTGCACCGGGACGGCGAGCGCCCGGTTGGTGACGTCCCCGGACCACTCCGGCGCGAACTCGTCGGTGTTGCCGGCCCACCGCCCGGTGTACTTCAGCGGCCAGCGGTACGGGCCGAGCCCGCTGATCGTGTACCGGCCGGTGTGGTCGGTGCCCGTGTGCGAGGTGCAGCCGTTGGTGGCGCCGCCCGGCAGGTCCGGGCTGTCCGCGCCGGCCTGGCCGCAGCCGTCGATGAATTCGCCGTTGATGCCCTGGAGGGTGCCGGTGATCGAGCCGGCCCGGTCGAGCCGGATCGCCGGGGTGCCGGTGACCTTGCCGGCGACGAGGTCGAGCCGGGTGGCGGCGTCGCGGTCGCCGGTGCCGCCCGTGCTGGTGTACCACTGGGCGCCCCACGGGGCCTTCGCGCCCACGAAGAGCCGCACCGGCCCGGCCGGCAGCGGGCCGATGGTCAGTGCGCCGGAGGCGTCGGCGCAGTACGCCCCGTTCTCGTTCTCCTGCCGCAGCGCGACGGTCGCCATCGCGCGGGCGGCGACCGGCCGGACGCAGACGCCGCTCACCGGTGCGCCGGCGCCGTCGAGCACCCGGGTCGTCACGGTGGCAGCCGGTTCGACCTGCACCGTGAGCCGGGTGGTCTGCCCGGAGGTGACCCGGATGTCGCTGACCCAGCGATTCCAGTGCCCCGTGCCGGCGGGGAGCACCTCGGCGGTCTCCGCGCCCTGGGTGGTCGCCCAGACGATGGGGAAGGTGACCCGGTTGGCGCCGGCCGGCGTGCAGGCCCGCTCGACGGACCTGGTCAGCCGGACGCACCCGCTGACCGGGCCACCGGTCGCCTTGTCGACGAGGGTCACCTCCACCGAGCCGGCCGGCACGAGCCGCTCGTCGACGACGGTGACCTCCCCGTCGGTGACGTGGACGACCGCCGCCTCCTCGGCGGTGGCCTTGCCCGGGTGGTACTGGACCGTCCGGCCCCCGGCGTAGAAGTACACCCGGTAGTCCCCGGCCGGCACCCGGTCGAGCTGGTACTCGCCGTCGACCGCCATCACGCCGCCGCGCCACGAGCCGTCGACCGCCGTGGCCACCGCCGACAGCGACCACGGCAGGGTGCCGCCCTCGTACGGGGTGACCCGGCCGCGGATGGTCCCGCCGCCGACCCGCAGCGCCACGTCCACCACCGTCTCCTCGAAGCCGGAGGTGGCGTACGGGGTCGCGTTGTCGTAGTTGTTGGCGTCCTTCGCCCACTGGTCGTTGAAGCCCGGCGCCCGCACCCGCAGCCGGTACCGGTTCTGCACCGACAGCCGGTCGATCCGGTAGCGGCCGGTGGCGTCGGCGCAGGACTCGTTGACCTGGCTACCGCCGTTCTCCTCGAAGGCGGCGACGCAGGCCCCGGCGACCGGGGCGCCGGTGGCCCGGGCGGTGACGACGCCGGTGACGACGCCGGTCTGCCACCCCTCCGGCGGCTTGACCGAGACGTACCGGTCGTCGACGGTGGTGGTGCTCCCGGCGGTGACCGGGAAGACGATGCCCTCGCTCTGGACGGTCTTGCCCGGCACCCACTGCTGCGGCGCCCAGCCCTGCGGCCCGAGCCCGAGCCGGTAGGAACCCACCGGCAGGTTGGCGAGCCGGTACCGCCCGTCGGCGTCGGTGTAGGCCCGCGCCTTCCAGTTTCCCTCGACGGCGACGGCGACCACCTCGCTCTGGTAGGCCGCGCTGCCGTCGGCGTGGGTGATCCGGCCCTGGAAGCCGCCCACGTCGGTGATCATGCTGAGATCGGCCCGGGCGGTCGCACCCGGGTCGACGGAGACCGGATCCCCGTTGAGGTAGTCCGGGGCGCTGGGCCACCAGACGTCCGGCCGGCCGGCGGCGCGCGCCCGGACGTGGATGCCGTAGCCCGACTGGCCGGTGACGCTGAAGGTGTAGGTGCCGGCGCTGTCGGTGCACTTCGTGGCCAGGGTCAGTTCGGGGCTCTGCATGAGCGACACGCAGGCGCCGGCCAGGGGTGCGCCGGTGGTCCGGTCGGTCACCGTGCCGGTGATCGTGCCGTCCGGCTCGGCCTGCGCGGCCGACGTGCCGAACAGCACGGTGGCCAGCACGGCCGCCGCCGCGATCACCCGGGTCGTGGTCTTCTTCATCCGGCCGTGGTCCCCCTTGGTCGTCGGCCGGAGCAGCATAGAAGATCAATGAAGTCCGGACCGTCCCGAAGGGTCGATCGCGCGGGTGCGGCGAGCGGTCACCGACGCCCCGGCGTGATCCGGTCGATCGGGAGATTCACCGGGTGGTGGTCGCGCGTGCGGAGGGCACAGGGCAGGATGAGCGGCATGAGCGAGCGCAGCGGTATTCCCGGTGAGGGGCTGGTGAAGGGGCTGGCGGTCACGCTGAAGACGATGACCCGCCGGTCGACCACCCAGCAGTACCCGGACGTCGCCCCCGAGCTGCCGCCCCGGTCCCGCGGCGTGATCGCGCTGTCGGAGGAGAACTGCACGGTCTGCATGCTCTGCGCCCGGGAGTGCCCGGACTGGTGCATCTACATCGACTCGCACAAGGAGGAGGTGGCGGTGCCCGGCGCCGCCCGCCCCCGCCAGCGCAACGTGCTCGACAAGTTCGACATCGACTTCTCGCTCTGCATGTACTGCGGCATCTGCATCGAGGTGTGCCCCTTCGACGCGCTCTACTGGTCCCCGGAGTTCGAGTACGCCGAGTACGACATCAAGGACCTGCTGCACGACAAGGACCACCTCGGCGAGTGGATGGCCACCGTGCCGCCGCCCCCCGCGCACGACCGCAACGGCGAGCCGGCCAAGGAGGAGAGCACCGCCGCGCGCAAGGCCGCGACTCCCACCAGCTCCGCCGCCCGCCCCACCGTGGTACGCCCCGAGCCCGGCGCCGCCGCCGACGGGGGTGCCACCCCATGACCGGTGCGGACGTGCTGCTGCTCGCCCTCGGGGCGGTGGCGGTCGGCGCGGGGGTGCTCGTGGTGGGCACCCGCCACCTCGTCCGGGCCGGGCTCTACCTGGTGGTCTGCCTCGGCGCTCTGGCCGGCGACTACCTGGTGCTCACCGCCGAGCTGGTGGCCTGGGTGCAGGTGCTGATCTACGTGGGCGCGGTGGTGGTGCTGCTGCTCTTCGCGGTGATGCTGACCCGGGCCCCGATCGGCGCCTCCGACGATCTGGACCGCCCGGGCTGGCCGGCCGCGCTGATCGGCGGGGGCGCCGGGCTGGGCCTGGCCGTGCTGCTGGTCGACGCGTTCCGCTGGTCCCGGGTGGAGCTGCCCGCGGCCGGCACCGCCGAGCGCCTCGGCGAGCAGGTCTTCCGCTCCTGGGTGCTGCCGTTCGAGGTGCTGTCGGTGCTGCTGCTCGCCGCCCTGGTCGGCGCGATCATCCTGTCCCGCCCCGACATCGGCAGCCGTCCGGACGCGACCGCCGCACCGGCCGGGCCGGGCCGGGTCGGGCCGCCCGGTGCCCGTACCGCCCCGGTGCCGCCCGCCGGGGCCGACGCCACGCCGGCCGTAAACCGGGGTGGCCGCCCGTGAGGCCGGTCATCCCCTATGTCACCGCCGCGATCCTGTTCGGCCTCGGCGGCTACGGCGTGCTGCGCCGGCGCAACGCGGTGCTGGTGCTGATGGCGGTGGAGCTGATGCTCAACGCGGTCAACCTGATCCTGGTCACCGCCGACACCACGGTCCGCGCCCAGCTGCCGCACTCCGGGCAGGTCTTCGCGCTCTTCGTGATCGTGCTGGCCGCCGCCGAGATCGGCGTCGGCCTGGCCATCGTGCTCCAGCTCTACCGGCTGCGCGCCAGCGTCGCCGTCGACGAGGTGCCGCTGACCGAGCCGCCCGCGCCCGTGCCGGCCACGACCGGCGGCCGGCCGTCGACCGGGCCGGCCGGCGCCGACCGACCGGAGGGGACGAAGTGACCGGGCTGCTCGGGGCCGCCCTGCCGGCCGTACCCCTGCTCGCCGGCCTGCTCGGGCTGCTGCTGCCGCCCTCGCCGCGCGGGGCGTCCACCGGGGAGGATCGGGCCCGACGGGCGGCGATCGGGCTCGGTGTCGCCGGCGCGGCCGGCGCGCTGCTGATCGCGGTCGCCCTGCTGGCCCGGGTCGGCGACCCGGTGGAGACCGCCACCACCTGGATCGACCTGGGTGGCCTGCGGGTCACCCTCGGGGTCCGGCTGGACGGCGCCGCCGCCCTGGTCGCCGTCGCCGTCGCCGCGGTGGCGCTGGCCGTGCAGGTCTACTCGGTGGCCTACCTGCGCCGCGGCCCGCACGACGACGTCGAGGTCGACCACCGCTACCCGCCGTACGCCGCGCAGATCAGCCTCTTCACCGCCGCGATGCTGCTGGTGGTGGTCAGCGGGGACCTGATCCTGCTGCTGGTCGGCTGGGAGGTGATGGGCCTCTGCTCCTATCTGCTGATCGCCCACGACCGGCGGTTGCCCGAGGCGCCGGCCGCCGCGATGAAGGCGTTCCTGGTCACCCGGGTGGGTGACGTCGGCTTCCTGTTGGGCATCGCGCTGCTCGGCGTCTCGGCGGGCAGCTTCCGGATCGCCGACGTGCTCGCCCACGACTACTCCACCGGCACCCGCACCGCGGCCTGCCTGCTGCTGCTCGCCGGGGTGGCCGGCAAGAGCGCCCAGTTCCCGCTGCACACCTGGCTGCCGGACGCGATGGCCGGTCCGACCCCGATCTCCGCGCTGATCCACGCCGCCACCATGGTCGCCGCCGGCGTCTACGCGGTCGTCCGGCTCTACCCGCTCTTCGCGGCCACTCCGACCGCGCTGGCCGTGCTCGGGGTGATGGCCTCGATCACCCTGCTGCTGGGCGCGTTCGCCGCCACCGCCCAGGACGACCTGAAGCGGGTGCTGGCCTGGTCGACGGTCTCCCAGATTGGCTACATGACCGGAGCGTTGGCGGTCGGCGCGCCCGCCGCGGCGCTGTTCCACCTGCTCACCCACGCGGCCTTCAAGGCGCTGCTCTTCCTCGCCGCCGGCGCGGTGATCCACGCCGTCGGCACCACGCTGATGTCCCGGATGGGCGGGCTGCGCCGGGACATGCCGGTCACCTTCTGGTGCACGCTGATCGGCCTCGGCGCGCTGGCCGGGGTGCCGCCGCTCTCCGGTTTCTGGAGCAAGGACGGCGTGCTCGCCGTCGCCGAGGCCGCCGCGCTGGACGGCGCCGGCCCGGCGCCCGCCTGGGTGGGCTGGCTGGTCTGGCTGGCCGGGCTGCTCGGCGTGGTCGTCACCGCCTGGTACGCCACCCGACTGCTGCTGCGCACCTTCCTCGGCGCGCCCCGGATGCCACTGCTCGAGCCGCACGACCCGCCGGCGTTGATGCGCTGGCCGGTGCTGCTGCTTGCGGTGCCCGCCGCGCTGCTCGGGCTGGCCGCGTTCTGGCCGCCCTTCGCCGACCGGGTCCTCCTGCCGGCGCTCGCGGAGGACGACGTGGAGCTGGTCCACCTCGGGCCGGCGCTGCTGCTGCCCACCATGCTGCTGCTGGTCGGCGCCGGGCTGGCCTGGGCCGGCTGGCGGCGGGACCGGGCCGCCGACCCGGCCGGCGCGCTGGGTCCGCTGCGGCCGGTGTTCGCCCGCGCGTTCCGGCTCGACGACGTCCAGCACGCCCTGGTCGTACGCCCCACGACGGCGCTCGCCCGCGCCGTGCGTACCGGCGACGAGGTCGGGGTGGACGGCCTGGTCGAGTCCACCGGCCGGGGCGCGTACGGCCTCGGCGGTGGCCTGGCCGCGCTGCACCGGGCGGCGCTGCCCCGCGCGGCGGCGGCGGTGCTGGCCGGCGCGGTGCTGATCGGCCTGGCCGCCGTGCTGATCGGAGGGGCCGCATGAGTCTCGGGGAGTTCCTGCTGGTCGCGGTCCTGGTGCTGCCGGCGGCCGGGGCGCTGGCGGTCGCGGTCACACCCGGAGACCGGGCGGCCCGGCTGCTCGGTACGGCGGTCGCCGCCCTGACCCTGGTGGGGTCGGCGCTGCTGGTGCTCGGCGACCACGGCTGGTTCGGCTACGGGCCGCGCCCGGCCGTGCAGTCCTGGCACCGGCTCGACCTGCGCTGGGTGCCGAGCCTGGACCTGCGCTTCCACCTCGGGGTGGACGGCATCTCCTGGCCGCTGGTGGTGCTGACCGCGCTGCTCACCCTGCTCTGCTGCGGCTACACCGTGTGGCGGGTGCCCGCCGGCGGGGGGAGCGGCCGGGCGCTGGTGGCGCTGCTGCTGGTGGTCGAGGTCGGCATCCTCGGCACCTTCCTCGCCCTCGACCTGGTGCTCTTCTTCGCATTCTTCGAGGTCGTCCTGCTGCCGATGTACGCGATCATCGCCGGCTGGGGCGGGGACGACCGGCGGCGGGCGGCCCGCAAGTTCGCCCTCTACACGCTCTTCGGCTCGGTGCTGCTGCTGGTCGGCGTCTACGTGGTGGTCGCCGCCGCCGGCACCGCCGACGTGGTCGCGCTGACCGGCGGGACCGGGCTGTCCCGGAGCACCCAGCTGGTCGCGTTCACCCTGCTGGCACTCGCCTTCGCGGTGAAGGCCCCGCTCTGGCCGCTGCACTCCTGGCTGCCCGACGCGCACACCCAGGCGCCCACCGTGGGCAGCGTGATCCTCGCCGGGGTGCTGCTCAAGATGGGTACGTACGGCCTGGTCCGGATCGCGGTCGGGGTGGCCCCCGAGGGCGCCCGCTGGGCCGCCCCGGCGCTCGGCGTGCTCGCCGTCGCCGCCATCCTGATCGGGTCGCTGGTCTGCCTGGCCCAGAGCGAGCTGAAACGGCTGATCGCGTACTCCAGCGTCGGGCACATGGGCTTCGTGCTGCTCGGGGTGGCCACGCTGACCGCCACCGGCATCCAGGCGGCGCTGATCGGCAACATCGCCCACGGGGTGATCACCGGCCTGCTCTTCTTCCTGGCCGGCGCGGTCAAGGACCGCACCCACACCGGGGCGCTCGCCGAGCTGTCCGGGCTGCGGGAGACCGCACCCCGGCTCGCCGGGCTGCTCGGCTTCGCCGCGGTCGCCTCGCTGGGCCTGCCGGGGCTGGCCGGCTTCTGGGGCGAGGCGTTCGCCGTGGTCGCCGCCGTTCGGCGGGGCGGGCCGCTCTGGACCACCCTGGCCGTGCTGGCCGCGGTCGGCGGGGCGCTCGCCGCCGCGTACTTCCTGCGGCTGCTGCGCCAGGTCACCCACGGCCGGCCCAGCCCGGTCGTGGGACGGCTCTCGCCCGGCCTGGCCGGGGCGGAACTGACCGCCTGGGCACCGTTGGTGCTGCTCGCGCTGGCCGTCGGGCTGGCCCCGACGCTGGTGCTGGGCTACGCCACCGGCCCGGTGAACGCCCTGGTGGAGGTGCTCCGGTGAGCGCGAGGAGTGCAGCGCAGCGGAGCCCCGCAGTCGCGAACGAAAGTGCTCCGGTGAGACCGGCTTCGGATCTGACCCGCGGCGAGGTGGCGGCGTGAGCCTGGTGCAGAGCGTGGACAACGTGGCGCTGCTGCCGGCGTACCTGGCGGCCGGCACCGCCGTACTGGTGCTCCTGGCGGACCTGCTGCTGGCCCGGGCCGGCGCGACGGTGGCCGTGGCCGCCGCGGGCGCCGTCGCCACCGCCGTCGGCGCGGCGCTGGTCGGCGCGGGCGACACCCGGCGGACGTTCTGCGCCGGCGCCGACTGCTCCTGGGTCCTCGACGACCGGGCCGCCCTGGTCGCCGGCGTCTTCGCGCTGCTCACCCTCGGGGTGCTGGCGATCTCCGGCCCGCTGCTGCGGCCGGGCGGGACGACGCCGGTGGGCGAGTACTGCTTCCTGCTGGCCTGCTCGATGACCGGCGGCGTGGTACTCGGCGCGGCCGGTGACCTGATCACCCTGATCGTCGCCCTGGAGACCCTCACCCTGCCGCTCTACGTGCTGGTGGGGCTGCGCCGGGGCAGCCTGGCCAGCGCCGAGGCGGCGGTCACCTTCTTCGTGGTGAGCGTGGTCGCCACCACGCTCACCCTGCTCGGCGCGGCGCTGCTCTACGCGGTCACCGGCGGGCTGCACCTGGGCCGGCTCGGCGCGCTGATCGGGGACGCCCCCGACCTGCCCCTGCTCACCGCCGCGGTCGCGCTGGTGGTGCTCGGGCTGGCCTTCAAGGTGGCGGCGGTGCCGTTCCACGCCTGGGCCCCGGCCACCTACGACGGGGCGCCGCTGCCGGTGGCCGCGTACCTCTCGACCGCCTCGAAGCTGGGTGGGGTCGTCGCCCTGCTCGCGGTGGTGCAGCGGGCCCTGCCGGCCGACGTCACCGGCCCGGTGCTCGCCCTGCTCGCCGTGCTGACCATGACCGTCGGCAACCTGGTCGCGCTGCGCCAGCGGCGTACCGTCCGGCTGCTCGCCTGGTCGTCGGTGGCTCAGGCCGGCTACATCCTGGCCCCGCTGGGCGCGTTGGCGCTGGCCGCCGGGCGCACCGCCGAGGCTCGGACGGCCGGGTACGCCGCCACCGTCGCGTACGCGGTCTTCTTCGTCCTGCTGGAGCTGGCGGCGTTCGCCGCGCTGGTGGCGTTACGCCCGGCCGGTGCGGACGGCGGCACGGTGGACGAGCTGCGTGGCGCGGCCCGCCGGCACCCGTGGGTGGGGGCGGCGTTCGCGCTGGCGCTGATCGGGCTGGCCGGGCTGCCGCCGGGGCTGGCCGGCCTCTTCGCCAAGGTGACCGTGGTCCGCTCGCTGCTGACCGGCGGCGCGGGTTGGCTGGCCCTGGTGGTGGCGCTCAACGCGGTGATCGGCCTGGCCTACTACCTCCGGTTGGCCGCCACCCTGTACGCCGCCGAGCCGGCCGCCCGGGGTGCGGACGTGCCGGTCCGCCCGGCCTGGACCGTCACCGTGGCGCTGGCCGTGGCGACCGCGCTGGCGGTGGTGGTGGGCTTCGCCCCCCAGCTGGTGCTGGATCTCGCGGCCGGCTGACCGGCTCCGCCCCGGCTCGTCCCCGGTGTCCGGTCGGCACAGCGGGCGCACAGGAATCTCCAGTCAACTTCCAGCCATGAGCAGGATGGTTGACGGGTACCGGTGACGTTGGACCGGTCAGCGGGTCCCGCGCGACCCGCGCACCGAAGGAGTGACCGTGCATCACAACCGTCTGAAGACCGCCGCGCTGCTCGGCCTGCTCACCTCGCTGATCCTGGCGGTGGGCTACTGGTTCGGCGGCAGTGGCGGCCTGGTCATCGCCGTCGTCGTCTCACTGCTGATGAACGGCGTCAGCTACTTCTTTTCCGACAAGCTCGCGCTGCGCTCGATGCGGGCGCAACCGGTCAGCGAGGCCGACTTCCCCGAGCTGTACCGGATGGTGCGGGAGCTGGCCACCGAGGCGGGGCAGCCGATGCCCCGGCTGTACGTCAGCCCGACCTCGCAGCCCAACGCGTTCGCGACCGGTCGTAACCCGGCGCATGCCGCGGTCTGCGTCACTCAGGGCATCACCCAGATCCTGGACTACCGGGAGCTGCGCGGCGTGATCGGGCACGAGCTGTCGCACGTCTACAACCGGGACATCCTGATCTCCAGCGTGGCGGCCGGCCTGGCCGGCATCATCACCGCATTGGCGAACATCGCCTGGTTCATCCCGCTGGGCGGTGGCGACGACGAGGACGCCCCGAACCCGGTCGTGCTGCTGCTCACCCTGATCCTCGGCCCGATCGCGGCCACCGTGATCCAGCTGGCGATCAGCCGGAGCCGGGAGTTCCAGGCGGACGCCTCGGGCGCCCAGCTCACCGGGGACCCGCTGGCCCTGGCCAGTGCCCTGCGGAAGATCCACGTGGGTACCCAGACCCGGCCGCTGCCCGCCCAGGGCCAGCTCACCAGCACCGCCCACCTGATGATCGACAACCCGTTCAAGCGGGGCGGCGGCATCGCGGCGCTCTTCTCCACCCACCCCCGGATGGAGGAGCGGGTCGCCCGGCTGGAGCAGCTGGCGGCCAACACCGGCCCGGTGCAGTTCCGGCGCTGATCCCACACCATCCCGTCCGCCCGTGTCCGGTCCGCCGGACACGGGCGGATCTTCGGGTACGCCGGGCGTCGGGCGCGTCATATCCGCTTTCCGGCCGGTGCGTCCGGCGTTAGGGTCGGAACGGCTCGCACCCATTACATCCCGGAGGTCGACCGTGGCCGCACTGCGCCAGTACCTGGGCGTCTGGCGGATCCCCGGGGCGCCGCTGCTGCTGGTCCTCGGCATCGTCGGCCGACTCGGGATCGGCATGACGCCGCTGGCGCTGCTGCTGGTGGTGGAGCAGGTGACCGGCCGGTACTCGCTGGCCGCCGTCGCCGGGGGCATCTACGCGCTCTCCGGCGCCGCGCTGAGCCCGGTCGCTGGCCGGATCGCGGACCGGGTCGGTCCGACCCCGGTCCTGCTGGTGACCGCCGTCGCCCACCCGCTCGCCCTGTTCGGTCTGCTCGGCGCCAGCCGTGCCGAGGCCGGCAGCCTGGGGCTGATCTACCTGGCCGCCGGCGTCGCCGGGGCCACCTACCCGCCGTTGACGGCGGCGATCCGGGGCGCCTGGAACGACCTCACCGCACCCGCGTCCGGCCGGCAGCGGTTGCGCAACACCGCGCTGGCCGCGGAGACCTCACTCTTCGAGATCGTCTTCGTGCTCGGACCGCTGCTGGTGGCCGGCTTCGTGCTGGTCGCCGATGCCGCCGCCGCGCTGGTCGGCGCCGCCGTGGTCACCCTGGTCGGCACCGTCGGGGTGGCCCTCGGCCGGGTGATGCGCGGCTGGCGCCCGCACCCGCGCGAGCACCACGCCCGGGGGCTGGGCCCGCTGCGGGTGGGCGGCTTTCCGGCGCTACTGGTCTGCGTGGCCAGCCTCGGCATCGCGTTCGGCGCCGCCGGGGTGATCGTGCCGGCCTTCGCCGGCGACCAGCCCACCGCCGACCCGGAGAGCATGGCCGGGGTGCTGCTCGCCGTCTGGGGGATCGGCAGCGCCGCCGGAGGTTTCTGGTTCGGCGTACGCCGGCCGCCGCCGAACATGACCCGACAGTTCGCCTGGCTGCTCGCCGGGGTGGCCGGCAGCTTCGCCGTGTTCGCCGTGATGCCGGGCCCGCTGGCCCTGGGCGCCGCGCTGGTGGTCGGCGGGGCGGCGATCGCCCCCGCGCTGACCCTGGAGAACACCCTGGTCGGGCGGATCGCCCCGGCCGGCATGCTGAACGAGGCGTACACCTGGGTGGTGACCATGTCGGTGGCGGCGAGCGCCGCCGGCGGTTCGGTCGCCGGGCTGATCGTCGACCACGCCGGCGGGGTGCCCTGGGCGTTCCTCTTCGCCGGGGCGGCGGTCGCCGTCGGGGCCGGGGTCGCCGCGCTGCCCGGCGGGCCGATCGCCCGCGCCGAGGCGGCGGCGGTCCGTGCCGAGCAGCTCGTCGCCGTCTGACCCGGACCGCCCCGCCCGGCACCCGCTCGGGTGGGCCCGCGGCTGCCGCACGGTCAATGCCCGTCGGGTTCCGGGTCGCGTTCGACGGCCGGCCCGACATATTACCGGCGACAATTAACGTCCCATTTCCGGATGATCGTTCGACCGGCCCGTAGGTCGGTTGGCAGACGTGGCACCTTTAGCCGCACCTGGTGCCCGTGAATAGCTGATCTCGGCTCACGTCGTTGCATTCGTGGTTGCGCTCCCGTTCGATCTCCATAGGTGGCGCGCCAGGCTTTCCGGTTGCTCACCTGGTGTTCGACGGTCATTGGCGGCTGTCCGAACGGGATTGTTGTCAGCTTCCCGACACCCGTGTAACGGAAAGAAAGAGTCCGGCGCTATTCGCGCTCCCGGCGTTGTCCTGCGCATTTCCGAGGCAGAGGAGAACGGTTCATGACCGTCACCGTTTCCGCGCGGTCCGGTGCTTTTCCACAATTCCAGCCGGTGGCCGGTGCGGCCGCCGCCGGAACGCCGCCCACCCACGACGTCGCCGTCCTGGGTCTGGGGTACGTCGGGCTCCCCACCGCCCTCGCCCTGCACGCCACCGGTCACCGGGTGCTCGGCATCGACGTCGACCCGGACCGGCTCGCCGCGATCGGCCAGCGTCGGGTCGACCTGCTCCCCGCCGACCTGGACCGACTGGACGAGGCCCTGGCCGACCGGGCCGCCTTCGAGCTGGCCGACGAACCGGCCCGGCTGGCCCACGCCGCAGCCGTGCTGATCTGCGTACCCACGCCGGTCGACCCGCAGCTCGTCCCCGACCTGCGGGTCCTGCGTCGGGCCTGCGAGACGGTCGTCGCGCACGCGGTTCCCGGTCAGGTGCTGATCCTGACCTCCACCAGCTACGTCGGCACCACCCGGGAGCTGCTCGCGGAACCGCTCGCGGCACGCGGTCTACGCCCCGGCGTCGACGTGTTCGTCGCGTTCAGCCCGGAGCGGATCGACCCGGGCAACGACCGACCGCAGTCCCTGGTGCCCCGGGTGCTCGGCGGGGTGACACCGCAGTGCGCGGCTCGGGCGATCGGCGCGCTGAAGGGCTACGGCCCGCAGCTGCACGAGGTCTCGTCGGCGGAGGCGGCCGAGATGACCAAGCTCCTGGAGAACAGTTTCCGGGCCGTCAACATCGCCTTCGCCAACGAGATCGCCGAGGCCAGCCGGGCCCTCGGCCTCGACGTGCGGGAGGTCATCGACGCCGCCTCCACCAAGCCGTTCGGCTTCATGCGCTTCCTCCCCGGGCCCGGTGCCGGCGGCCACTGCATCCCCTGCGACCCGTACTACCTGCTCTGGCAGCTGCGCGCGGCGCGACTGCCGATGCCGGTCACCGAGCAGGCGATGTCCGCGCTCGCCGGCCGACCCCGGCTCGTCGTCGACCGGATCCGCACCATGCTCGCCGACGCCGGCCTTTCCCTGAGTCGGGCCCGGGTGCTGGTCGTCGGGGTCACCTACAAGCCGGACGTGGAGGATCTGCGGGAGTCGCCGGCCCTGGAGATCATCGAGAGTCTGCGGCACAGCGGTGCCACCGTGAGCTACCACGACCCGTACGTGCCGCTGCTGTCGTCACCCGCCGGCTCGCTCACCGGCCTTGCGACGCCGACGGCGGCCGACGCCGACCTGGTGCTCGTGCACACCCTGCACACGGGTGCCGACCTGAGCTGGCTCGATGGGCACCCGCTGGTCCTGGACGCCACCTACCGGCTGGCGCCGGCCCTCGGGCGGGTCCGGCTGTGAGATCTGGCCCTGGCCACCCACCCGCCGGCCGACCCGCGGACGACCTCCCCTGGGCCGGTCGTCCGGTCAGCCACGGGCACCCGGGCGCGACGGACAGCGCGCGGCTGCCCGTCTTGCTGGACGAGCCGGACACCCAGTTCCTCCCACCGGTACGCCCGGCCGACACCGGTCACCACGCCCCGGGCTTCGGCGGCGCGGACCGGCACCGGGCCGACCGGACCCGCCGGGGGCCGGTCCAGCTCGCCACGCTGCTCGGCATCGTCGCCATCTGCGCCCTGATCGGCTGGCACGTCGGCATCAAGGTGATGTTCCTCCGCGGCAACCTCCCGGCGGCCTGCTACACCATCCTGATCAGCAGCTACGTGCTCAGCCGGTTCGTCCTCGCGGCGTTCTACCGGCCACCGCGCGACGCCGGGCTGGAGCCCTCCGTGGCGATCATCGTGCCGGCGTACAACGAGGGCGAGGCGGTGGGCCGGACCATCCACTCCTGCCTCGCGCTCGAGTACCCCGCGGGCAAGCTGGAGATCGTCGTCGTCAACGACGGCTCCAGCGACGACACGTGGCAGCAGATGCTCCACGCGGCCGGACAGTACCCGCCGGGGGCCGTCCGCTGCCTCGACCTGGGCCACAACCAGGGCAAGCGGGCCGCGATGGCGGCCGGAATCCGGGCCACCTCGGCGGAGATCCTGGTCTTCGTCGACTCCGACTCCATGCCGGCGCCCGACGCCATCCGCACCCTGGTGCAGGGCTTCGCCGACCCGAAGGTCGGAGCGATCTCCGGCCTGACCTACGTCCGTAACGCCGAGGCGAACACCCTCACCCGGATGCAGGCCGTCCGGTACTACGTCTCCTTCCAACTGCTCAAGAGCGCCGAGTCCGTGCTCGGCGCGGTCACCTGCTGCTCCGGATGTTTCGCCGCGTACCGCCGGTCCGCCGTGGTCGACCTCCTCGAAGCCTGGGAGCACCAGCGCTTCCTCGGCGTCGAGTGCACCTACGGCGACGACCGGGCGCTCACCAACCGGGTGCTGAAGGCCGGCTGGACCACCCGGTACGACGCTCGCGCGGAGGCCTGGACCGACGCCCCGGAGGCGTACGGGAAGTTCCTGCGCCAGCAGTTGCGCTGGAAGAAGTCCTGGACCCGGGAGGGCCCGCTGCTGCTGGCCCACATCTGGCGGACCCGGACCAGGGCGCTGCCCTCCGTCGCCGTGCAGACCACCGCCGGACTGCTCAGCCCGGTGATCGTGCTATACAGCCTGGTCCAGCCCTTCGTCGACGGGCACTTCCCGTTGGTCTACTTCACCGGCCTCTACCTGGTCGCCGGGGCGTACGCGCTGGTGTACCGGATGTTGCGGCACGACGGCCTCTGGCTGTACGCGCTGCTCGGCACGTTCTTCTACATCCTCTTCTCCCCGCAGCTGCTCTGGGCGATCGCCCGGATCCGGGACGGCAGCTGGGGCACCCGGGGCGCGCAGCCGCCCCCGGCGGCGCCCCCGCCCCCGGCCGTCGTCGACGCCCCGACGGAACGGATTCTGGTGGTGGCCCGTGACTGACCGCAAACCCCTGGGCAGCCGACTGCTCAGCCTGGTGACCGGCATGGTGGCGGTGGCCGCGCTGGTCGCCGCCGGGGTGAGCTGGGTGGCGTTGAGCCGGCCCTTCGATCCGCCCCAGCTGAGCGCGGTGACGGTCCCGGCGCCGCCGGCGCCCGTGCTGCCCCGCTACCCCGGTGCGATCACCGTGCTGACGTACCACGGGGTTTCCGACAGCGACCGGGCCGGCAGCACGTTGACCCGGCGCGCCTTCGCCGAGCACCTGGCCGCGCTCGCCGCGGCCGGCTACCGGACGGTACGGCTCGACGAGGCACGCGAGGCGCTGGCCGGCCGTCCCGTCGGGCTGCCCGAACGTCCACTGCTGCTCACCTTCGACGACGGGTCCCTGACCACCTGGACCACGGTCGATCCGGTGCTGCGCGCCTACGGCTTCACCGCCGTGGCCTTCCTGACCACCGGCCGGGTCGTCTCCCCGGGCACCCCGTCGACCTTCCTCTCCACCCGGCAGGTCCGGGACATGGCCGACAGCGGCCGGTGGGAGTTCGGCTCACACACCGACGACCTGCACTCCTGGGTGCCGGTCGCCGGCGACGTGCAACCGGCGTTGACCAACCGGATCCTGGTCGACGGGCGGCCCGAGACCCTGGACCAGTGGCGCCGCCGGGTGGGCGCGGACCTGGACCGCAGCCAGGAGTTCCTCCGGCGGACGCTGGGGCGCCGTAGCCCGGCCTTCGCCTACCCGTACGGCGAGACCGGCCGGATCTCGAACGACCCGGAGATCGTCCGGGAACTGCCGGTGCTGCTGGAGCGGGCCGGCTTCGCGCTGGCGTTCACCGGCGAGGACGTGCCGAGCGGGCACGTCAACGCCGCCAGCCCGTCGTCCTCCCGATGGTTGCTGCCGCGGATCGGCGTCCGGGGGAGCACCTCCGTGGCGGGGCTGCTCGGCATGGTCCGCCGGTCCATCCCGGTCGCCCCGCCCCGCGACCTCACCACGCTGTCCTGGACCGGTGAGTCCGCGTCGTGCGTGGTCGACGCCGGTGCCCGGATCCGGGTGACCGCCGTCGCCCGGGCGACCGCCGGCTGCCGGCTGGCCGAGGTGAACACCAGCCAGTGGCGCAACTACACCGTCTCGATGTCGGTGGCCGGGCTCCGCCCCGGCACGTCCGCGATCGTCGGCGTCCGCGATGGCGCCGGCGCCGGTCACCGGGGAGCCGTCGAGGTGCTGCTGGGCCGCCGCCGGGTGGTCGTCCGGCAGCAGATCGGGGACGGGCCGACCACCGTCCTCGCCACGGCGACCCTGACGGTCCGGGACCCCGCGCGGCTCACCGTGCAGGTCCGCGGGGATTCGATCACCGTAGGGCTGGCGGGTGCCCCGGCGCTCACCACCACCTTCGACAACCGACTGCACGAGGGCGGCGTCACCTTCGCCCTGACCGGTGTCGCCGAGCACGCGGTCACGTACGGCTCACCCACGCTCGTTCCCGTCACCTGACGCCGTCCCCCCACGGCAGTAGGGAGTCCCTGATGTCCTCAACCATCGCGCCGGTCCGCCGGTGGCCGGCGATCCTGACGGCCCTGGTGGTCGGCCTGGCACTGGTGCTGGCGCCGGCCATCCGACCCACCGCGGCCCGGGCCGCCGGCCCCACCGTCGTCTCGCTCACCTTCGACGACGGCGGCTACGACCAGTACCTGAACGCCCGACCCCTGCTCGACGCGCACGGAATGCACGGCACCTTCTACATCAACAGTGGCCGGATCGGGGCGGCCGGCTTCATGTCGCAGGCCGACCTCGCGACCCTCGCGGCGGCCGGGCACGAGATCGGCGGCCACACCGTCAGCCACGCCGCGCTCCCCGCCCTCTCCCCGGACGATCAGCGCCGGGAGCTGTGCAACGACCGGGTCGCCCTGCTCGGCCTCGGGTTCACCGTGAAGAACCTGGCCTATCCGTACGGTTCGGCCGACGCCACCACCCGGCAGATCGCCGCCGAGTGCGGTTACAACAGCGCCCGGTCGGTCGGCGGGGTGGTCTCCCCGGGTGCCTGCAACGGTTGCCCGTACGCCGAGTCGGTGCCACCCGTCGCCGCGTACTTCACCCAGACGCCCGACTCGGTGAAGGCCACCACCACGCTGGCGACGCTGCAGGGGTACGTGACCCAGGCCGAGCAGCACGGCGGTGGGTGGGTGCAGCTCGTCATGCACCACGTCTGCGACGGGTGTGGCGAGGACTACCAGGTCAGCCCGGCGACGCTCGCGTCCTTCCTGGACTGGTTGGCGTCGCGGGCGGACGCCGGCACCACGGTGAAGACGGTCGACGAGGTGATCGGCGGGGTCCTCCAGCCGGGCGTGCCGGGGCCGTCGCTCGCCGCGCCGACGCCGGGTGAGCTGGTCCAGAACGTCTCCCTGGAGTCGGCGGGCACCAACGGGTTGCCGTCCTGCTTCCAGTACGGCGGCCTCGGCACCAACACGTACGCCTGGACCCGGACGACCGACGCGCACAGCGGCTCGTACGCCCAGCAGTTGACCGTCTCCGCCTGGACCAGCGGCGACCGGAAGCTGGTGACCCGGCAGGACGCGGGCAGCTGCGCGCCACCGGCCGTCGCCGGCCACACCTACCGGGCGGGCGTCTACTACCGGGGCAGCTGGGGCGCGGGTTCCCGGGCACAGCTGGTGCTCTACTACCGGACCGCCGCCGGCTCGTGGGTCTACTGGGCGACCGGTCCGGTGGTTCCGGTGAGCGGTTCCTGGGTGGCGACCCCGGCCTACCTGACCCCGCCCGTGCCCAGCGGCGCCACCGCGTTGAGCTTCGGGCTGGCCCTGGTCGGCACGGGCAGCCTGTCCACCGACGACTACACCCTCACCGACACGGCGGGATGATGACGGATCCGATCGGCACGCCGCGGGGCGGGGCGCGTGCGCCCGCCCTGCGGCGGCACCTCACCGAGCTGGCGGCCGCCCTGGTCACGCTCGCGGCGATGCTCGCCTTCACCAGCTACGTCCGGCACCCGTCGGTGCGGGATCCCGGACCGAGCGGATTCACCGTCGACCCCGCGGCGCTGCACCCCGCGAGCACCGCCAACCCCTGCACCCGCGGGCGGATCATGTTGACCTTCGACGACGGTCCCGACTACTACACCCGGCCGGTGCTGGACGTGCTGCGCGCCCATGACGTCCAAGCGACGTTCTTCGTACTCGGCGCCAAGGTCCAAGCGCATCCGGAGCTGGTCGCCGCCGAGGCGGCCGACGGGCACCGGGTGGAGAACCACAGCTGGGACCATCCGCACCTGGCCGATCTCGATGCCGCCGGGGTCCGCAGCCAGCTCGTGCGGACCCAGGCCGCGGTGGTCGCGGCCGGGGCGCCGGCGCCGACCCTGCTGCGGGCTCCCTTCGGCAGCACCGGCCCGCAGGTGCACGCGCAGGCGAGGGCGTTGCGCCTGCGCGAGGTGAGGTGGACCATCGACACCAACGACTGGCGCGGGCGGACGCCCGAGGACATCGAGGCGGCCGTGCTGAGCCGGCTCGAACCGGACGCGGTGATCCTGTTGCACGACGGCAGCCGCGAGTCGGGCAACACGGTCCGTGCGCTGCCGGGCATCATCAGTGGGCTGCGGGACCGCGGTTTCTGCACCGCGCTGGTGCGTTGACGATGGGAGGGGTGACCATGACTCCTGCCGAGCGCCGGGCGACCGTCGTCGACCGGCCGACACCGCCCGCGCGTGGACGCGTCCGGCTGCTGGTCGCGACGGCGACCGCGGTGGTCGTCGTGCTCGTGGTGGCGGCGGTCATGGTGCTTCGGACGCGGGGTGCGGCCCCGGAGCCGTTCGCGCCGTCGTTCGCGGGTGCGGACGGCCTGGTGACGAACGAGTACGCCCACCGGCACCCCGACGCCGAGGGGGTGCGGGTCTCCCCGGACTGGGACGTGACCAGCGGCTCGCTGTACCGCCGTGGCGGGGTGGCGTGGTCGGGGGTGCCGGACGCCGCCGCTCCCGACGCCGCGTCCGCCGCCGGCACCGGCTCCAGCGTCTTCCGGATGAGCAGCCGCCGACACGACTTCGAGGACGTCACCGTCTCGCTCCGGCTGCGGAACCTCGGTTTGAGCGACCGCGGACGGCAGCCGGCGACCGCGACCGACGGGCTGCACCTCTTCCTGCGCTGGAAGAACGAGACCGAGCTCTACGTGGTGTCGTTGAACCGCCGCGACGGACGCATGGTGATCAAGAAGAAGCTGACCGGGGGAGACGTCAACGGTGGCACCTACGTCACGCTCGGCCAGGCGCCGTACCCGGTGCCGGTAGGAGTCTGGCAGTCCTTCGACGTCGCGATCGCCACCACGGCCTCGGGCTCGGTCGGCATCGACGTACGGCGGGACGACCGGATGGTGCTGGCCGTGACCGACGCGGGTACGGGTGGCGCGCCGATCGGGGGAGCGGGCGCGGTCGGGCTGCGCGGGGACAACTGCGAGTTCGAGGTCGACCAGCTCCGGGTGACGCCGGCGACCCAGTGAGCGTCCCGGGTGACGGGCGGTACCGGCCGCGCAGCCCCAGCTCGTCCGACCCGGTGACCGGGTCTCGCCCGATCCGCGACGCATCAGGCGATGGCGGGTGGGTACAACCTGATCATGTTTCTCTTCTTCTCGAACCGGGTCGGCTGCCTCGGGTCGCTGCTGGTCAGCGCGATCCTGACCGTCGTACTGCTGTTGATCTTCTCGCGCTGACCGGCACCGTGATTGGTGAACGGCAGAGGCCCGGCGGGGCTCACCTTGACGCTCTCCCCGCATCGAGCAGGACAGAATCGCTCGGCTCCTTCCGCTTCAACCCGCTGACTTCGGGCGTTCAGTCGGATTGCTCCTGCATCCGGATGAAGCGCCCATGCCACCTCCGCAGGGCTACCCGACAATCGTCACGTGTCGACCGGGTCGTGTCAGGAAGATGGATGTGACGGACGGAGGCAGCCGGCCAGGCGCCCCAGGGTCAGGTGCATCCCCAGGGCGAAGCCTTCGTCAGGCCTTGCGGTCGGTGCAGCAGCCGTCGGCGCGACCTTCGCCCTGGACGGTGGCGGCGGGGAGGGGCGCACAGTCGTCGCAGTGCTCGCCGCGCCAGGCTTCGACGCCTTCCTTCATCGCGACCCCGGCGATGACGAGTGCGGCGATGGGGTCAGCCCACGACCAGCCCCAGAGGGCATTGAGGGCCAGGCCGACGAGCAGCACCGCGGACAGGTAGGTGCACAGCATCGTCTGTGTCGAGTCCGCCATGACCGTGGCCGAGCGCAGTTCACGGCCGGTGCGCCGCTTGGCCGCCACGAGTAGCGGCATCACGATCAGCGACGCGACGGCCAGGCCGATGCCCACCGGGCTGGGCCGGGCGTCGCCGCCGGCCAGCAGGGAGCGGACGGCGTCGAAGGTCACCCAGGCGGCCAGGGCGAAGAACGACAGGCCGATGAGCCGCAGCGCGAGCCGTTCCCGGTCCTCGGGCACCCGGGAGCGGAATTGCCAGATCAGCACGACGGCGCTGGACACCTCGACGAAGGAGTCCAGTCCGAAGCCGATCAGCGCAGTCGAGGAGGCCGTCGCGCCAGCCGCGATGGCGACCAGGCCTTCCACGAGGTTGTAACCGGCGGTGGCGTAGGCCAGCCACAGGCTGCGCCGGGACAGCACCGCCCGACGCTCCGGGGTCAGCAGCGACGCGGTCACGCGGTCACCTCCGACGGAAAGCTGGCCGGCGCTCCATGGACCGGGCACAGGGTGATGGCCTCTCCGGTGGCGGCCAGGAGTTGCTCGGCGCAGCGCAGCAGGTCCAGCAGCTCCGGCCGGGTCAGCGCGTAGAACGACTGGCGACCCTCAACCCGGTAGTCGATCAGACCGCAGTCACGAAGGCACGCCAGGTGCTTCGACACGGTCGACTGCGCCAACCCCAACTCACCGGTCAGGTCCACCACGCGAGCCTCGCCGGTCGCGATCCGGCGCAGGATCGCCAGCCGGGTGGGGTCACCGAGGGACCGGAACAGGGCCACGGCAGGAGCTGGTCCCGGGATGCGATCCATCGCCATGACGCGATGATATCCATGCGGCGCGATTGGTCAACGGTGTGCACGTGATGGGCAATGCCCACGGCGGGACTCTGCCGGAAGTCAGGCGCTCTGCCGGTGGGCGGCCCCGACCGGCGACGGCCTACGGCAGCGACGGTTGCCCAGGTGGCGCAGCGTGATCTACGCTGGGACCGGCCCTTGTCCTGGCGGGTTACCGGTAGTTGGTGAACTGCAGGGCGACGCCGAAGTCCTCACCCTTGAGCAGGGTGATGACCGCCTGGAGGTCGTCCTTCTTCTTGCCGGTTACCCGGAGCTGGTCGCCCTGGATCTGCGCCTGGACGCCCTTGGGGCCCTCGTCGCGGATCTTCTTGCTGATCGTCTTGGCCTTGTCGGTGTCGATGCCCTGGATGACCTTGCAGTCGATCTTGAAGACCTTGCCCGACGAGCGCGGGTCGCCGGCGTCCAGCGACTTCAGCGAGATGTTCCGCTTGACCAGCTTCTCCTTGAAGACGTCCAGCGCGGCGCTGACCCGCTCCTCGGTCTCCGCCTGGAGGCTGATCGCCTCCTCGCCCGACCAGGAGATCTCCGCGCCGGTGCCGCGGAAGTCGAACCGCTGCGCGAGCTCCTTCTCCGCCTGGCGGAGGGCGTTGTCGACCTCCTGGCGGTCGACCTTGCTCACGATGTCGAACGACGGGTTCGCTGCCATGCTCATGCTCCTGCTGTCCGGCGGTCAAAGCTGTGCGGTCGTGGCCCGACCAGCGCCACGACCCCCTGACGGTACCCGCTTGCGACGGCCCCGGGGGCAACCGCTATCCTTGCTTCCGCCGCCGCGTTGCGACGCGGTGGGGTGCCCTGGCGGGTTGCCCGAGCGGCCAATGGGAGCGGACTGTAAATCCGTCGCGAAAGCTACAGAGGTTCGAATCCTCTACCCGCCACCAGGGAACGGCAAGGCCTCTGAACTGCGGAAACGTAGATCAGAGGCCTTCGTCGTCTCTCGCGGTCATTGGCCGCTGTTGTCCTTTGATGGCTGAGTGATCGGGCACGTAACGGGCACGTCAGCCACGCCAAGGTGGGCTGGCACCGGGGGCTGGAGGAAACCTTGAAGATCTTCATCAGCTGGTCTAAGTCCCGGAGCCGTCAGCTGGGCGCGATCCTTCACGCGTGGCTTCCTGACGTGATCCAGCAGGTGGAGCCTTGGATGTCGAACGAAGACATCGAAAAGGGGCAGATGTGGGCGACTGCGGTCGGCAGTCAGCTAGACACGCTCTCTCAGGGGATTTTGTGTGTGACCCCCGAGAACCTCAAGGAGCCATGGCTGAACTTTGAAGCCGGTGCTCTGGCCAAGTCGGTCGACCAGGCACGTGTCCGTCCGATACTGCTGGGGATCAAGAAGTCGGAGGTCTCCAACCCGCTTGCCATGTTCCAGGCAACAGACGCCCTCGATCGTGAGGACATGTTCAAGCTGATCGCTTCGATCAATAAGTCTTGCTCTAGTCCCCTCCCACAAGCCCGGCTTGAGAAGGCCTTCGCCGCGCATTGGGAAGAGTTCCTTGAGCAGGTCAACCAGATTGAACCCGTCGAGGAGACCGCAAAGGTCCACCGCAAGCCTGAGGAGATGCTTGCGGAGCTGCTTGAGCGGGTCAGAGAGATTCAAAGGTCCACGGACAGAGACAGGTACAGGCAGGTCGGGCGCCAAACCCTTCGGCCGGGCATCCGAATGGCTGACGGGACCGTCTTCGTCAACGGAATGACGGTAATTCACCCGGAGTTTGGTCCTGGGAAGGTGGCCGGTGCTCTTCCGTTCGGGAATGAGAAGCGTCCTAAGCACGCGTTTCTTGCAGTTGACTTTGCGGACGGCGAGAGGCGGGTCTTGAGCCAAGGCCAGTTCAGGCTCGTCGACCCTGGCCAAACCTCTCTCTTTCCTGACGACGAGCTGCCAGTCGCTGGCGAAGCCGCGGACAACTAGGCGGATCTCCTCGTCGGGCAGTCGTAGACCGTCCAGTCTCCCCGGACGGGGACAAGGTGGAGCGCGCCCTACTGGACGACGACCTTGGCCCCGTCCGGGGAGACTGGTAGCCCCTTGTGGTGCCCGGCGAGGTGAGCCGTCTCCCGGCTGATCTCTGAGGAGGGCCGGGGTTCGGGGCGGAGCCCCGAGGTCTTCGGATCCTGGTCGTCCCCACGTGTGGCCGGCCGGCCCGGCCGATGCCGGCCGGAGGTCGCCAGCAGGGCCGGGGCCGGGCCGGCGAGGCCCGCTTGCGGGCCGCCTTGGCTGGTCCTTCCGCGTTTCGGCAACGTGGTGATCTCGGCTGTCCTGCCGATGACCGTGGGGCGCTGGGTGGCCGATCTGACCAGTCACGTCGGGGCTTCACAGGTTCGGCAGGCGTACCGGCTGCTGTCGCAGATCATGGGCGCGGCCGTCGACAACGGGCTGATCCCGGTGACGCCGTGCCGGGGCGTCAAGCTGCCTCGACTGCCCGAGCCGAACCCAACCATCCTCACAGCCGAGCACGTCGATCAGCTCGTCGCCGAGCTCTCCCCGCCGGACGACCTCCTGGTCCTGGTCCTCGCCTACGGCGGGCTGCGGATCGGGGAAGCTCTGTGCCTGCGGCGCCGGCATGTCGACGTGGCCGACGGCCGTATGACCGTGGCCGAGTCGGTTGCCCAGCTCCCCGGCGGCCCCGTCATCGACACCCCAAAGAGTCACCAGCGGCGGGAACTCGCCCTGCCGGCCTTCGTGGTCGACCGGCTCCGGCAGCACCTCGCCGAGCTACCCAGTGACCCGGACGCGTTCCTGTTCCCTGGTCAACAGGAGCGGACCGCCGGCCGGCCGCAGAGCTACAACGGGTGGAAGTACCGATTTGGCCGGGCGGTCGAGCGGGCCGGCCTGACCGACCTGATCCCGCACGACCTTCGGGCAACGCACGGTAGCTGGGTGGCTGACTCTCATGGCGTCCTGGTCGCCGCCCGCCGGCTGGGTCACTCCAACGCCAGCGTCACAACCCGGCACTACGCCCGAGCGGTTGACGGCCGGGACGCCGAGGTGGCTGCCTTCCTGGATCGGGCACGCAAGGCCGAAGATCGTTCCGGAGGGGCACGCAACGGGCACGCGGGGAGTCAGCTCCGGCCAGCGAGACAGGAAACCGACCCTGACCTGGGCGAACTTTCATCGGCGACCTTGAGAACGGGCAAAACTCTAAATCCGTCGCGAAAGCTACAAAGGTTCGAATCCTCTACCCGCCACCAGGCAACGACAAGGCCCCTGAACCGCGGAAACGCGGGTCAGGGGCCGTTGTCGTCTGCTGTCGAAGGTGACCATTACGGGCCCTGCTGGACCGGCCGACCGGGGATGCAGCGGGCACGTTGAAGTTGGCGCTCCGGCCAGTCCTGGGTGACGCTCTGGTCCCCGGTTTCCTGCATGGCGGGGTGGGGCGGTGGACGGCCCCCCGTGCCGGGCTTCGTCCGGTCGAGGCTGCATCGACGACCGGAGGGGCAGCCGTGATCGGTGCCCACCGACCATCTCGCCGAGGATCAGCCGGCCCACCCAGGTGTCGACGGCGAAGACGCCGGCCAACTCCGAGGCGACGATCCCGACCCCGATCAGGTCGCAGTCGCGGACCGTCGCGCCAGCGGGCGACGTGCTACGGCGTCGTCGGCACCCGCCGGGCGGAGCCGCTCGAGGTGCCGGTCGTCCGATCCAGCGGCCGGACCGCGCCCCCGCCCGGCCGCCCGGCGGCCAAGGTCCACTGTGGTCGACGCCACCGCCTGCCAGGCGTGGCAAGCGAATCAAGCCATACGCCGGGTTTCGGTGTGAAGTCGCAGTGCGCGGATTCTGTAGCGACCCTCGAACCGGCGGTGACGTCGTACTGGGCCGGAGGTACGGCCGCGGCCATCGAACGGATGATTTCCCTGTCTGCCGGTCTCGGCTGCGTCCTCCACGGCTTTCCCGCGTGCCCCCCTTGTGGCACGATCGTGGAACCTCCACCATCGCTGCATCTCTCTCGACAGGAGCAATCATGTCTGGTCGAAGGTTGGGCCGGCTGCTTGGCTCATTTCTCGTCCTCGCCGCCCTTCTCGGCGGCATCGGCGGTGTCGATCTCGGTGGCAACGCGGGAGGCGCCCAGACCTCGGACCTCATCTGGCAGTGAGCCAGGTCCCCGGTCGACCCTCGTCGAGCCCGGCTGCCAGGAGTGCCGCGCGCCGGTGACGGGAGGTTTCACGCCGGTCACGTGACGGCGCGGCGTCAATCCGAAGGAGCGGCATGATCGGTCGCGGCCAGCCCCGGCGCAGGTCGTCCGAGGACGCCTGGATCATCACCGCACCGCTGGCGTTGATCGCGGTCGTCTGCGCCACGATCACCGGACTGGTCGCGAACGAGTCGTTCGGCCACTGGCCGCAGGCGGCGCTCTTCCTCGTCCTCATGATCGTGGCGGGGCTACCGCTGCTCAGTCTGGTCGTCCGGCGGCAGACGCTGGGCGTCACGCTGACCGAGCTGCCCCTGGTCCTCGCGCTCTACTTCCTGCCACCACTGACCGTGGTGGTCATCTACTCGCTGACCTCGCTCATCACCCACACTCGGCAGCGCCTGTCGGCGCCCAAGGTCTGGTTCAACGTCGCGCGAGCCGCCGCGGGGACGTCGCTGGCCGTGCTGGTCCTGCAGGCGCTCCCGCCCATCGAGGGGGTGGGCCCGCGCACCTGGGGCAGCATGTTCGCTGCGGTGAGCATGGTGATGCTGGTCAGCTTCACCAGCGTGGTCGCGGTGCACACGCTGTTGCACGGCTGGCAGACCGGGCGCGGGGCGCTGCGTACGGCCAAGCCGGCGCTCCTCACCGCGGCGATCAACGTGTCGGTCGGGCTGATCGTGCTGATCCTGGTCCACAGCACCTGGTGGTCGCTGCTGCTGCTGGCCGGTCTCGGCGCCGGACTCGTCCTGGTCTACCGGTCGTACGCCCAGTTCTTCCGCCAGCACCGCACCCTGACCGACCTCTACGAGCTGACCCGCGCCGTGGTGGAAAGCGGCCAGAGCGGCACACTGGCCGATGCCCTGCTCGGTCGGGTCCGCGCCCTGATGCAGGCGGAGTACGCGACGCTCTGGCTCCCGGCCCAGGGGCGGCACCCGGAGACCCTGCTGACCGCCCGGGTCGACGACCCGGGCCTGCTCGACCTGGCGCGCACCCCGCCGGCGATCCGGGAGAAGGTGCTGGAGACCCGCCGTACGGTGGCCGTCGGCCGGGGGGTGAACACGGACGGTGAGTTCCGCGCCGACCTCGCCGAGCGGCGGATCAAGGACGCGGTGGTGGTGCCGCTGCGGTCCGGTCCGGTCGTCATCGGCACCCTTGAGGTAGCCAACCGGCTCGGGGACGGCAACAACTTCACCCCCGCGGACATCGCCGTCTTCGAGACGGTCGCCGCGCACGCCGCGGTGGCCCTGGAGAACTCGCGGCTGGTGGATCGGCTGCGGCACGACGCGTACCACGACGCGTTGACCAAGCTGCCCAACCGGCGGCGGATCACCGGGGCGCTGGACGAGGCGGTCAAGATCCGGGCGCCGGGCGAGGTGGTGGCGCTGCTGCTGTTCGACGTGGACCGGCTGCGCCAGGTCAACGAGTCGCTCGGCCACGCGGCGGGGGACAAGGTGCTGGCCGAGGTCGCCGCCCGGCTGCGGGCCTGCGCGCCGTCGTCGGCCCTGGTCGGCCGGGCGGGGGGCGACGAGTTCCTGGTGACGCTCCGGCTGGAGAGCGCCGACGCGGCCATCGAGCTCGCCGGCCAGCTACGGGAGCAGATCCGCGACGAGATGGTCTTCGACGCGCTCACCCTGGACGTCGACACCGCGGTCGGGGTGGTGGTGCACCCGGACCACGGAAGTGACGCGGCGTCCCTGCTCCAGCGCGTGGATCTCGCCGCGACGGCGGCCAAGTCGGTGCCCGGCAGCGTGCAACTGTTCAATCCGGCGCTGGAGTCGCGGTCGCTGCGCCGGCTCGGCCTCGCCGGCGACCTGCGCCGAGCGCTCGACGACGAGGCGCTGGAGGTCTATTTCCAGCCCAAGGTGACCCTGCGGGACCGCCGCCTGGTCGGGGTGGAGTGCCTGGCCCGCTGGGAGCACCCGGCGCACGGCACGGTGGCCCCGGAGGACTTCGTCGCGGTGGCCGAGCACACCGGCCAGCTGGGCCGGCTCACCGAGTTCGTGCTCCGCGAGGGGCTGCGGCGCAGCCGGGACTGGAGCCACGGCGACCGGCCGCTCGCGGTAGCGGTCAACCTCTCCGCCCGCAGCCTCACCGACCAGCACTTCCCGAACCGGGTCCGGGAGCTGCTGGAGGAGTACCGGGTGCCGCCGCAGCTGCTCACCCTGGAGATCAAGGAGGCCGGGGTGCTGGACGGCACCGAGCGGCCGATCCCCACCCTGCGCCGCCTGGGGGACCTCGGCGTACGGCTCTCCGTGGACGACTTCGGCACCGGGGACTCGTCTCTGGCCCACCTGCGCCGGCTGCCGGTGCACGAGGTGAAGGTGGACCGCTCCTTCGTGCAGGGCATGGCGACCGATCCGGGCGACCTGGCGATCGTCAACGCGGTGGTGACCCTCTCCCAGCAGTTCGGTCTGGCCGTGGTCGCCGAGGGTGTGGAGAGCGAGCTGACCCTCGAGCTGCTCCAGGACATCGGCTGCGAGATCGGGCAGGGATTCCTGTTCAGCCGCCCCCTGCCGTACGAGCGGCTGGAGGCCTGGTTCGGCGCCCAGGTGGACCCGGAGACGATCTCCGCGGGGGAGCTTCCGCGCCTCCGTGTCGTGCCCTGATCAGGGCGTACGCCCGACGGGGGGAGCCGATTTCACCGGTGGCGCGAGGCCGTGTAATGTATCTCCTGCGCGACGCCCTCCGGGGTGATCGGGTAGGCCCCCTTAGCTCAGTCGGCAGAGCGTCTCCATGGTAAGGAGAAGGTCTACGGTTCGATTCCGTAAGGGGGCTCAGAGGGTCCGGCTGGACCCGCCTGCGGCGGTGTAGCTCAGATGGCAGAGCAAGCGGCTCATAATCGCTGTGTCGCCGGTTCAAGTCCGGCCACCGCTACTCTCGTCCTCCGGGCCAGTTCCCGGCGGTCGGTGGGACGGGCGCCTCAGGCGCCCACTTTGCATGTCCGCGCATTGTCCGCATAGGCTGATGCGTCGTAGTTGTTATCCGTAGCGAGGAAGGCACTCCGCCGTGGCGAAGGCGACCGATGTCCGGCCGAAGATCACTCTGGCGTGTGTGGAGTGCAAGGAGCGCAACTACATCACGCGCAAGAACCGTCGTAACGACCCGGACCGTATCGAGCTGAAGAAGTTCTGCCCCCGGGACGGCAAGCACACGATCCACCGCGAGACCCGCTGACCTGCGGCCGGCTCTGCCGGCCCGGTCCTACAGCGACACCCGAACGCCGATCCGCACGGATGGCGCGGCCTGAGCCGCCCGTCCCGTACGGGTCGGCGTTCGTGCTTTCCGTGTAGGTTCGGCGGCATGTCCCTGGACCCGTCCTTCGTCGGCCGGACGTATCCGCCGACCGCCCCCTACCAGGTGGGCCGAGAAAAGATCCGCGAGTTCGCCACCGCGGTGGGCGCCACCGAGCCCGCCCACCACGACCCGGCGGCGGCCCGCGCCCTCGGTCACCCCGACGTGGTCGCGCCGCCGACCTTCCCGGTGGTGGTCACCATGGCCGCCAGCCGGCAGATCATCGAGGACCCGGCGCTGGGCGTCGACTACAGCCGGGTCGTCCACGGCGACCAGCGCTTCGCGTACACCCGGCCGGTGGTGGCCGGCGACGAGCTGGTCTGCGTGAACACCATCGAGGAAGTCACCACGCGGGGCGGGCACGGCTTCCTGACCACCCGTACCGACGTGAGCACCGTCGCCGGCGAGCCGGTGGTCGCCGTCTGGTCCAAGATCGTCGTACGCGGGGAGGCCTGAGATGGAGTTGCCGACGCAAACGTACCGGGTGACCCGGGCGGACCTGGTCCGCTATGCGGGCGCCTCGGGCGACTTCAACCCGATCCACTGGAGCGACCGGACCGCCACCAAGGTCGGCCTGCCCGGGGTGATCGCCCACGGGATGTTCACCATGGCGCTGGTCGGCCGGGCGGTGACCACCTGGGCCGGGGCCGCCGACGCGGTGGTCGACTTCGGCGTCCGGTTCACCCGTCCGGTGGTCGTCCCGGACGACGACCAGGGCACCGAGATCGAGGTCGCCGCGGTGGTCAAGGAGGTCACCGAAGACGGTCTGACCAGGCTCGACATCACCGCGACCTGCCTGGGGGACAAGGTCCTGTCACAGGCCCGGGCGACGGTCCGCACCCCCCGCTGACATGGGATGGGGAGGACCGGTTGGGAAAGTCGGGGCGGTACCCGTACACTGGTCCGCCGTGGGGCAAGTGACCCCTGCGCGACCGTCATGGTCGGGCAGGGCGAGCGTCGCCGCACAGGGGTGTAGCTCAATTGGCAGAGCAGCGGTCTCCAAAACCGCAGGCTGCAGGTTCAAGTCCTGTCACCCCTGCGCCTCAGGCCTGACCGTTCCCGTGGGTCGCGCCGCCGAACGGCGGCGTCCGGCCCGTGGTGGTGGTATCGGCGGGGTGGTTCCGAGGCAATCGGGCCCCCTTCGTCCGGTCCGCCGGCCGCGGCCCGTCGCGGGACGGTTGGTCCGGCCGGCGTGACCAGCGCCGCGTACGCCTATCGGCGTGCGACCCGACATCCCGCGACGGAGGGCGAAGTGGCCGAGAGTAAGCGGCGCGGCGAGGACGCCGGCGACGACGATCTGCGCGACGAGATCGTCGACGAGGTGGCCGCCGATGACGACGCCACCGAAGCGGACGAGCCGGTCTCCCGGGGCGGCACCGCGACCCGTGCGCGGGCCCGTGCCGGTTCGGCCGACAGCAAGCCGAGGACCCGGACCGACAAGGACCGGGTGGGGCTGTTCGCCCGCATCGCGCGTTTCTTCCGCGAGGTGGTCGCCGAACTGCGTAAGGTCATCTGGCCGACCCGCAAGGAACTACTGACCTACACGGCCGTGGTGGTCACCTTCGTCGCGGTGATGCTGACGATCGTGGGCCTGCTGGACTTCGCGTTCGCGAAGGGCGTGCTGTGGGTCTTCGGCAACCCCAGCTGACCGGCCGACTGAGCCGATAGTGACGGAAGTGAGCGAGCGTGCCTGAGTACGACGAGACCGCCGAGACCACGGACGAGCAGTCCACGGTGGCGACGGCGGCCAGTGACGAGTCGGTCGAGGCCGCCAGCGAGCCGGAGTTCCCGACCACCGAGCCGGCCCCGGACGAGGAGTACGACCCGGTCGCCGAACTGCGCCAGAAGCTGCGCTACGCGCCCGGCGACTGGTACGTGGTGCACTCGTACGCCGGCTACGAGAACAAGGTCAAGACCAACCTCGAGACCCGGATCACCTCCCTCGACATGGAGGACTTCATCTACCAGGTCGAGGTGCCGACCCGGGAAGAGGTCGAGGTCAAGAACGGCAAGCGGTCGCAGATCCAGGCGAAGGTCTTCCCGGGCTACATCCTGGTCCGGATGGAGCTGACGGCGGAGTCCTACTCCTGCGTCCGCAACACCCCGGGCGTCACCGGCTTCGTCGGCGCCACCGACCGGGCCGACCGGCCGGCGCCGCTGAGCCTCGACGAGGTGCTCAAGTGGCTCGCCCCGGCGGTGGAGACCGAGCAGAAGAAGGCCAAGCCCGAGGTCAGGGTCCTGGACTTCGAGGTCGGCGACTCGGTCACCGTCACCGACGGCGCGTTCGCCTCGCTGCCGGCGACGATCAGCGAGATCAACGCCGACCAGCAGAAGCTCAAGGTGCTGGTGTCGATCTTCGGCCGCGAGACCCCGGTCGAGCTGAACTTCAACCAGGTCGCCAAGATCTGACGCGTACGCCGGTCGCCGGCGGTGGGCTTCGGCCTGCCGCCGGCGTCGTCGTCCCGGCCTCCGCCCACCTCGGCGGAGGGGGCTGCGGGACGTTGCGCTACTCTTGAACGTCGCCGTTGTCGCACCGCGCTGACCGTGCGCGCCCGCGGCCGGCACATTTCCCAGTTTCAAGCCCCAGGAAGTGACATGCCTCCGAAGAAGAAGCTCGTCAAGACGTTCACGCTTCAGCTGAAGGCGGGCCAGGCCACGCCGGCGCCGCCGGTCGGCCCCGCGCTCGGCCAGCACGGCGTGAACATCATGGAGTTCTGCAAGTCCTACAACGCGCAGACCGAGGCTCAGCGGGGCGACATCGTCCCCGCCGAGATCAGCGTCTACGAGGACCGCAGCTTCAGCTTCGTGCTGAAGACCCCGCCCGCCGCCCGGCTGCTGATCAAGGCCGCCGGTGTGGAGAAGGGCTCGGGCGTTCCGCAGAGCCAGAAGGTCGGCTCGGTCACCCGCGCCCAGGTGCGCGAGATCGCCGAGAAGAAGATGGTCGACCTCAACGCCAACGACCTCGACCAGGCTGAGAAGATCATCGCCGGCACCGCCCGGTCGATGGGCATCGTCGTCAACGACTGACGTCGGCCTCGGCAGACCAGACCAGACCAGACCAAGATCGTGGGAGGGCGCGCGGACACCGCGGCCCGCCAAAGACCACAGGAGTAGTCAGAAATGCAGCGCAGCAAGACCTACCGCAAGGCCGCCGAGGTCATCGACCGGGCGAAGCTCTACACCCCCGCCGAGGCCGTCAAGCTGGCCAAGGACACCACCAGCACCAAGTTCGACGCCACGGTCGAGGTCGCGATGCGCCTCGGCGTCGACCCCCGCAAGGCGGACCAGATGGTCCGCGGCACGGTCAACCTGCCGCACGGCACCGGTAAGACCGCCCGCGTGATCGTCTTCGCCGCCGGCGCGAAGGCCGAGGAGGCCGCCGCCGCCGGTGCGGACGAGGTGGGCACGGACGAGCTCGTCGCCCGGATCCAGGGCGGTTGGCTGGACTTCGACGCGGCGATCGCCACCCCGGACCAGATGGCCAAGATCGGCCGGATCGCGCGGATCCTGGGCCCGCGCGGCCTGATGCCGAACCCGAAGACGGGCACGGTGACCATGGACGTCACCAAGGCCGTCTCGGACATCAAGGGCGGTAAGATCACCTTCCGGGTGGACAAGCACTCCAACCTGCACCTGATCATCGGCAAGGCCTCGTTCTCCGAGACCCAGCTGATCGACAACTACGCCGCCGTCCTCGACGAGGTGCTCCGTGCCAAGCCGTCCGCGGCCAAGGGCAAGTACCTCAAGAAGGTCGTCCTGACCACCACCATGGGCCCGGGTGTCCCGGTCGACCCGAACGTGGTGAAGAACCTCCAGGAGAACCCCGAGGGCTGAGCACGATGCCCGTGAAGGGGCCGGCAGGTGCGGTCGGCACCCTGGTCCTCGGCCTGAGTGGCTCGGTGGCGCCCTGGGCGGCCCCGCCGGTGCTGGCGGACCGCCCGGGCGCTCACCGGCCCGCTGGCTGCCCGTCGGCCCTGCTCCTGTCGGTCCGGGCGGTGGCGTGAGCCAGCGTGGCCTGGCGGGTACGCCTGGCGGCGCCGAGCCCGGGCCTGAGCCGGGGGAGTGACGGGGCGCACTCCGGGGGCGATTTGGCTTCGGCGGGGCGCGTCGCGTAACCTTTGCCGCGTAGTTCCACCCAGAGACCGCTGGTCACCGTGCTCCGGCACGGTCGAAGGTTCCGCGATGACGGGCGACCCGCGCAGGGCGGCAAGCGAAATATCGGTGTGTTCCGTGGTCCACCGACCACGATGATCCCGCCGGCCCTCGCCCCGCGCGCCCTGCGCCGGGGCTTTTCTCGTTGTCGCGCTTCCTCCGCCGCCGTCCGAGAGCATCCCGCTCGACGACGGCGACCAGCCACGAGCAACGAGAGAGGAGGGACATGGCGGACAAGCCGATCCGGGCCGACAAGGCCACGGCCGTCGCCGAGCTGACCGAGAGCTTCCGCAACGCGGGGGCTGCGGTGCTGACCGAGTACCGCGGTCTGACGGTTTCCCAGCTCACCCAGCTGCGACGCTCGCTCGGCAAGGAGACCACCTACACGGTCGCGAAGAACACGCTGGCGAAGCGTGCCGCGTCCGAGGCGGGCATCTCCGGCCTCGACGAGCTGTTCTCCGGTCCTACCGCGCTGACTTTCGTTTCGGGCGACGTCGTCGAGGCGGCGAAGGGGCTTCGCGACTTCGCGAAGGCCAACCCGAAGCTCGTCATCAAGGGCGGTGTCTTCGAGGGCAAGGCCATTTCCGCGGCCGAGGTCACGAAGCTCGCCGACCTGGAGTCCCGCGAGGTGCTGCTGGCCAAGCTGGCCGGCGCTATGAAGGGCAACCTGAGCAAGGCCGCGGCCCTGTTCCAG
Source organism: Micromonospora sp. BS32 (assembly GCF_059089345.1). Taxonomy (NCBI): domain Bacteria; kingdom Bacillati; phylum Actinomycetota; class Actinomycetes; order Micromonosporales; family Micromonosporaceae; genus Micromonospora; species Micromonospora sp. BS32. Next base: position 118,728 of record NZ_JBSSHR010000018.1, read on the forward strand.
GCTCCGCTCTCCAAGACCGCCCGTCTGGCGGCCGCCCTGCAGGACAAGCGCGAGAAGGAGGGCGCCGAGGCGGCCTGAGGCCCCACGGCGCACCCACGTTCTTAGTCAACTTTTTCAGAAAGGACGCCAGACATGGCGAAGCTCAGCACCGACGAGCTGCTCGACGCGTTCAAGGAGATGACGCTGATCGAGCTCTCCGAGTTCGTGAAGCAGTTCGAGGAGACCTTCGAGGTCACCGCCGCCGCTCCGGTTGCGGTCGCCGCTGCCGGTGGCGGTGCCGCCCCGGCCGAGGCCGAGCCGGAGAAGGACGAGTTCGACGTCATCCTCGAGGCTGACGGCGGCAAGAAGATCCAGGTCATCAAGGTCGTGCGTGAGCTGACCGGCCTGGGCCTCAAGGAGGCCAAGGACGCGGTCGAGTCCGCGCCGAAGGCCATCCTGGAGAAGGTCAACAAGGAGACCGCCGAGAAGGCGAAGGCCAAGCTCGAGGGCGAGGGCGCCAAGGTCACCCTCAAGTAATTGAGGTCGACCGGGCGTGCGTCCGGCTCACGTGAGCCGGGGCACAACCTTCGCGGCGGGCGGTGATCCGGGAAC
>NZ_JBSSHR010000019.1:0-111852 GCF_059089345.1 Micromonospora sp. BS32
GGTGGGGTGCGACGAGGGGCGCGCCGGCGAAGCCGGCGCGCCCCTCGTGGGTCGGTTGGATCACATGTTGGCGACGTCGGCCTGCTTGGCGCGGACGGCCTCGGCGGCCTCCTTCAGGCTGGCCAGCTCGTCGGCGTCCAGGTCGGTCTCGACGACCCGCTTGACGCCCTCGGCGCCGATCTCGGCCTCGACACCCAGGTAGACGCCGGAGATGCCGTACTGGCCGTCGACCCAGGCGCAGACCGGCATGACCGCGCCGGAATCCTCCGCGACGGCCTTGGCCATCCGGGCGGCGGCGGCCGACGGGGCGTAGTACGCCGAGCCGGTCTTGAGCAGCGCGACGACCTCGGCGCCACCGTTGCGGGTCTTGACGACCAGCTCCTCGATCTGCTCGGCCGGCATCGCCTCACGCAGCGGCTTGCCGTTCACGGTGCTCTTCGACGGCACCGGCACCATGGTGTCGCCGTGCGAGCCGAGGGTCAGCGTCCGGACCGACTTCACGGGCACCTGGAGCGCCTCGGCGACGAAGTTGGTGAACCGGGCGCTGTCGAGCATGCCGGCCTGGCCGAGCACCCGGTTCTTCGGGAACTGGGTGGCGAGCTGGGCCAGCGCGGTCATCTCGTCCAGCGGGTTGGACACGACGATGACCACGGCGTTCGGGGCGTACTTGGCGACGTTCTCGGAGACCTGACGGACGATCTTGGCGTTCGTCTCCAGCAGGTCCATCCGGCTCATGCCCGGCTTGCGCGGCAGGCCGGCGGTGATGACGACGACGTCGGAGCCCTCGATGGCCTCGTAGCCCTCGCCGTTCGGGCCGGTGGTGACGCCGACGACCTTGGTCTCGAAGCCCTCGACCGCGCGGGACTGGTTGAGGTCCAGCGCGAGACCCGCCGGCTTGCCCTCCACGATGTCGGTGATCACAACGGTGTCGAAGACGTCGTACTCGGCCAGGCGCTGTGCGGTGGTGGAGCCGTAGAAGCCGGCCCCGACGACAGTGACCTTCTTACCCATGGTCGTCCCACTCCCTGATACCAGTCGGTTTTCCGGACCGTATCAGTCATCCTGGCACCGATCGGGCCAGGGGCGGCGGCCATCGCCGGGATGGGGCGGATGTCACGGCCGTCCGGTATCAGTCGCGCTCGGCGCGCTCCACCACGTTGGTCAGCAGCATGGCCCGGGTCATCGGCCCGACGCCGCCGGGCATCGGGACCACCTTGCCGGCCACCTCGGCCACTTCCGGGTCCACGTCGCCGGTGTAACGGCCCTTGCCGTCCGGCCCGACCACCCGGGTGATGCCGACGTCGACCACCGTCGCGCCCGGGGTCACCATCTCGGCGGTGAGCAGCCCGGGCACCCCGGCGGCGACGATCACGATCTCGGCGGCGCGGGTGTGCGCGGCGAGGTCGAGGGTGCCGGTGTGGCAGAGCGTCACGGTGGCGTTCTCGCTGCGTCGGGTGAGCAGCAGGCCGAGCGGGCGGCCCACCGTGTTGCCCCGGCCGACCAGCGCCACCTTGGCGCCACGCAGCGGGACGTCGTACCGGCGGAGCAGCTCGACGATGCCGCGCGGGGTGCAGGGCAGTGGAGCGTCGTAGCCGAGCACCAGCCGGCCGAGGTTCACCGGGTGCAGGCCGTCGGCGTCCTTGTCCGGGTCGATCAGCTCCAGCACCCGCTGGGTGTCCAGATGGGCCGGCAGCGGGAGCTGGACGATGTAGCCGTGGCAGGCCGGGTCGGCGTTCAGCTCGGCGAGCACGTCGTCGACCTGCTGCTGGGTGGCGTCGGCGGGCAGCTCCCGGCGGATGGAGGCGATGCCGACCTCGGCGCAGTCGCGGTGCTTGCCGTTGACGTACGCCTGCGAGCCCGGGTCGGCGCCGACCAGGACCGTGCCCAGGCCCGGGGTGACGCCGCGCTCGGCGAGGGCCTTCACCCGCGTCCGCAGCTCGTCCTTGATTTCCGCCGCGGTGGCCTTGCCGTCCAGGATCGTCGCCGTCACGCCCTGATCGTCTCACGGCCGCAGCCCGTCGAGCCGCCGACAGCAGACGGTGACTTTCCGTTACGTGGGTTTAGTCACCGACAGTAGTGAACTGTGGGTCATGCCACATATTGGGACGGACAGTTAATCATCAAGCGGCACAGAGCGGACACTGTTGCCGAGACGCCCCGACCGGAGCCGGAGTGCGCGACCGGGCCGGTAAGGCCCCCGCTCAGCCCCTCTCGGCCTGCGGAAACGAGGAGCTCCTGATAGCAGATGGCTCGGCCGGCGACAAGACCGGGGTGGCCCAGCTGTTACCGGTTCGCAACGCTCTCGTTGTCGAATGGACGGCCGGCGACCTACCGTTGCCGATTGTTGCGCAGCGTCACCCAACGCCGGGCCTGACTGCGCAGCGTGAGGAGATGAGGAGTCTCAATGCGAGTTCGTAGGCTGGCTGCCTGGACCGCTCTCCCGCTCGCGGTGACCCTGGGCCTGGTGGCCTGCGGCTCGGGCGGCGATGGCGGATCCGGTCAGAGCGACCCCACTGCGGCCGTGCGGATCGAGATCGCCGAGCCGCAGCACCTGGTGCCGACCAACACCAACGAGACGAGCGGCTCGCAGGTGCTCAGCGCCCTGTTCAGCCCGCTGGTCGACTACGACAAGGCCAACAAGCCCTTCGAGGTGGCGGCCCAGTCGGTGACGTCGTCGGACAACAAGGTCTGGACGATCAAGCTCAAGGACGGCTACACCTTCCACAACGGCGAGAAGGTCACCGCCCAGAACTACATCGACGCCTGGAACTACGGCGCGTACGCCCCGAACGGCCAGAACTCGAGCTACTTCTTCGAGAAGGTCGCCGGCTACGACGCCCTGCAGGGCGAGAAGCCGACCGCGAAGACGCTCTCCGGGCTGAAGAAGGTCGACGACCTCACCTTCACCGTGACGCTGTCCGAGCCGTACAGCGAGTTCAAGACGATGCTCGGCTACACGGCCTTCTACCCCCTGCCGAAGGTGGCCTTCTCGGCCCCCGGCGTGCTGGCCGAGGGCTACGAGCAGGCGCCGATCGGTCAGGGCCCGTTCAAGATGAAGGGCTCCTGGCAGCACGACGCCAAGGTCGAGGTCGCCAAGTACGACGCCTTCCCCGGCGAGAAGCCGAAGGTGGGCGGCGTCGAGTTCCGCATCTACCAGCAGCCGACGGCCGCGTACGCGGACGTGCTCTCGGACAACCTCGACGTGATCAAGACGATCCCGACCGAGAACCTGTCCACCGCCGGCACCGACCTGGGTGACCGGTTCCAGCAGAGCCCGGCCTCGTCGCTGCAGGTGCTCTCCTTCCCGACGTTCCAGAAGGAGTTCAGCAAGCCCGAGGTGCGCAAGGCCATCTCGATGGCGATCAACCGGGACGAGATCACCAAGTCGATCTTCAAGGACTCGCAGCAGCCGGCGCGCTCCTTCGTCTCGCCGGTCGTGGCGGGCTACCGGGAGAACACCATCGGCGAGGCCGGCACGTTCGACCCGGCCAAGGCCAAGGCGATGTACCAGGCCGCGGGCGGCCCGTCCAAGATCGAGCTGTCGTACAACGGCGACGGCGGCCACAAGGACTGGATCGACGCGACCTGCAACCAGCTCAAGGCCAACCTGGGCGTGGAGTGCGTCGGCACCGCCGAGCCCAAGTTCGCGGATCTGCTGACCAAGCTCAAGGCGAAGCAGCCGGTCGGCCTGTTCCGGATGGGCTGGGTGATGGACTACCCGTCCATGGAGAACTACCTGGGCCCGCTGTACAGCACCAACGGCTCGTCGAACTACTACGGCTACAGCAACCCGCAGTTCGACAAGCTCCTCGCCGAGGGCGCCAGCGCCCCGACCGAGGAAGAGGCGATCAAGAAGTACCAGGCGGCGGAGGACCTGCTGGCCAAGGACATGCCGGTGATCCCGCTCCGGTTCGGCCAGAACAACTTCGGACACTCGACCAAGGTCAAGAACGTGGAGATGGATCTCTTCGACCGGGTCGACCTGCTGAAGATCGAAGCCGTCAAGTAACACCGGTACGACGGGTCGGGCCATCGGCGGACGATGGCCCGACCCGCCCCGTCTTCGCCCGTTTTCAGAGAGACTGCCAAGTATGTTCCGCTTCGTTCTGCGGCGTCTGCTCCAGATGGTCCTCGCCTTCTTCGGGACCACGCTGATCGTCTACGCCCTGATGTTCGCCGGCCAGGGCGATCCCATCCAGGCGCTCGCCGGCGAACGCCCGGTCACCGCCGCCCAGCGGGCATACCTCACGGAGAAGTACCACCTGGACGCCACCGGCGTCGGTGGCTTCTTCTACCGCTACTTCGACTACATCAAGAACCTGCTGCAGGGCGACCTCGGGCAGTCACTGACCGGCCGCCAGATCGGCGACATCCTCGCCGCCGCCTGGCCGGTCACCGTCAAGCTGGCGCTCATCGCGATGGCCGTGACGATCCTCGTCGGCGTCACCGCCGGGGTGCTCGCCGGCATCCGCCGGGCCAGCATCTTCGACAACTCCACGCTGGTGCTGACCCTGCTCGTGCTCGGCATCCCGACCATCGTGCTCGCCCCGCTGGCGCAGTACTTCCTCGGCGTGAAGTGGCAGCTCTTCCCGCCCACCGCCGGCGCCGAGCCCGACCTGTACGCGCTGCTGCTCCCCGGCATCGTGCTCGGCTCGCTCTCGCTGGCCACCGCGCTGCGGCTGACCCGTACCTCGGTGGCGGAGAACCTGCGCGCCGACTACGTCCGGACCGCCCGCTCGAAGGGCCTGGTGCGCCGGCGGATCGTCAGCGTCCACGTGCTGCGCAACTCGCTCATCCCGGTGATCACCTTCCTCGGTGTCGAGCTGGGCAACCTGATGAGCGGCGCGATCATCACCGAGGGCGTGTTCAACATCCCCGGTGTCGGCTTCAACCTGTTCCGCGGCATCCGCACCGAGGACGGCCCGCTGGTGGTGGGCATCGTCAGCGTGCTCGTCGTGGTCTACCTCATCTCCAACCTGGTGGTGGACGTCCTGTACGCCGTACTCGACCCGAGGATCCGCTATGAGTGAGCGCAGCGAACGAACCATCAACGCAGCGTGCTCGGTCGCTCGTGGCCGCACCGAGCGGAGCGAGGTGCGGGCATGAGTGACTTCGAGACTGTCGCCGCGACGGAGAATCAGGCCGCGCGGCGGGGCGTGTCCGGCGAGCCCGGGGCACCCAACCAGGTCGGCGCGCCGCACAAGCCGCGCAGCTTGGCCGGCGACGCCTGGCGCGACCTGCGCCGCAACCCGATCTTCTGGATCAGCCTGACCCTGGTCGTGCTGGTCGCCGCGATGGCCGCCGTGCCCTCGCTCTTCACCGCCAACGACCCGCGCGACTGCGTGCTCTCCCGGCAGCACGCCGGAGCGTCCGGCGGGGCGATCTTCGGGTACGACTTCCAGGGCTGCGACACGTACGCCCGGGCCGTCTACGGCGCCCGCGCCTCGCTGCTGGTCGGCGCACTCTCCGCGCTGATCACCGGCATCATCGCGCTGGTCGTCGGGATGCTGGCCGGCTACTTCGGCCGCTGGATCGACGCGGTGCTCTCCCGCGTGATCGACATCGTGCTCGGCATCCCGCTGCTGCTCGCCGCGATCGTGCTGCTCAAGCGGGTGAGCACCAGCAGCGACAACGTCCGGCTCTTCGCGGTGATCTTCGTACTGGCGGTGCTCGGCTGGACCACCGCGGCTCGGGTGGTCCGCTCCTCGGTGATCACCGCCAAGGAGCAGGACTACGTGGCCGCAGCCCGGATGCTCGGCGCCGGAAACGGCCGGATCATGTGGCGGCACATCCTGCCCAACGCGCTCGCCCCGGCGATCGTGGTGCTCACCATCGCGCTCGGCTCGTTCATCGCGGCCGAGGCGACGCTGAGCTTCCTCGGCATCGGCCTCAAGGCGCCGACCATCTCCTGGGGCATCGACATCGACGCCGGCCGGGTGCACCTGCGCGAGTCGGCGACCCCGCTGATCGTCCCGTCCGTCTTCCTGGCGCTGACCGTGCTCGCCTTCATCATGCTGGGCGACGCGATCCGCGACGCCTTCGACCCGAAGCTGCGGTGACCTCATGACCCAGTCAGCCGTCCAGCCCACGCCGGCCTCCCCCACCCCGCCGGCCGGCCACCTGCTCGAGGTACGGGACCTGCACGTCGAGTTCCGTACCGGCGAGGGCGTGGCCCGGGTGATCAACGGGGTGTCGTACCACCTCGACGCCGGGGAGACCCTCGCCGTGCTCGGCGAGTCCGGCTCCGGCAAGTCGGTCACCGCCCAGGCGATCATGGGCATCCTGGACACTCCCCCGGCGGTGATCCGCTCCGGCCAGATCCTGTACCAGGGCCGGGACCTGCTCACCCTGCCCGAGGAGCAGCGCCGGCAGGTGCGCGGCAAAGAGATCGCGATCATCTTCCAGGACGCCCTCTCCGCGCTGAACCCGGTCTTCCCGGTCGGCTGGCAGATCGGCGAGACGCTGCGCCAGCGGGAGAAGATGTCCCGGGCCGACGCGCGGCGTCGCGCCATCGAGCTGATGGACCTGGTCAAGATCCCGGACGCGGCCCGGCGGATCAGCGACTACCCGCACCAGTTCTCCGGCGGCATGCGGCAGCGCGTCATGATCGCGATGGCGCTGGCGATGAACCCGAAGGTGCTGATCGCCGACGAGCCCACCACCGCGCTGGACGTCACCGTGCAGGCCCAGATCATGGACCTGCTGGCCGACCTGCGACGCGATCTGAACATGGCGATGATCCTGATCACCCACGACCTCGGCGTGGTCGCCGGCGTCGCGGACCGGATCGCCGTCATGTACGCCGGCCGGATCATCGAACACGCCGACGTCCGCTCGCTCTACCGGGCGCCGGCCCACCCGTACACCAAGGGTCTGCTGGAGTCGATCCCGCGCCTGGACGTCCGCGGCCAGGAGCTCTCCACGATCAAGGGGCTGCCGCCGAACCTGATGCGGATCCCCTCCGGCTGCCCGTTCCACCCCCGGTGCCCGTACGTGCAGCAGGTCTGCGTGGACGAGGTGCCGCACGACCTGGTCCTCGGCGACGGCCGGACCAGCGCGTGCCACTTCGCGCAGGAGGTCCGTGATGACAGCGCCCGCTAGCCCGACCAAGGTCCGCGGCGAGACCATCCTCGCCGTCGACAACCTGGTCAAGCACTTCCCGATCACCCAGGGCGTGATCTTCCAGAAGCAGACCGGCGCGGTGAAGGCGGTCGACGGGGTCAGCTTCGAGCTGCGCCGCGGCGAGACGCTGGGCATCGTCGGCGAGTCCGGCTGCGGCAAGTCCACCCTGGCCCGGCTGCTGATGCGGCTGGAGACGCCCACCTCCGGTCGGGCCACCCTGGAGGGGAAGGACCTGTTCAAGGCCTCCGGGGCGGAGCTGCGCCGGGTACGCCGCAATATGCAGATGGTCATGCAGGACCCGTACACCTCGTTGAACCCGCGGATGACGGTCGGCGACATCATCGGCGAGCCGTTCGACATCCACCCGGACGCGGCCCCGAAGGGGAGCAAGCGCAAGCGGGTGCAGGAGTTGCTGGACGTCGTCGGGCTCAACCCGGAGCACGTCAACCGCTACCCGCACCAGTTCTCCGGCGGCCAGCGGCAGCGCATCGGCATCGCCCGGGCGCTCGCCCTGCGGCCCGAGGTGATCGTCTGCGACGAGCCGGTCTCCGCGCTGGACGTCTCCATCCAGGCCCAGGTGATCAACCTGCTGGAGAAGCTCCAGGACGAGTTCGGGCTGTCCTACATCTTCATCGCACACGACCTGTCGGTGGTCCGGCACATCTCGGACCGGGTCGCGGTGATGTACCTCGGCCGGATCGTGGAGATCGGCACCGAGCACGAGATCTACGAGCGGGCCACCCACCCGTACACCCAGGCGCTGCTCTCGGCGGTGCCGGTGCCCGACCCGGACGCCCGCAACGACCGGAACATCATCCGGCTCACCGGCGACGTGCCGAGCCCGGCCGAGCCACCGTCCGGCTGCCGCTTCCGTACCCGCTGCTGGAAGGCCCAGGAGGTCTGCGCCCGCGAGGACCCGCCCACGGTTCCCCGCGCCGCCGACCCCCACCCGTCGGCCTGCCACTTCGCCGACCTGCGCCCGGTCGCCTGACGCCGCGTGCGGCGGAGACCCCGTCCCCGTTCGGAGGGCGCCTCCGCCGCCGGCCGGTTGTGGCCGCTGTACACAATGGCCCGGTGACCCCTGCCAAGAACATCCGCACCACCGGCGCCATCCGCGGCGCGCGGCCGAGCCTGCAGAACTTCGGCAGCGACGTCAAGGGCAACTGGCGGGCACCGGTGCTGGTGTGGGCGATCACGTCGCAGACGGCGCTGGCGCTCGCGATGACCGCGGTCGTCGCGGTCCTGCCCGACCCGGGCGTGGCGCCCGACATGATGATCCTCTGGCCGATGCCGCTGCTCGTCCTCGGCGTGCTCGGCGCCCTGTGGGCGGCCCGGTCGGGGCCGGGCGCGTCCGATCCGGGCAGCCGGCTGGTGCGGGCGGCGCTGCACATGGGCCTCGTCGCCGGGGTCGGTGTCGCCCAGCTCGCCGTGGCCGTGCCGCTGCACCTGCTGCACGTCCAGGCTGCGTTGATCATGTTCGGCTCGGTCATCGCCGGTGTGCTCGGCGGCCCCATCGTCGCGCTGCTCCTGCTGATGGCCGGCTATTCGGTGCACATGTTCCAGCGGTTGCCCCACCACGTCGGCCTGCCCGGCCGGTTGTCGGCGGCGATGTTGATGATCTCGATGCTGGCGATGCCCACCGCGGCGGTCCTGAGCACCTCCGACGACATCCGCGGAGCGGGTGTCATCGCCGTGCTGCTCGGCCTCAGCGATGACGTCGATTCCCCCGCGCTGGCGTGGACCGCTCGCGTGCTGGCCGTCGTGCTCGTCGCCAGCATCGTCCTGCTACGCCGGGCCCACCGCGCCGCCGACGGGACACCGGCACGCCGGACCAGGGCCTGACGCCCACCGGGACCGGGTACGACGGAGGCCCCGTCCCGAGCGGGACGAGGCCTCCCGACGTGCGGCTCGATCAGGGACCGATGCCGCGCGGTCGGCGACGGGGGCCGAACCGATGCCGTCCGGTCCGGCCGGATCGGGGCCGGACCGGACGACTCCTCAGAGCTGGGCCAGGTTGAACGCCCAGATGCCGCGGCCGTGGGTGGCCACGTAGAGCGAGTTGTCGGCCGCGTGGTACTCGACGTCCATGCCGACGGTCAGCGGCAGGCCGGTGCCGAGCCGCTGCCAGCCGGTGGCGCCCGGCGCCCGGTAGAAGGTGGCCAGGTCGGTGGCGAGCACCAGCGCGCCGTTGGGCAGCTCCTTGACCGAGCTGGCCGGCACGTCCGGCAGGTTCGTCGAGACGTCCTTCCAGGTCGCGCCCGCGTCGGTGGTCTCGTAGACGTGGCCGACACCGGCGCCCGGGCCCTCGGTGAACCGCCGGGAGAACCCGTTGATCGCGAGGAAGGCGTGCGCCCCGTTGGCCGGGTCGACGCCGACGCCCTGCACGAACCGGTTCGGGAAGTCACCCGGCAGGGTGACCTGGTGCCAGCTCGCCGGGTCGTTGACCTTGCCGACCGCGACACCCCGGGTGAAGCCCGAGTTGTTGCACGGCCCGCACCAGCCGACGTACGCGGTGCCGCCGGAGACCGCGACCGAGGTGGCGGTGTGGCCGGCGCCAAGGTCGAAGACGTTGCGCCAGCCCTTGCCGTCGGCGATCGCGTAGCCCTTGGTGTTCACCCAGACGTGCTGGCCACCGGCGACCCAGGTGTTCGCGTCGTGGTCGTCGGCCGCGAACGGCGCGATGAACCGGGCCGGCTCGTCACCCGGGGACGACGTGTACGGCTGGATGTCCCGCGAGGTGGAGGTCTCCGCCGTGCCGGGCCCCGGGTTGGCGTTGCAGTTCTCGGTCGACCGCATGGCCAGGTTGGTGTACTCCTGGACCTGGCGGCAGCCGTTGGCCGGGTCGGCCAGCGAGTCGCCGCCGTCACCACCGAAGTTCGACCCCATCACGGTGTCGCCGGCGCGCAGCACCGAGGCGCCGTTGTCCTGCAGACCACCGGAGACGACCGTGCCGGCCTTGGCCGGGTCCCTGCCCACCGAGACCGAGTAGTACTGGAGGGCGTCGATGGTGCCGTCGTTGAGGCTCTGCCAGTCGGTGGCGTGCCCCTCCTTGTCGGTTTTGCCGTTGACCGGCCGGCGGTAGATGCCGCCGTCGTTGCCGACGTAGACGAACCCGTTGCCGACCGCCACCGAGTGCTGGTCGGAGTGGGTGGTCTTGTTGCACGTGTTCTGCGCGTCGCTGATGTTCCAGCAGGAGAAGCCGAAGTTCCAGTACGGACCGACGGTCTTCCAGTTCGCGCCGGCGTCGGTCGACTCGTAGACCTCCTCCAGACCCGCCCAGACGTGGTTCGGGTTGGCCGGGTCGACCGTCAGGAACTGGTTGTACCAGGCCTGGATGCCCGGTCCGTAGCCCTTGCCGATCACGGTCTGCTTGAGCGCGGAACCGGAGTTGCCCAGCTTCGCCGAGTCGGCGATCTTGCTCCACGGCCCGGCGGGCGAGCCGTTGTTGGAGACGTAGATGCCGTCGAGGTAGCTGTTGACGTTGCCGGCCGGCTTGTTCAGCAGCTTCGGCGACTGGTTGATCGCGTACAGCTTGCCGCCGTCGGCGGAGAAGGCGAACGTCACGTAGCCGATGTCGTCGGCCGGCATGGAGCCGGTCGGGTTGACCTTGGCCCAGCCGCCCGCGGTGTAGTCGGCGGTCTCGTAGAAGCCGTTGTAGCTGTCCCCCGACCGCCAGGCCGAGGCCACCACGACGTGCCTGGGGTTGCGCGGGTCGTCGGCCACGTCGTTGACGATGTTCTTGTACGCCGCGTTGGCCGTGCCCGCGTTCGCCCCGCCCGGCAGGTAGCTCGGGTTCGGCGCCCACTCGAACTTCCACGCACCGGAGCCGCTGGCCATCGAGTGCGAGTAGAGGCCCCGGTTGGTGGCGGCCCAGACCTTGCCGTCGAAGAAGCGCAGCTTGTTGATGACCGAGCTCTCCAGCTCGGTGCCGCCGACCCGGTCGGATGCGGCGAACCGGCCGGTCCTCGGGTTGGCGAGCCGGTAGACGCCGGCACCGACGTACGAGGTGGCGCCGGTGTTCGCCTCGCCCGTGGCGTACCAGAGGGAGCCGTCGGTGGCGAGCACCACGTCGCCGCTGGACAGGGTGGGCAGCTGGTCGGTGATCGGCGTCCAGCTCCCGCCGCCGGTCGAGGACCGCCACACGCCACCGTCCGCGCCGGCCGCGTAGACGTAGCCGCTGTTGTCGGCGGCGAGGCCGGTGATCCGGCCGGTCTGCAGGCCCGCGCCCCCGGAGGAGTTGGAGGCGTAGTCGCGGTAGCGCGGGTCGTCACCGTCGTACTTGATCTTCGTGACCTCGCGCCAGCTGCCGTTGGTGACCGGCAGGCCGCCCAGCTGGCTGAACGCGTTGGAGTACGCCCCCGGCGCGACGATGCCGGGCGCGGAGCGGGCCTGGGCGAACTGCTCGGCGATGATCCGGGCCTCGAACGCCTCCTCGCCGGCCTCCTCGGAGTTCTCCCCGGCGGCCATCTCGGCGAACTCCCGGGGATGCCAGGGCAGGTTGGCGCCCGGCTCCTCGGCCAGACCGAGGAATTCCTGTACCTCGTGGTTGGTGGCCGCGACGCCACCCAGCGCGGCGGTCAGCACCAGCGCGCCCGCGATTGTCGCCGGCTTGCGCCAGCGGAACTTCGACATGCGAATCCTCCAGGATTCAAGGGGTGCCGGGCAGGGTGGCCCGGCGGAGGAGAACCGCGGCGGCGGGGATCGTCCCGCACACGTCCGTGGTCGTGGGGATGGTCGTGGCGACCCGGGTCGGCGGCGGCGGACGGGTCCGGCGGGCCGGTCCGCGCAGGCGGAGTCGGGGGCCGGATCGCCGGGCGGCGGCGGACGACGGGTCAGGCGGTACGCGCGGGTGGCGCCCGGCTGCCGGTGGCGCCCCGGGGCGGAAGCGGGTGCGCGGGCTGCCGGTAGCCGGTGACCACCGGCGTCGCGCGCGGCGGGACACCGGCCGCCGACAGCACCCGGTGCGTCTGGTCGTCCGGCCCGTCGCCGACGCCGATCGCGCTCCGGTGGTCGGCGCAGGGGGCGGCGACGAGAACGCTGGTACCGCTGCCGGCCCGGTCCGTGGCTACGGAATCCGGTCGGGCGACCGCCGTGGCGGGGTCGACCCGGACGTGGCCGACCGGGGCGTGATGCCCGGCGGGACCGTGGTCGGCGTCGTGGCCGACCGGGCAGCTGGGCACCCCGAGCCCCGCCAGCACGAACGCCAGCGCGACGGCGACGGACGTCAACCGTTCGACCATGCGCATGGCGGACCTGCCGGTACGGGATGTCCGGCGCGTTCCCGGCGGACGACCGTGGGCGGTCGCGCGAGGGGAAGGGCGGCGGAGCGAATTGGGGAGGGTGGATCGCCGGGCGGCCTTACGCTAGCAACAACGCTTGTCCGCGGGCAACGGCCCGCCGGTCCACCTTTTCGCCCCGCTCAGCCCGCCGATCGGCGTCGATCAGGGAGCCGCGGTGGCCGATGTGTCGGCCTCCACGACTCCATGCTCGACGGCTGCGGGTGGGATCAGTGGAAGAAGTGCCGGGTGCCGGTGAGGTACATCGTCACGCCGGCCTCCTTGCAGGCGGCGATGGTCTCCTCGTCGCGGATCGAGCCGCCGGGCTGGACGATCGCGCCCACGCCGGCGTCGATGAGGATCTTCGGGCCGTCGGCGAACGGGAAGAACGCGTCCGAGGCGCAGACCGAGCCACGGGCGCGGTCGGCGCCGGCCCGATCGACCGCCAGCCGGGCCGAGTCGACCCGGTTGACCTGACCCATCCCCACCCCGACGGTGGCGCCGTCCCTGGCCAGCAGGATGGCGTTGCTCTTCACCGCGCGGACCGCCCGCCAGGCGAAGGCGAGGTCCCGCAGGGTCGCCTCGTCGGCCGCCTCACCGGTGGCCAGCCTCCAATTGGCCGGATCGTCGCCCTCGGCGTCGACCTTGTCCCGCAGCTGCACCAGTACGCCGCCGGTGACCTGCCGCCACTCCGCCGGCAGCGGGTCGAAGGCCGGGGCGTGCAGCAGCCGGATGTTCTTCTTGGCCTGGAGGATCTCCACGGCGCCCTCGTCGAAGCCGGGGGCGACCACGACCTCGGTGAAGATCTCGGCCACCTGCCGGGCCAGCTCCACGCTCACCGGGCGGTTCACGGCAATCACGCCGCCGAACGCCGACACCGGGTCGCAGGCGTGCGCCTTGCGGTGCGCCTCCGCCACGTCCGCGCCGACCGCGATCCCGCACGGGTTGGCGTGCTTGATGATCGCCACCGCCGGCTGGTCCGGGAAGTCGTTCGCGGCCCGCCAGGCGGCGTCCGCGTCGACGTAGTTGTTGTAGGACATCTCCTTGCCGTGCAGCTGCTCGGCCTGGGCCAGGCCCGCCGGGCTGGACGGGTCGGTGTAGACGGCGGCGTGCTGGTGCGGGTTCTCGCCGTAGCGCAGCACCGCCTGGCGGCGCAGGGTCAGGCCGGCGAACTCCGGCCACCAGTCGTCCGCCGGGGCCAGCTCCTGGGCGCACCACTCGGCGACCGCCACGTCGTACTCGGCGATGACGGCGAACGCCCGGGCGGCCAGCACCTTGCGCTGGGCCAGCGTGAAGCCGCCGGCGCCGAGCGCGGCCAGCAACGCGGGGTACGCGGCCGGGTCGGTCACCACCGCGACCGAGGCGTGGTTCTTCGCCGCCGCCCGGACCATCGCCGGGCCGCCGATGTCGATCTGCTCCACGCACTCGTCCTGGCTCGCGCCGGAGGCGACGGTGGCCTGGAACGGGTAGAGGTTGGAGACCAGCAGGTCGATCCCGGCGATGCCGTGCTCGTCGAGCTGGGCGGCGTGGGAGTCCTTGCGCAGGTCGGCGAGGAGACCACCGTGGATCTTCGGGTGCAGGGTCTTCACCCGGCCGTCGAGGATCTCCGGAAAACCGGTCACCTGCTCCACCGGAGTCACCGGCAGGCCCGCGCCGGAGATGGTCGACGCGGTGCTGCCGGTCGAGACGAGTTCCACCCCGGCCTCGTGCAGGGCTCGGGCCAGCTCGACCAGACCGGTCTTGTCGTAGACGCTGACCAGGGCCCGCCTGATCGGGCGGCGCTCGTCCTGAGTGGAACTCACGGGACCGTGACCTTTCTTCCGGTGATCGTCCAACCTTCACGGACCAGGCGACCGACCTGCTCGACGAGCTGGCGGCGCTCGGCTTCCTTGATGCGCTCGGTGAGCGTCGCCTCGTCGTCGTCGTTCAGTACCGGCACGGCGACCTGGGCGACGATCGGCCCGGTGTCCATCCCGGCGTCGACGAAGAAGAGGGTGGCCCCGGTGACCTTCACCCCGTAGGCGAGGGCGTCGCGCGGGCCGTGGATGCCGGGGAACGCCGGCAGCAGGGTGTTGTGCGTGTTGAGGTAGCGGTCGCCGAAGGCGGCCAGGAACCGCGGCCCGACCAGCTTGAGGAAGCCGGCGGAGATGACCAGGTCCGGCTGGTGCTCGGCGACGTGCGCGGTCAACGCCGCGTCCCAGTCCTCCCGGGTCGGGTGGTCCTTGAGCCGGTCGACGAAGGTCGGCACGCCCGCGGCGGCGGCCCGGTCCAGGCCGGCGATCCCGTCCCGGTCCGCGCCGACGGCCACCACCCGCGCCCCGTACGCGGGGTCGGCGGCGGCGTCCAGCAGCGCCTGGAGGTTGCTGCCGGAACCGGAGACGAGGACGACGAGGCGGGCGACGGACGCGGGCTCGGTCACGCGGCCAACCCTATCGGGCAGGTCGGGACGCCCAGCGATCGGGCAGCGGCGATTCGGGTGATCTCCCGGCTGGCGCCGGCGCGATACGCTGCCGGTCGCTCGGTGGCCGGCGTACGCCCGCCGCCGCACCCTTCACCGATGATCCGGCACGGACTGTGCCGTCCGAACGAGGAGCCCCGATGCAGCCCGGTTACCCCCACGCCCCGCAGCAGCAGCCGATCAACAACAACATGACGATGTCCATCGTCGCCATCTTCTTCTGCTGGCCGCTGGCCATCCCGGCCATCATCAACGCCTCGAAGGTCAACCCGCTGATCCAGCAGGGCGACTACGCCGGCGCGCAGGCCGCCGCCGCCGAGTCGAAGAAGTGGTCCAAGTGGGCGCTGATCGTCGGCATCGCCCTCTGGGTGATCTCCCTCGTGTGCTGCCTCGTGGGTGGCATCGGCAGCATGATGGGCTCCGACAACAGCACGTACTGACCGATCATCGACTGAGGAGCAGCCGCCACATGCAGCCCGGACAGGACCCGTACGGTCAGCAGCCCCCGCACGACCCGTACGGTCAGCAGCCCACCTCGGGGCAACCGTACGGGCAGCCGCAGGATCCGTACGCCGCGCCGCCGCAGCCGCCGTACGGCCAGCAGCCGCAGCCGCCGTACGGCCAGCAGCCGCACGACCCGTACGGCCAGCAGCCGCAGGCGCCGTACGGGCAGCCCACCTCGGGGCAGCCCTACGGGCAGCCGGGGTACGGGCAGCCGGGGTACGGGCAGCCGGGGTACGGGCAGCCGACCTCGGGCCAGCCCTACGGCCAGCCCGCGCCGGGCCAGCCATACGGCCAGCAGCCGTACCAGGACCCGTACGGCCAGCAGCCCTACGGCGTGCCGACCTACCCGGGCGCCGGGTACCCGCAGACCCAGGGCCAGAACACCCTGGGCCTGGTCGCGATGATCCTCGGTATCGCGTCGATCCCGCTGGCCTGCTGCTACCTGGGCATCCCGCTGGGCATCGCCGGCCTGGTCACCGGCTGGCTGGGTCGACAGAAGGCGGCCCGGGGCGAGGCGAACAACGGCAGCCAGGCCCTCACCGGCCTCATCTGCGGCGGCGTCGGCCTGCTCTTCGGCATCCTGCAGATCGTGGCCGTCGCGTTGAGCATCAACATGCCGGGCAGCTACTGACCCCGCTTGCGACAGGGGCGTCCCGGGCCGACCGGGGCGCCCCTTCGTCGTACCGCCGGGTCAGCCGCGGGCCGGGGGCGGGTCGGCCGGGATGCGGGCGCGCGGCGGCCGGGGCGACGTCGCCGGCCGGGCGACCACCCGGGCGGCGGCGCCCCCGAGCACGGCGCCGACCGTGACCACGGCGGTGGCTACCGCCGCGACCTGCCAGGGAACCGGCCCGATCTCGGCCAGCCGCCCGCCGCCGAGCGGACCGCCGGAGGCCGCCGCGGCGAGGCCGGCGAGCAGGCCGGCCACCGGGCCGGCGAGCGCGGCCGGCCCGAGCAGCGCCGCCCAGCCCCGCTCCGCGCCCTCCGTCCCGGGGCGCGGCAGCCGCCGGGCGAGCAGCCACCCGGCCGCCATCCCGGCCAGCACCGGCACCGCGAGCAGCGCCGCGCCCGTCCCGTCGGCCGGGCCGCTGGGCAGGCCGGCGAGCAGGGGTACGGCGGGCAGCGCGCCGACCGACACCTCGCTGGTACGCACCGCCGTGCCGGTGCCGACGGCGAAGCCCGGACCGAGCAGGTAGGCGGTCGACCAGACGGTGGCGTTCGGCGCGTAGGCCAGGCTGACCAGGGTGATGCCGGCCTGCCCGGCCACCCCGGTCCGGTACGCCCCGATCATGTCGGCGGCGTCGCCACCGCCGGTCGCGACGGCCAGTCCGGCCGCACCGCCCCCGGCGCCGAACAGCAGCAGACCGGCGACCAGGCCGGTCCGGACGCCGTCGCGCAGCACCGCTGGCGCCCGGTCGGCGAACAGACCGGCGACCCCGGTGGTGCGGACCGCCCCGACCAGCGCGGCGAGCGCACCGAAGAGCGCGAAGGTGATCCCGGCGCGGACCGGGGAGACCCGCAGCCCGCCGGTTCCGACCAGCAGTGCGGCCAGGACGCCGAACAGCGCGTACCCGACCCCGACCGCGCCGGCGGCGATGAGCGCCTGCCGGGGCGAGCGACCGCCGCGGGCGCCGATCGCCCGGCTGGTGTGCACCCCGGCGCGGGTGAGCCGCCAGAGCGCGAGGGCGGAGAGGGCCAGCGGGGCGAGGCCGAGCGGGCCGGCGGGGGTCTGCAACGGCACGCCGTGGCCGAGGAGCCAGCCGGCCAGCCCGGCGCGCAGCGCGCCGGTCACCGAGGCGGCGTCCTCGCTGAGCTGGGCGAGCGCCAGCACCAGCGCCACCGGCAGGTACGACGTGAGCGCGGCCCAGGCGGCGGCGACCCCGGCGGCGACGACGAGCGGCGCTCGGCCCCGGGACGGCTCCGGCCGGCGAGGGGCAGGCACCCGGGGACCCGGCGCGGCACGGCCGGGCGGCCGCGCGTCGGCGCGGACGCCGGCGGGGCGGCGCGGCTGATCAGGGGTGACCGAGGACATCGGGTCTACTCTGGCACGCCGCGCGGGCTGCGGCTGCCCGCCGGGGCGGTGTGGCACCGGCGAGTTCCGTGATCCACGGCCCTCGGGGCCGGATCCGGTCTAGCCTCGGCGCAGGACGCGACTCAAGTCGTGGCATCGAGTGCTGGGAGGAAGCCGTGAACGCTCCGTACCCGCCGCCCCCGCCGCCCCCGCCGCCACCCGCCGCGGGCAGGGACCGCACCACGCTCTGGGGGGTGCTCGGCATCGTCCTCGGTCTGATCTGCTGCGGCGTCCTGGGCATCGTCTTCGGCTACCTGTCGGTCCGGGACGCCAAGCGGTACGGCCAGTCGCCGGTGCTCGGCTACCTGGCCATCGCCTTCGGCGTGATCAACATCATCGGCACCGCGATCTGGCGGGCCAGCGGGACGTACCCGCTCTGGAACAACGACTGAGCGACGGCGGGCCCGGCTTCGGGCGGGCCCCCGCCGCCGAGCGACCCGGCAAGCCGCCGCGGCAGCCGACTGGGCTCAGGCGGCCCCCGACACCTGGGCCCGTACCGCCCCGAGGGGCCGGGTCCGCGGGGACGCGACGTCGTTGGCGAGGATGGATCTCTCCAGTGCGACGAACCGGTTCCCGGGATCGAGGCCCTGCAGCTCCACCTGGACTGACCGCCACCACCGCGCGGTGGCGAGGGCGTCGACCCTGCGGTCCGCCCGGTACTGCGCGAGCATCAGCTGACGAACCAGCCGTTCCCTGGTGGGGTGCTCTTCTACCAGCCAGCCGAGCTCGGAGATGAGGGCCTCGTGGTTGCCCAGGTGGAGCTCACTCTCGGCCACCACCTCGTAGGCGTCCAACCACCGCTGACGCAGGTTGCGTCGGGCGGCGGTCACGTACGCCGCCTTGACCCCGGCGAACGGCTCCCCCTCCCACAGCGTCAGCGCGATCCGGGCACGGCGGGCGGCGTCCGCCCAGTCGCCCCGCTCGGCCGCGGCACGCCCTGCGGTGAGCTGGTCGTCGAACACGGCCAGATCGACCGCCTCGTGCCGCACCTGTGCGCGATATCCGCCCGGCACGCTGCGGACCACCTCGCCCATGCCGTTCGCTTCCAGGCAGCGCCGCAGTACGGAGACCATGATGTGGATCTGCGTACGCGCGGACTTCGGCTCCGCGCTGCCCCACAGGGCCCGGATCAAGCGCTCGGTGACGACGGCATCGTTGCGGTAGAGCAAGAGATAGCCCAGTAGTGCGCGATGTCGCGGCTGCCCGACCTCGACCACGCTCTCCCGGATCGCGACACCAACAGGCCCAAGAACGCGAAACTGCACACTGCCTCCCCGTTGCTGCGGCCGAGCCTAATACAGACGGGTGACGATGGGTGCCCTGCCGATCATGCGCGCACTGCCTGGTGGAGCGAGAGCGGAATCGGGGATAGTCAATGGATAGCGAACAGTAAAGGACCTCCCCCCAGGCTTGACGCATCCGGTCGACAGCGCCGATTCCTCACCGGGAGCGGCTCGGCCGGGCTCGGCGAGCGGCACCGTCACGAGCGGGGCCTGAAGGAGGAGTCTGATGACCGACATGAAGAAGAAGCTGCGCGCCATCGCGGTCACCGGGTTGATGTCCGCGGCGGTCCTGGTGCCCGCCACGTCCGCCCAGGCCGCGGTGAGCGGGTGCTCCGGGCGTTACGACTACAACACCTACTCGGTGTACTGCGGCTACGGCTACCCGGGTGAGTTCCGGGCGGTCGCCCGCTGCTACAAGACCGGCTCCACGTCGTACACCACCCGGTACGGCGTCTGGCGCTATGCCGGCAGCGTGAACTCGACGGTCACCTGCCTGTCCACCGAGGAGGTCGCCTCCGGCTACTGGCAGACCCGGGGCTGACCGTGCCGTCGCCGGGCTACCCGGGAAACGGGTGACCTGGACAGAATGCGCGAAGGGGGTCGACCCCACGGGCCGACCCCCTTCGTACGTGCCTGCCGGCTCAGCGGCCGGACATCAGCTCCCGCATCAGCTTGGCGGTCTCGGTCGGGGTCTTGCCGACCTTGACGCCGACGGCCTCCAGGGCCGACTGCTTCGCCTCGGCAGTGCCCGCCGAGCCGGAGATGATCGCGCCGGCGTGCCCCATGGTCTTGCCGGGGGGCGCGGTGAAGCCGGCGATGTAGCCGACGACCGGCTTGGTGACGTTGGCCTTGATGAACTCGGCGGCCCGCTCCTCGGCGTCGCCGCCGATCTCGCCGATCATCACGATGGCGTCGGTCTCCGGGTCGGCCTCGAACGCGGCGAGGGCGTCGATGTGGGTGGTCCCGATGATCGGGTCACCGCCGATGCCGACGCAGGTCGAGAAGCCGATGTCCCGCAGCTCGTACATCATCTGGTAGGTCAGCGTGCCGCTCTTGCTGACCAGGCCGATCCGGCCGGAGCCGGTGATGTCGGCCGGGATGATGCCGGCGTTGGAGGCGCCCGGCGAGGCGATGCCCGGGCAGTTCGGCCCGATGATCCGGGTCCGCTCGCCCTTGTCCACGTTGTACGCCCAGAACGCGGCGGTGTCGTGCACCGGCACGCCCTCGGTGATCACCACGGCGAGGTCGATGCCGGCGTCGATCGCCTCGACGACGGCGCCCTTGGTGAACTGCGGCGGCACGAAGATGACCGTGACGTCGGCCCCGGTCTCCTTCATCGCGTCCGCGACGGAGGCGAAGACCGGCAGCTCGGTGCCGTCGAAGTCGACCGTGGTGCCGGCCTTGCGCGGGTTCACGCCGCCGACCACGTTGGTGCCCGCGGCGAGCATCCGCCGGGTGTGCTTGGAACCCTCGGAACCGGTCATCCCCTGAACGATGACCTTCGAGTCCTTGGTCAGCCAGATAGCCATCGTCAGACCCCCGCAGCTGCCAGCTCGGCGGCCCGCTCGGCCGCGCCGTCCATGGTGTCGACCCGCCGGATCAGCGGGTTGTTCGCGCCGTCGAGGATCGCCCGACCGGCCTCGGCGTTGTTGCCGTCGAGGCGGACGACGAGCGGCTTGGTGGCCTGCTCGCCCCGCTGCTCGAGCAGCGCCAGCGCCTGCACGATGCCGTTGGCGACCGCGTCGCAGGCGGTGATGCCGCCGAAGACGTTGACGAAGACGCTCTTCACGGCCGGGTCGGAGAGGACGATCTCCAGGCCGTTCGCCATCACCTCGGCGCTCGCGCCACCGCCGATGTCGAGGAAGTTGGCCGGCTTGACGTTGCCGTGCCGCTCGCCCGCGTAGGCGACCACGTCGAGCGTGGACATGACCAGGCCCGCGCCGTTGCCGATAATGCCGACCTCGCCGTCGAGCTTGACGTAGTTGAGGTCCTTCTCCTTGGCGGCCTGCTCCAGCGGGTCCACCGAGGCCTGGTCGACCAGGGCCTCGTGGTCCGGGTGCCGGAAGCCGGCGTTCTCGTCCAGGGTGATCTTGGCGTCGAGCAGCAGCAGCTTGCCCTCGGCCGTCTTGGCCAGCGGGTTCACCTCGACCAGCGTGGCGTCCTCGGCGACGAAGGCCTGCCACAGCCCCACCGCGACCTCGACGACCTGGTCGGCGACCTCGGCCGGGAAGCCGGCCGCGGTGACGATCTCGCGGGCCTTCGCCTCGTCGACGCCCTTGACGGCGTCGATCGGGGCCTTGACCACCTTGTCGGGGGTCTCGGCGGCGACCTGCTCGATGTCCATGCCGCCGGCCACGCTGGCGATGCAGAGGAAGGTGCGGTTCGCCCGGTCGAGCAGGTACGAGAAGTAGTACTCCTCGGCCACGTCCGCGGTCACGGTGATCATGACCTTGTGGACGGTGTGACCCTTGATGTCCATGCCCAGGATGTCGGTGGCGCGAGCCACCGCCTCATCCGGGCCCTCGGCCAGCTTGACGCCGCCGGCCTTGCCTCGGCCGCCGACCTTCACCTGCGCCTTGACGACCACCCGACCGCCGAGGCGTTCGGCGATCGCGCGGGCCTCCTCCGGGGTAGTGGCGACGCCGCCGGCGAGCACGGGCAACCCGTGCCGCTCGAACAGGTCCCGCCCCTGGTACTCGTACAGGTCCACGATTGCGCGTCCCGTCCCGTCTCCGCGGCGCGCCGTCGCGCCGCCACCAGCGTTGTGGAAACTCCGTTGACGCCTGTCATCAGTTCAAACAGGCCGTGGCCGCAGCCTAGCGAGATGCGCACCGGGGGCAACCGAGCGGGTGCGCGGTGTGCGGTAATGCACAGCGCGCCGTCCGCGACTCGCCGGGGCGGCCACGGCGGTCGGCCGGCCCGCCGGGAACGGTCGCGGAAGACGCGTAACCCCTGGATGAGGGCGTCGTTGAGTCTGATGTCGGAGCGCTGATGCAGCGCGAGGACGGGAGCGGCCGATGCCCTGTCGGTCGAGGGGTGGCGGCGGGGCATCGTGCATAGAAGGGCCGGGCGTGTGAGGGGTGCGTCCGGCCCTTCCCCCTGCCCGCGTTCCGGTCCCGACGCACCTGACGCGAAGTGGCGGCGTCCCGACCGGGGACACCGCCACTCGTGCCGGACGGACCGGGTCGCCGGTCAGGCGACGGCCTGGGCCACGTTCTCCCGGACCCACTCGACGATCGACTGGGTGGTGGCGCCCGGGGTGAAGATCTTGGCGACGCCGAGCTGCTGAAGCTCGGGGATGTCGGCGTCCGGGATGATGCCGCCGCCGAACACGACGATGTCCCGGGCGTCCCGCTCGCCGAGCAGCTCCAGCACCCGGCGGAAGAGGGTCATGTGCGCGCCGGAGAGCACCGAGAGGCCGACCGCGTCGGCGTCCTCCTGGATCGCGGTCTCCACGATCTGCTCGGGGGTCTGGTGCAGGCCGGTGTAGATGACCTCCATGCCGGCGTCACGCAGGGCACGCGCGACCACCTTGGCGCCCCGGTCGTGGCCGTCCAGGCCGGGCTTGGCGACGACGACCCGGATACGAGAGCTCATCAGCGCACACCTTTCACGGGCTCCGCGACTTCCCACCTGAACGAACGGTAACCCGACCGGGCGGGGGCGGGAAATCCGGGCCACGTCCTCTACCGCCCCACCCCCTCCGCGGGAAGCCGGACACCTCCGCCGAACGGTCACTCTGCGCGACGAACGGACAGGTTCGGGGACAGCCGTCCGGGGGACGAGCTGTGACAAAGGCGGACGGGAAGGGACAGAAAGAAACGCCGGTTCGGCGCTTCCGCTTGTGACGGGAGCGGGGGTTGGCTAACGTGTCCACGGTTGTCATCAGGTCCACGGACGGGTGACGACGTGGCCCCGGACGTTCGACAGAGCTTCACCGAACGGTTCGAGGTCGCATCGGATCCCCGACAACGGAGGGTGTGCGTGCGCCAGCGCCTGTCGTCTGAGCCCGATAGATATCGCGGCCGCCGCCGCGTACCCACCCCCCCGCGGAGCCGCTACGCGGCGGTCGTCACGACCGCGTTCGTCGGCGCCGGCGTCGTCGCGCTCGGCGCGGGCGCCCTCCCGGACGCCAAGAGTGTCAGCCCGTCGGTCCTCGACGAGCTCAAGCAGGCCTCGATCACCAGCCAGGACGCGGCCGCCCGGGCCGACTCCGCCGAACGCGCCACCCGTGACAACGACCGGGGCGCACAGGCTGAGTCCACCGAGCAGGACCCGTGGCTGCTGCCGTTGCAGGGCTACGACTTCAACTCCCCGTACGGCATGCGCTGGGGCAAGCTGCACACCGGCATCGACCTGGTCGCGCCGGAGGGCACCCCGTTCGTCGCGATCCACTCGGGCACCGTCACCAAGGCCGGCTGGTTCGGTGGCTACGGCTACGCGGTGATCGTCCAGCACGCCGACGGCAGCGAGGCCATCTACGGCCACTCCTCCTCGGTGAGCGTCCACGAGGGGCAGCAGGTCAAGGCCGGCGACCAACTCGGCCTGGTCGGCAACACCGGCCACTCGTACGGCTCGCACCTGCACCTGGAGATCCATGTCAAGGGGCAGCCGCTGGACCCGGTGCCGTGGCTCCAGGACCGCGGAGTGGACATCAAGCTGCAAGTCGAGGCATATTACAGCGAAGCAGCGGCGTCCTGACGCTGCGTAACGCCTGTTGACCGCCCGGATCGATCGATCCGGGCGGTTTTTCGTGCCCGAAGTCTGGTGGGTCACAGTCCGAGATGTGAGCGGTGCCACTGGGCCACATGATCACACATAAGGGCGCAATCCCCGACAAGGGGCGAATTCGGACAGCAGTCGACCGCGCTCCCGATTACCCGCTGGTACCCCTACCCGGCGCCGGGCCGGTTCACACCCAGGATGGTCGGGTCCCGTCCCCCTGAGTGTGTGAAGGTCCGCCGTGCAGAAAGACAGCTCCACCCGGAACGACACGACCCAGGCGGCCCCGGCCCGGCACCGTCGGCGGCCCCGCCTCGGCGGGCGCGCCCTCGCCCTCGGTGCGGTCGCGCTGGTCGGCCTCGGCCTCGCCGGCGCCTCGTCGATCGCCTTCGACCGCGACGACGCCCCGGCCACCACCGCCGTCGCGCTGGACGCCCAGTCCCGCGCCGAGGCCGCCGCGCGGGCCGAGGCCGACTCGCGCGCCGACCGCTCCGCCCGCGAGTCGGCCACCCCGCTCAGCCCGTCGGCCACCCCGAGCCCCACCACCGGCAGCCCCTCCGCGAGCCCGTCGGCGACCCCGACGCGCAAGGCCGCCCCGAAGCCGACGGTGCGCAGGACCAGCACGCCGAAGCCGAAGCCGAGCTGGGTGATCCCGATGCCGGGCGCCGAGATCACCTCCTGCTACGGCCAGCGCTGGGGCACCCTGCACGCCGGCATCGACTTCGCGATGCCCGCCGGCACGCCGATCCACGCCGCCGCGGCGGGCACCGTGGTGAAGGCCGGCGACGCCGGCGACGGGTACGGCAACTCCGTCTTCATCGACCACGGCAACGGTTACCTGACCCACTACGCCCACCAGAGCAGCCTGAAGGTCACCGTCGGCGAGAAGGTCACCGTCGGCGAGGTGATCGGCTACGAGGGCTCCACCGGCGACTCCACCGGCCCGCACCTGCACTTCGAGGTGCACCAGGGGCAGATGTGGAACCAGATCGACCCCGCGCCGTTCCTGCGCGCCCGGGGCATCGACGTGGGCTGCTGACCGCCCACGGACGACACGAGGGGCCCGGCCCGGCGGTTCGCCGGAGCCGGGCCCCTCGTCGTCAGAGCTTGTCGATCGGGGCGTGCCGCAGCACCAGCCACATGGTCTGCTCGCCGAAGTCGATCTGCGCCCGGGCGCCCGGGCCGTGCCCCTCCACGGCGAGCACCCGCCCCAGCCCGTAACGCTGGTGGTTGACCCGGTCCCCGGCCGACACCTTCGGCGCCTGCGGCAGCTCGCTGGCGGTCGCCAGTCGGCTGCCATCCACGCCGAGCCGCTTCGCCAGCTGGGCCGCCTTCGGCGTACCCCCGGCGAAGCCGCCACGCCCGCCGGGCGCGCGGTCCGCGCGGCCGCCGACGCCGCCACCCCCGCCGGCCCACGAGGTGTACGACCCCTCGGTGCGCTCCCAGCGGACCAGCTCCGGCGGCAGCTCCTCCAGGAACCGCGACGGCGGGTTGTAGGACGGCTGCCCCCAGGCCGAGCGGGTGACCGCCCGGGACAGGTAGAGCCGCTGCCGGGCCCGGGTGATGCCCACATAGGCCAGCCGGCGCTCCTCCTCCAGCTCGCGGGTGTCGCCCAGCGAGCGCAGGTGCGGGAAGACGCCGTCCTCCAGCCCGGTCAGGAAGACCACCGGGAACTCGAGGCCCTTCGCCGTGTGCAGCGTCATCAGGGTGACCACCCCCTGGTGGTCGGGGTCGTCGGAGGGGATCTGGTCGGCGTCGGCGACCAGGGCCACCTGCTCCAGGAAGCCGGCCAGGGTGGCCCGCTCCCCCTCCTCCCCCAGCGCCTCGATCCGCTCGGTGTACTCCCGGGCGACGCTGACCAGTTCCTGGAGGTTGTCCACCCGGCCGGCGTCCTGCGGGTCGAGGCTCTCCTCCAGCTCGGTGAGGTAGCCCGAGCGGGTCAGCAGCGCCTCCAGCACCTCCTCCGGGGTGCCGGTCTCGGCCAGCTCGCGGGCGCCGTCGAGCAGCGCGACGAAGTCGCCGATGCCGTTGGCCGCCCGGGTGGAGATGCCCGGCGCGTCCTTCGCCCGGCGCAGCGCCGCCCCGAAGGAGATCCGGTCCCGGCCGGAGAGCGCCTCGACGCAGGCCTCGGCCCGGTCGCCGATGCCCCGACGCGGGGTGTTCAGGATCCGGCGGAGGCTGACCGTGTCGTCGTCGTTGACCACGGCGCGCAGGTAGGCCAGCGCGTCACGGACCTCCTTGCGCTCGTAGAAGCGCACCCCGCCGACCACCTTGTAGGGCAGGCCGACCCGGATGAACACCTCCTCGAAGACCCGGGACTGGGCGTTGGTGCGGTAGAAGACCGCCACGTCGCCGGGGCGGGTCTCGCCGTCGTCGACCAGCCGGTCGATCTCCCGGCCCACCCAGTCCGCCTCGGCGTGCTCGGTGTCGGCGACGTACCCGACGATCTGCTCGCCGGCCCCCGCGTCGCTCCACAGCCGCTTGGGCTTGCGGGAGGTGTTCCGGTCGATCACCGCGTTGGCCGCGTTGAGGATGGTCTGGGTGGAGCGGTAGTTCTGCTCCAGCAGGATCGTCCGGGCGTCGGTGAAGTCCCGCTCGAACTCCAGGATGTTGCGGATCGTCGCGCCGCGGAACGCGTAGATCGACTGGTCGGCGTCGCCGACCACGCAGAGTTCGGCCGGCTCGATCCCCTCGGTGCCGGAGACCAGCTCCTTGATCAGGGTGTACTGCGCGTGGTTGGTGTCCTGGTACTCGTCCACCAGCACGTGCCGGAACCGGCGGCGGTAGCTCTCCGCCACGTGGGGGTGCGACTGGAGCAGGTGCACCGTCGTCATGATCAGGTCGTCGAAGTCCAGCGCGTGCGCCTCGCGCAGCCGCCGCTGGTAGAGCGTGTAGGCCTCGGACAGCGCCCGCTCGTTCGGCCCCTTGGCCCGGCCGGCGAACTCCTCCGGGTCGACCAGCTCGTTCTTGAGGTTGGAGACCTGGGCGGCGAGCCCCCGGGCCGGGTAGCGCTTCGGATCGAGGTCGAGCTCGCGGGCGACCATCTGCATCAGCCGGCGCGAGTCGTCCGCGTCGTAGATGGAGAAGGTGGACTTCAGCCCGGCGTGCTCGTGCTCCGCCCGCAGGATCCGCACGCAGGCGGAGTGGAAGGTGGAGACCCACATCAGCCGGGCGCGCGGGCCGACCAGGTGGGCGACCCGCTCCTTCATCTCACCGGCGGCCTTGTTGGTGAAGGTGATCGCGATGATCTCGCCGGGGTGCACGTCCCGCGCGGCGAGCAGGTAGGCGATCCGGTGGGTGAGCACCCGGGTCTTGCCGGACCCGGCACCGGCCACGATCAGCAGCGGGGAGCCGGCGTGGGTCACCGCGTCCCGCTGGGGGCCGTTGAGGCCCTCGACCAGGGCCTGCGGATCCAGCCGGGCCGGGCCGGACCCGGGCCGGTGCGGCGGGGTGCGGGCGGGCTCGGGCGCGGGCGGGGACGCGGGGATGTCGAAGAGAGGATGCATCGCACGGCGAGTCTATGCCGCCGGCCGGACACTTCCCGCCCGCGCACGCCCGGGTGCGAGGTGAGACGAACCTGTCACGGAGTCCCCTCTGGCGCCTTCGTCCCCCAGCCGGAACGATGACGGTGAAAACCCCGGCTCCTCCCCCGTACCCGACCTGGGAGAAACAATCATGAGTCAACCGCGTCCGCGCGGTCGGGCCCTGCTGCGCCACCTCGCCGCACCGGCCCTCGCCCTGGCCGTCGTGGCCACCCTGCCCGTCACCGGCCGGCCCGGACCGCAACCGGCCGCCGACGTCCCGGCGGCGGGCCTGGCCCCCGTCGCCGTCTCGTACGCCTCCGCAACCGGCGGCGAGATCAAGGGCCAGTTCCTCAGCTACAACGACTTCCACGGCGCCATCGACCCACCCGGCGGCAGCGGCGCCACGGTCAACGGCACCCCCGCCGGCGGGGTGGAATACCTCGCCACCTGGCTCAAGAAGCTACGCGCCGAGGCGGCCGCCGAGGGCCGGAAGACCACCACCGTCGGCGCCGGCGACCTGATCGGCGCCACCCCGCTGGTCAGCGCCGCGTTCCACGACGAGCCGACGATCGAACTGATGGACGAGGTCGGGCTGGAGATCAGCTCGGTCGGCAACCACGAGTTCGACGAGGGCGTCGACGAGCTGATCCGGATCGACAAGGGCGGCTGCCACCCGGTCGACGGCTGCGCCGACGGCGACGGCTTCGCCGGCGCGAAGTTCACCTACCTGGCCGCCAACACGATCAGCAAGAAGACGAAGCTGCCGATCCTGCCCCCGATCGACGTGCGCTTCGTCGGCGGTGTGCCGGTGGGCTTCGTCGGCGTCACCCTGGAGGGCACCCCGGGCATCGTCAACCCCGCCGGCATCACCTCGGTGGAGTTCCGGGACGAGGTGGAGACCGCCAACAAGTGGGGCGGCCTGCTCAAGCTCTTCGGCGTCCGGGCGATGGTGCTGCTGGTGCACGAGGGCGGGGCCCAGTCGCCGCCCCCGAGCACCCCCGGCGTCTCCGACTGCGCCAACTTCTCCGGCCCGATCGTGGACATCGTCCGCGGCCTGCGCCCGGAGTTCGGCCTGGTGGTCTCCGGGCACACCCACCGCTTCTACTCCTGCTCGCTGCCGAACTCCTCGGGCACGCAGAGCGTGGTCACCAGCGCCGGCAGCAACGGTCAGCTGATCACCGACGTCGACTACTCGCTGGACCGGCGCACCGGCCGGTTCACCGGCATCACCGCGAAGAACGTGATCGTGGAGAACGGCGTCCGCAACCCGGACGGCAGCTGGCAGCAGACCGCGCCCGGCGTCTTCGCGCGCAACCCCGAGCTGGTCGACCCGGGCGCCAGGGCGCTGGCCGACAAGTACCGGGCCGCGGTCGCCCCGATCGCCAACAAGGTGGTCGGGAGGATCAGCGCGGACATCGTCCGGGACGCGAAGCCCAGCGGCGAGAGCCCGCTCGGTGACGTGATCGCCGACGCGCAGCTGGCGTACACCAGGGGCGATGGGGCGCAGCTGGCCCTGATGAACCCGGGCGGCATCCGGGCGTCCCTGTCGTACGGGGCGTCGGCCGGCGGCGAGGCGCCGGGCGAGGTGACCTATGGCGAGGCCTTCACCGTCCAGCCGTTCAACAACCTCGTGGTCACCCAGACGCTCACCGGCACGCAGCTCAAGAGCGTGCTGGAGCAGCAGTTCGTCGGCTGGAACGGGCAGACCACCCAGCGGATCCTCCAGGTCTCCGCCGGGCTGACCTACTCGTACGACAGCAGCGCCGCGGCGGGCTCCCGGGTCAGCGCGCTGGCACTGAACGGCGCACCGGTCGATGCCGCGGCCAGCTACCGGGTCACCACGAACGACTTCCTCGCCAACGGCGGGGACGGGTTCACCGACCTGAAGGCCGGCACCGGCCGGACCACGGCAAGGGGCTTCGACGTGGACGCCCTCGTCGCGTACCTGGGCGCCGGCGCCCCGGTCGCGCCCGGTCCGGCCGACCGGATCTCCAGGCTCGGCTGAGCTGACGTCGACGCGGCGCGGTCCCGGCTCCCCGGGGCCGCGCCGCGTCCCACGGGTTGGCCGGAATCCTTGCGCGGCCGGCCCACCGGTCGGCATACTCGACGACGTGATCGAGGCGCGCTTCTACTTTTACTACGGCACCGGGAGTCCGGCAGCCGTAGGTCGCGCCTGATCGTTCAGACCTGCGAAAGCCCCGGGCTCGGAGAGCCCGGGGCTTTTTCGTCCCGGGATCCGGGCACCGGGCCCGACACCCGAGGGGTACGACGATGATGACTGACGTGGTGGAGTCCAGCGGCAGCCTGGCGCGTGACGACGACCGGCCCGGCAGCGACGCGAACGGGGCGGCGACCGCCCGCACCGGCACCGGCACCGGCACCGGCACCGGCACCGACGACGCGGCGGCGGCCGAGCGGATCGTGGCCATCCGGGAGCGGATCAACGAGATCGACCGCACGATCATCGCGCTCTGGCAGGAGCGGGCCGCGCTCTCCCAGGAGGTGGGGGCGACCCGGATGGCCTCCGGCGGCACCCGCCTGGTGCTCTCCCGCGAGCGGGAGATCCTGGAGCGGTTCCGCCAGGCGCTCGGGGCCGACGGCACCCAGCTCGCGCTGCTGCTGCTGCGGGCGGGCCGCGGCCCGCTGTGAGGCGGCCGGGGGCGGAAACGGCGAACCGCCTGCCACCGTCGGGCTGACGGCGGCAGGCGGTCCGGACGGTGTCACGCCCCGTGGGTGGCGACGATCTCCCGCTTCTCGGCGAAGTGGCAGGCGCTCGGGTGGTCCGAGCCCCGCCGGATCTCCAGCAGCGGCGGCTGCTGGGCGCAGATGTCCTGCGCCTTCCAGCACCGGGTGCGGAACCGGCAGCCCGAGGGCGGGCTGATCGGCGAGGGGACGTCACCGGTGAGCCGGATGATCGCCTTGTTGTCCCGCAGCGTCGGGTCCGGCACCGGCACCGCCGAGAGCAGCGCCTGGGTGTACGGGTGGGTCGGCCGCTCGTAGATCTCGTCCTCGGTGCCGATCTCCACGATCTTGCCGAGGTACATCACCGCGACCCGATCGGAGAGGTGACGCACGACCGACAGGTCGTGGGCGATGAAGACGTACGACAGGCCGAACTCGGTCTGCAGCTTCTCCAGCAGGTTCATCACCTGGGCCTGGATCGAGACGTCCAGGGCCGAGACGGGCTCGTCGCAGATGATGATCTCCGGCCGCAGGGCGAGCGCCCGGGCGATGCCGATGCGCTGCCGCTGGCCACCCGAGAACTGGTGCGGGTACCGGTTGATGTGCTCCGGGTTGAGGCCGACCAGGTCGAGCAGTTCCTTGACCTTGTCCCGGCGACTGCCCTTCGGCGCCACCTCCGAGTGGATCTCGAACGGCTCGCCGATCAGGTCGCCGACCGTCATCCGCGGGTTGAGCGAGGTGTACGGGTCCTGCATCACCAGCTGGATCTGCCGGCGCATCGCCTTCAGCGAGGAACCGGAGAGCTTGGAGATGTCCCGACCCTTGTAGTGCACGCTGCCGGCGGTCGGCTTCTCCAGGTTCATCAGAACCCGGCTCAGCGTCGACTTGCCGCAGCCCGACTCGCCCACCACGCCGAGCGTCTCGCCGGCCCGCAGGTCGAAGGAGACGCCGTCGACGGCCTTGACCTGGCCGACGGTCTTCTTGAACACGATCCCCTGGGTGACGGGGTAGTGCTTGACCAGGTCACGTACTTCGAGAATGTTCTCAGACACGGTTCACCAGCTCCTCGGCGAAGTGGCAGGCGCTGGCCCGACCGGCGCCGATCTGCAGCAGCGGGGGGACCTTCTCCCGGCACACCGGCTGCGCCATCGGGCAGCGCGGGTTGAACGGGCAGCCCGGCGGAATGTTCATCAGGTTCGGCGGGAGACCCTTGATGGTCCGGAGCTGCTGGCCCTTTTCGTCCAGCCGCGGGATCGACTCGAGCAGCCCGAGGGTGTACGGGTGCGCCGGCTTGGCGTACAGGTCGTACACGTCGGATTCCTCGACGATCCGGCCGGCGTACATGACCGCGATCCGGTCCGCGACATCGGCGACCACGCCGAGGTCGTGGGTGATCAGGATCATGCCCATCCGCCGCTCCCGCTGGAGTTCACCGAGCAGGTCCATGATCTGGGCCTGCACGGTCACGTCCAGCGCGGTGGTCGGCTCGTCGGCGATCAGCACCTCGGGGTCGAGCGCCAGCGACATCGCGATCATCGCGCGCTGCCGCATACCGCCGGAGAACTGGTGCGGGTAGTTGCTGAACCGGCCCTTGGCGTTCGGGATCTTGACCTGGTCGAGCATCTCGATCGCGCGCTTCTTGGCGTCCGTGCGGCTCATGCCGCGCCGGATGCGGAACTGCTCGGCGATCTGGAACCCGACGGTGAAGACCGGGTTCAAGGCGGAGAGCGAGTCCTGGAAGATCATCGCGATGCCCTCGCCGCGGATGCGGCGCCGCTCCTCGGAGGACATCTTGAGCATGTCCTTGCCGTGGAAGCGGACCTGGCCGCCGGTGACGAACCCGGGCGGCATGTCGAGGATGCCCATGATGGTCTGCGCGGTGACGCTCTTGCCGGAGCCGGACTCGCCGAGCACGGCGAGGGTCTCCCCCGCGTCGACGTGGTACGTGACCCCGTTGATGACCTTGGCGACGCCGTCCCGGGTGCGGAACTCGACCCGCAGGTCTTCGACCTCGAGCAGCCGGCCGGAAGGGCGGCCGGATCCGTCGGCGCCGGGCCGGGACTGCTGGGACACGAGAATGTCGGACAACTCAGTCTCCCCTATCGGAGCTTCGGGTCGAGGGCCTCGCGGACCGCCTCGCCGAGCATGACGAAGCTCAGCACGGCGGTGACGAGGAACGCGGAGGGGAAGAAGAGCAGGAAGGGCGATACCCGGATGTAGTTCTGCGCTTCGTTGATCATGATGCCCCAGGACACCACCGGGCTCTTCAGGCCGATGCCCAGGAAGGACAGCGTGGCCTCCGCGCCGATGAACGAACCGATCATGATCGTCCCGTACACCAGCAGTGGCGCCAGGCAGTTCGGCAGCAGGTGCTTGAGGATGATCCGGCTGGTGCTGGCGCCCATCGCCCGGGCCGCCACGATGTAGTCGGCCTCCTTGGTGGCCAGCACCGAGGAACGCATCAGCCGCATCACGACCGGCCAGGTGAGCACCACCAGCGACGCGATGACCAGGCCCATGATCTGCGTGGAGGTGTTGTTCGAGGTGGCGCCGTTGAACGTGGTCAGGATGACGATCGAGCCGAGCACGAACGGCAGGCCGAAGAAGATGTCGGCGATCCGGGAGAGCAGGCCGTCGACCCAGCCGCCCTTGTAGCCGGCGATGATACCCATCACTCCACCGATCAGCATGGTGCCGATCACGGAGAGCAGCGAGACCACGATCGAGGCGCGGGCGCCGTAGATGGTCCGGGCGAACACGTCGCGGCCCTGCACGTCGTAGCCGAACCAGGCGTCGCTGGAGGGCTCGACCCGGCTGCGCGACAACGCCTGGGCGTAGGGGTCGCCGGAGGTGAACAGCGACGGGAAGGCGGCCATCACCACGAAGATCAGGATGAACGTGGCCGAGATCCAGAACAGCGGCTTGCGCCGCAGGTCCCGCCACGCGTCGCCGAGGAGGCCGCGCGGCTTCTCCTTCTTGGCGTTCTCCGGGAGGCCCGCGTTGGTCGGGGCGCCGATCTCGGTCGGCTGCTCCGGACGGGGGGTGCTGACGATCGAAGCGGCACTCGGGTCACTCATGCCTGCACCTCGCTGCGCTCAGCGCAGGGCTGGTTGCCCGCGCACACTGCAATGACGATTCGTTCGCTGCGCTCACTCATAGCGAATCCTCGGGTCCAGGGCGGCGTAGAGCAGGTCCACCAGCAGGTTCATCACGAGATAGACGAGCACCAGGACCACCACGATGGAGACAACCGTAGCGCTCTCCTTGGTGACGATCGCCCGCAGGACGGTGCGTCCGATTCCGTTGATGCCGAAGATGCCCTCGGTGATGATCGCCCCACCCATCAGGGCACCGAGGTCGGTGCCGAGCAGGGTCACCACCGGGATCAGGGAGTTGCGCAGCAGGTGGATGCCGACCACCCGGCGCATGGGCAGGCCCTTCGCGATGGCCGTCCGGACGTAGTCGGCCCGGCGGTTCTCCGCGATGCTGGTGCGCGACACCCGGGCGATGTACGCCATGGACGCGCTACCGAGCACGAAGCCCGGGAGGATCAGCTCGGTCAGACGCATCTCGTTGGAGACGGTGGGGGTGACGATGCCCCACTTCACGCCGAAGAGCCACTGGAGCACGAAGCCGACGACGAAGACCGGCAGCGCGATCAGGAAGAGCGTGGAGACCAGGACCAGGTTGTCCAGGAAGCCGTTGCGGCGCAGGCCGGTCAGCACGCCGGCGGTGAGGCCGATCACGGCCTCGATCGCCAGGGCCACCGCGGCCAGCTTCAGGGTGTTCGGGTACGCGGTGGCGATGATCTCGCCCACCGGCCGCCCGGTCCAGGTCGAGCCGAAGTCCCCTTGCAGGAGGTTCTTCATGTACGTGGCGTACTGCACCCAGATCGGCTGATCCAACTGGTACTTCTCGGTCATCATGGCGACGTAGTTCGCGGGGCAGCCCCGATCGCCGCACTTGCCGGCGAACGGGTCACCAGGGACCGCCCAGACCAGCGCGTAGATCATTAACGTCGTACCGATGAAGACCGGAACGAGTTGGAGCAGCCGTCTCACCAGATAACGGCCCATGGGGTGGTCCTCCTGACAAGGGGGCGCGCGCCGGGCGGGGTATGCCGACACACGGATGGCGACAACGTTGCGAGGAGATGTTGTACACCCCCTCGCGGAACGGCCCCGGGTCGGGCTCACCGGTAGGCGAGCCCGACCCGGGGTCAGACCGTTCGGATCAGAGCTCGACGGAGGTGATGTCGAGCTCACCGACGTTGGAGAGCTCCATCTTCTTGATCTTCTCGGAGTGGCCGGACTGCTGGCCACCGAAGTAGATCGGCATGGACGGAACGTCCTGGTCGATCTTGGCAACGGCCTCGGCGAACTTGGCGTGCGCGTCCTCGATGCTCGGCGCCGAGCTGGCGGCCTTGGCCAGGGCGTCGACCTCGGGGTTGCTGTACAGACCGTCGTTCGAGGAGCCATTGGTCACGTAGAGCGGGTTGACCCAGTTCTCGACGTCCGGGTAGTCCTGCTGCCAGCCGGCGCGGTAGGCACCGTCCATCTTGTGGGCGTTGATGTTCTGGCGGAAGACCGCGAAGGTCGGCACGCCGACGGCGACCGCGTCGATGTTGAGCGTGTTCTTGATCTGCCCGGCGACGGCCTCCATCCAGTCCTTGTGGCTGGCGTCGGCGTTGTAGTACATCTTCAGCTGGCCCTTGAAGCCACCGGCCTTGGCCAGCAGCTGCTTGGCCTGCTCCGGGTCGTACTTGCAGGCGGTGCAGTTGCCCGGCTTCGCGCCCGGGGTCAGCGGGTTGGCCCAGCTGTCGGCCGGCTTGCGGTTACCGAAGAAGATCTTGTCGGTGATCTGCTGGCGGTCGATCGACAGCGAGATCGCCTTACGAAGGTCCGCGTTCTTGAAGCGGGCGTCGTAGATCGGGAACGCGATGATGCCGGTGGACGGCGTGGTGGAGGCGATGGCCCGGTCGCCCAGGTCCGCCTTCCACTTGTCGCCGGCCAGCGAGGAGACCGGAACCTGCTGCTGGAAGTCCAGGTTGCCGGAGACCAGGTCGTTGTAGGCCGCCGTGTCGTCCTGGTAGATCTTGACGGTGACGTCCTTGATCTTCATCTTGTCGCGCAGGGAGTAGTCGTCGAAGCGGGTGAGCTTGATCGCGACGTTGTTCTCCCAGGACACGAAGCTCACCGGGCCGTTACCGATCGGCTTCTTGCCGAACGCCTCGGGGTTGGTGAAGAACGAGTCCGGCAGCGGCATGAAGGTGCTGTAGCCGAGCTTGGTCGGGAACACGGCGGTCGGCGCCTCGAGGGTGACCTCGAAGGTCCAGTCGTCGACGACCTTGAGGCCCTTCATCTCCTTCGCGGTCGGCGTCGGGGCCTTCTTCGGGCCGTCCTCGTCCGGGTCGGAGGTGTTGACGTCCGCGAAGCCGGCGATGTCGGCGAAGAAGCTGGCGTTCTGCGCGCCGTTCGGCGAGTAGGCGCCCCAGTTCCAGGCGTCCACGAAGTTCTTGGCCTTCACGACGGTGCCGTCGTGGAACTTCGTGTCCTTCTTGATCTTGATGGTGTAGACCTTGGAGTCCTTGGTCTCGATGGACTCCGCAAGCGCGTTACGCGGCGCGCCACCGTCGTTCGGGTACTCCACCAGCCCGGTGAAGAGCCAGTCGATGACCTTGCCGCCACCGGTCTCGGTGGTGTTGGCCGGAACCAGGGGGTTCTCCGGCTCGGTGCCGTCGATGACGATGCTGCCGTCCTTGCTGGCGGCGCTGGTCGTGTCGTCACCGTTGCCGCTGGAGCAGCCGGTCGCGATGAGCGCGAATGCCGCGCCCACAGCGATGGCGCCGCTCGCCCGCTTCGAGACTCTCATTCCGAGGGGCCTCCTCTTTCTAACCTGGTTCCGTCGTGGGTTTCACGCACGTATGGGGGGTGATGCCGCCAGTGACCCCGATGTCGCAGGTCACCGGTTTTACCGCAGAGAAATCGGGGAACCGATCCGCCGGGCTACCCCATCTCTCGCGCTCGGCGCCGCGCAGGCTCGACGGCCACGAAGCGCTCCTGGCGGAGCGGTGCCGTGGCCGGCGGGACGTGCGGGGTGCCTCACGCCAGGGGTGAGGTGCTGCCACTGTGACACCCACCGGCCCATTACGTGAAGGTGCCGTTATCAAGCCGTTAGTTGGTTGCCACGTTGCCGATACTTGAGAGAAGATCATGATCTGCCCTGGTCGTACCGCTCTGAGCAGGTAAGACAGCAAGCCGGCCATGCGTAAGCTCAGGGTTTGTGAGCTTCCCCGCCTCCGCGCCGGCCCTCTCCGACGTTCGCCGGACGCTGGCCGTTTTTGCCCATCCGGACGATGTCGACTTCGGCTGTGCGGGCACGATCGCCGGCTGGGTGGAGGAAGGCGTCGAGGTCGCGTACCTGATCGTCACCTACGGGGACGCCGGTGGCTTCGACGACACCGCACGGGAACGGATGCCCCGGATCCGGGCGGCGGAGCAGCGCGCCGCGGCGGCCGAGGTCGGGGTCACCCGGGTCGACTTCCTGGAGGGCTACACCGACGGGACCGTCGCCCCGACCCTCGGGCTGCGCCGCGACGTCACCGCCGCCATCCGGCGGTTCCGGCCGGACCGGGTGCTCACCAACTCGCCGCTGCGCCGCTGGGAGCACCTGTCCGGCCCGAGCCACCCCGACCACCTCGCCGTGGGCGAGGCCGCCACCTGCGCCGTCTACCCGGACGCACGCAACCCCTTCGCCCACCCCGACCTGCTCGCCGAAGGGCTGGAGCCGTGGGTGGTCCGGGAGATCTGGTACGCCGGCGGCCCGGCCCCGGACCACGCCGTCGACATCACCCGGCACACCGAACGCAAGATCGCGGCGATGCGGGCGCACCACACCCAGACCGGTCACCTGGACGTGGAGACCTGGGTACGCGACCGGCTGACCACCGTCGCCGACAACGCCGGGCTGCCGCCGGGCCGGCTGGCCGAGGCGTTCACCGTGCTGCGCACGGAGTGACCGGACGGTCCGGCGGATCAGACCAGGCGGCGGTCCGCCGCCCAGCGGGACAGCTCGTACCGGTTGGACATCTGGAGCTTGCGCAGCACGTTCGACACGTGCGTCTCCACCGTCTTGATCGAGATGAAGAGCTCCTTGGCGATCTCCTTGTACGCGTAGCCCCGGGCGAGCAGGCGCAGCACCTCGCGCTCGCGGTTGGTGAGCTGGTCCAGCTCCGGATCGGCCACCGGGGCGTCCGGCCGGGCCGCGAAGGCGTCCAGCACGAACCCGGCCAGCCGGGGGCTGAACACGGCGTCGCCGTCGGCCACCCGGCGGATCGCGGCGGTCAGCTCGTCCGGCGAGATGGTCTTGGTGACGTACCCCCGGGCGCCGGCCCGGATCAGCCCGATCACGTCCTCGGCCGCGTCCGACACGCTCAACGCCAGGAACCTGACCTGCGGGTGGGTACGCCGCATCGCGTCCAGCACCGCCCGCCCGCCACCGTCGGGCATGTGCACGTCCAACAGCACCACGTCCGGCTCGGTGGCGGCGATCCGGGCGACCGCCTCGGCCACCGTGCTCGCCTCCCCGACGACCTCGACGTGCCCGCCCAGCTCGGCCCGGACACCGGCCCGGAACATGGCGTGGTCGTCGACCAGGAACACCCGCAACCGCTGCGCGCGGGGGGCCGTCCCCTCCACCGGATCCATCGACTGCTCCGCCATGTCACTTGTCCCTTTCCGCCGTGGAGCCGCTGCCGCTGATCGGGAGGATCAGCCGTACCTCGGTCCCCTCACCCGGCCCGGACCGGATCTCCGCCCGGCCGTCGTGCCGTTTCATCCGCCCGATGATCGAACCTCGGACGCCGTGCCGGTGATCCTCCACCGTATCCGGATCGAAACCCTTCCCCCGGTCCCGGACGAACGCGCTCACCTGCTCGGGCTCGACCTCCGCGTAGAGCGAGACGGTCTGCACACCGGCGTGCCGGGCCGCGTTGACCAGGGCCTCCCGGGCCGCCGCCACCAGCGCGCCGACCCGCTCGTCGGTCTCCCGGTCGCCGACCACCACCGCCTCCACGGTGATGGCGAAGGTGTCCTCGACCTCGGCGGCGGCCTGCTCCAGCGCCGCCGCGAACCGTTCGGTGGGCGACCCGGTCGGCTTGTAGAGCCAGTTGCGCAGCGAGCGCTCCTGCCCCCGGGCCAGCCGCTGTACGGCCTTGACGTCGCTGGCGTTGCGCTGGATCAGGGCGAGGGTGTGCAGCACCTGGTCGTGCACCATCGCGGCCAACTCGGCGCGTTCCTGCTCCCGGATCCGCCCCTCCCGCTCCGAGCGGAGCTGGTTCCAGGTCCGCCAGAGCAGCGGCGCCGCCACCACCCCGACGCCGGCCAGCCCGACCAGCGCGAAGATGACGCCGTTGACCACCGCGTCGACGTTCTGCACCGGCGAGTAGACCGCGGCCACGCCGATGATGCCGACCGCCACCAGCACGCCGCCGCCGACGAAGCGGAGCACGAAGGCCCGCCGGTCGCTCTCCTCGATCACCGCGCCGAGCCACGGCACCGGCAGCGACTCGCCCCACTGCCGGCGGCGCTCCGGCCCGGACTGGTGCCAGATCACCCCGGCCCCGACCGCGATGATCGCCACCAGCCAGCCGGCGGTGCCCGTCGCGCCGACGGAGTCGAAGACCAGCACCTGTACCAGCAGCACCCCGAGGCCGATCAGCACGAAGGGCAGCAGTTGGGCCAGGTCCCGCCGGGCCGGCGTGCTGGTGTCGCCGGGACGCAGCGGCACCACCGCCCAGAACGCGGCGTAGAGCAGCAGTCCCAGCCCGCTGAGGCCGAGCAGGACCATGAAGGCGACCCGGACTCGCAGCACCGAGATGCCGAGGTGGTCGGCGATGCCGGCCGCCACACCGGCGGCCATCCGGTGCTCGGGCGCCCGGTAGAGGCGGGGCGGCGGGGTCACGGTGCTGATCGGAGGCTCCCTGCTCACGGACGGCACGGCGCGCGAACGGTGCGTGTCGACGCCGGTTCCGATCGTCACACGGGACGGAGCCGTGCGACCACGGGGACGCCCCCGACTTCGGGGGCGCCCGGATCTCAGGGTGGCGTCAGGGTCGGGTCCTGAGGACGCTCGGGCGGGCCACGCAGCAGGATCGAGGCATGACCGAGGAAGCTGCCCCGTCGCCCCGCCCCGGGCCGACCGAGCCGGCCGGGGCGCCGACCGCGCCGACCGCCGCCGGCCCGGCCTGGTCGGCGCCGGCGTCGCCCGCAGGGGGCGACCCGCCACCGCCCCCCGGTGGGTACGCCCCACCGTCCGGCGCCGCCGGCTTCACCTCGCGGTACGGCCTGGTCCGTCCCCGCGACGGCCGCTACCTGGCCGGGGTCTGCGCAGCGATCGGCCGGGCCACCAACACCGACCCGGTGCTGTGGCGGGTGATCCTCGCCGTGCTGGGCTTCTTCGGCGGCGTCGGCCTGCTCGTCTACGTCGCCGCGTGGCTGACCATCCCGGGCGAGGGGGACACTGCCTCCCCGCTGGAGTCGATGCTCGGCCGCGGCCGATCCAGCATGTCCCCGGTCACCGTGATCGTGCTCGGCATCCTCGTGGCGGTGAGCTTCGGCTACATCGTCACCGACGCGTTCCGGGCCGTGCTGCTCGGTGCCGCCATCCTGATCGGTGGGGCGCTGCTGCTCAACCGGGACAACCGGCCCGGGGCGGCACCGCCACCCGCCCCCGGACCGCCGGCCGCGCCGCCCGGACCGGTTCCCCCGGTCAGCTACCCGGCGCCCGACTACTTCGCTCCGGCGCCGGCCGCCCCGCCGCCGCTCGCCGCCGCCGAGCCCCGTACCGCCGAGCTGCCGGCGAGCACCTGGACGGGTACGCCGGCCACCGCCGAGCTACCGGCCGGGTCGACCGTCGTGCCCCCGGCGCCGCCGGTGGCCGCGCCCCTGCCGCCCGGCGGCTACCGGCCGCCGTTCGCCCCGCGCGGCCCCTGGGCGGGGACGTACCCGCCGCCGCCCCCGGCCCCGCCGAGGGTCAAGCCGCCGAAGCGGCCGCGGGAGCGGTCCGCGCTGGGACCGGTCACCTTCTCGCTGATCTTCCTGGCGCTGGGCGTGGTCGCCGTCCTGGACCTGCTGGACGTCTTCCCGATCGGCGCGGCCGGCTACTTCGCGGCGGCCCTGGCCACCATCGGCCTCGGGCTGCTGGTCGGCACCTGGTTCGGCCGGGCCCGCTGGCTGATCGCCCTGGGCCTGGTCACCACCGCGGCACTGGGGGTGGCCACGGTGGCCGAGTCCTACGACCGGATCCGCGGCGTGGACGGCACCGTGACCTGGTCGCCGGCCGACTACCGTGCCCTCGCCACCCGGTACGAGAACAGCTTCGGCGACGCCACCCTGGACCTGCGCGCGGTGGACTTCACCAACCGGGACGCCGAGATCACCGTGGTGGTGAACTTCGGCGAGGGGACGGTGGTGGTACCGCCGAACGTCGACGTGACCACGGTGACCGAGGTGCGGGCCGGCGACGCCACGGTGTTCGGCCAGCGGCCGGCCGGCACGGACGGCCGATCCCGGGAGGTCACCGACCTCGGCGCCGACGGCGCCGGCGGTGGGAAACTGCGCCTGTACGTGCACGTCAACGCCGGCAATCTGGAGGTGACCCGGTGAGGGTCCACCGCACCGACCTCGTCTCGCTCGCCTTCGGGTTGCTCTTCCTCGGGTTGTCGGCCTGGTGGCTGCTCGCCCAGATCCTCGGACTGGCCCTGCCCCCGGTCGGCTGGTTCCTGGCCGGTGCGCTGCTGCTGGTCGGTCTGCTCGGCCTGATCGGCGCGCTGCGCACGGCTCGGCACGCCGACCGGGAGCCCGCCGACGCCGGCGGGCCGGAGCCCGCCGCCGAACCCGACCGGGCGGGCACCGGCGACCCGTACCGGTGGGACGGCCCGGAGACCGCCGACGTGCGGATCGAGGGTCCGGAGACCACCTCCGCCCCGTTGTGGGGACCGGACGAAGCGGCGGCGGAGCCCGAGCCGGCGTACCGGCCGGTGGCAGAGGCCGACGAGTGGCCCACCGGGGCGGTCACCGACCGGCCCGCGGAGGCCGTCTCCGACCCGCCGGCCGACGCGCCGGACGGGCCGGCGGAGGAACCCGGCGACGGCCGGACGCGCGAGATGCCCCGCCTCCCGTCGGCCGCCCCGGTCAGCGGCCCCCCGGCCGGCGAACACCGACCGCCGGCCTGAGCACGCCGGTGCGGCCGCCGGGCACGGACTCGTATGCTGGCCGGTGGAGATTCCGCCTCCGCCGGCCGGCCGTCCCGCCCGTGGTCGCGCCGCCGGGTCGCCCGGCCCGACCGGGGTCGCGCCGACCAGGTCACGGGGGCGGTCCCGCCGCGATGCCCGTCTCTACCCCGTCAGGAGCCCGTCCGACATGACCCAGTCCCCCGCCGTGCGCACCCCCGGCCCGTCCGGCCCGGTCCGCATCGGCGAGCGCGCCGCCCGTACCCTCGTCACCGAGCTGGCCCGGCGTAACGACCCGAAGACCGCCCTCCTGGTCGGCGCGGCCCCGGAGTCCGCGGTGCTGGCCGCGGCGATCGACGCGCTGCTCCCCGGCGACACGCTCACCGTGGTGCCGGCCGGGACGACCGGCGCCGCCGCGCTCCGCGAGCACGTGACGGCCCAGGGCCGCTGGGTCGCCGACCGGGTACGCGTCGTCGACACCCTCGCCGAGGCGGACGCCGCCGAGGTGGTGGTCGCGGCCGAGCCGTTCACGGGCACCGCCGAGGAGGCGCGGACGACGATCGACGGGCTGGCCAAGTACCTCACCGACGGCTCCGTGCTCAGTGTCGCCGCGCCGGTCTTCCGCAGCGCCGGAGCCGCCGCCGAGCTGGACCGGCAGGGCGTGCTGCACGGGGTCGGTAACGACCTGGTGCTGCGCAACACCCCACCGGTCCGGGTGCACCACCTCCGGTTCACCCCGGCCGACGTCGCGCTGGCCGCCCGGCTGGCCCCGGCGCACCGGCCGTCCAGCGTCCCGCTGACCCGGGGCATGCACCTCGACTCCAACGGCGTCGCGGCGGCCGGGATCGCCCTCGGGCTGGCCGCGCTGGCCCGGCTCACCCGGCCGAAGTCCCGGCTGTGGCTGGTGCCGGCGCTCGCCGCCGCCCCGGTCGCCGCGTTCTTCCGCGACCCGCAGCGGGACGTCCCGGAGGACCCGTCCGCCGTGGTCGCCGCCGCGGACGGCCAGGTGCTCTCGGTGCAGCGGCTGCACGACGAGCGCTTCGGCGCCGGCGAGTGGCTGCGCGTCGCCGTCTTCCTCTCGGTGCTGGACGTGCACGTCAACCGGGCGCCGGTCGCCGGCAAGGTGGTCGACTACTTCGTCGCCGACGGCGGCTTCGTCAACGCGATGAAGCCGGACGCCGAGCACAACGTGGCGGCGTACACGGTGCTGGACACCGACCACGGCACGGTGGTGGTGGCGCAGCGGACCGGCCTGATCGCCCGGCGGATCGTGCAGCGGGCGCCGGTCGGCGCGCTGCTGGCCCGGGGTGAGCGCTTCGGCCTGATCCGGTTCGGCTCGCGCACCGACGTCTACCTGCCGGCGGACGCCGCCGAGCCGCTGGTCGGCCCCGGCGACAAGGTGGTCGGCGGCTCCACGGTCATCGCCCGCTGGGTGTGACGAACGCGCGAAGGGGCGCCGCGGTCGCGGCGCCCCTTCGTCGTACGTGCGGGTGGGTCAGGCGGTCCGGCGCTGGTGCAGCCAGAGCAGCGGGCCGCTGACCAGGTAGCCCACCACCACGAGGGCGAAGGTGAGCCGGATGTCGACCAGCGCACCGACCACCGGGGCCAGCCAGAGCCACGGGGGCAGCTTGACCAGGCGGGCGAGCTTCGCGTACGGGAAGCTGCTGACCATCGCGAAGGCGAGCAGCGCGACGCCGGCGATCTGCACGACGGCCGGCAGCGGCAGCCCGATGGCGACGGTCAGGGCGAGCACCGCCGCCGCCATGGTGGTCGGCACGCCGCAGAAGAAGCGGCCGTCCTTGGGCGAGACGTTGAACCGGGCGAGCCGGATCGCGGCGCAGCCCGCGACGAGCGCGGCGGCGACGGCGGCGGCTCCGGTGGGGGCCGAGCCGACGAGCGAGGCGTAGACCACCACCGGGGCGGCGAGGCCGAAGGAGCACATGTCGGCCAGCGAGTCCATCTGGGCGCCGAACGGGCTGGCCACGCCGAGCTTGCGGGCGAGGGCGCCGTCGAGGCCGTCGAAGGCCACGCAGGCGATCAGGAGGAGCGCGGCCACCCGGGCCTCACCGGCCATCGCCACGAAGATGGCGTTGATGCCGAGCACCAGGCTGGCCAGGGTGCAGGCGTTGACCAGGGCGAACTTCATCCGGCGGGCCGGGGTGCGGGCACCGGGCAGCAGCGGGATCGACATCGCCGATGCGTCGTCGTCGACCGGCGACGTCGGGGCGACGGCCGGGCTGACCGGCATGATCGCCTCGAGCTCGGCCCGGTCGGGGCCGATGGTCCGGTCGAAGCGGTCGGCCAGGTACCGGCGGCGCTGTCGGTCGACGAGGCGCTCGGGAAGCACCAGCCCGGTGTCGCCACGCAGGTCGCCGTCGCGACGGCCCACCCGGACGAGCAGCACCTGGCGGGCGAACGTGCTGCTGCGGCGCAACCGGCCCGCCCAGCGACGCCCTGCGGGGCGCGGACTGTCAGTCGTACGACGCCGGCGCCATGGGGCTCTCGGCACGTTTCCTCCATCACCGGATCGGCTGACCGCCCTGATGGGCGGGTGTCCGGCTGTCTCGTGCCGGACCGCTGTTGGCCCGGCAGCCCGTTCAAGCGGAGTACACCATTGCACAGGAAGTGGCGGTTGGCGATAGCTGCCGGCGGTACTTATATCTCCCTTAACCACGCGAACCGCTATCTTGTTCCCATCTCTGGCCTCATCGCCTGTTTTCTCCGGCCAACCTCTGTTTCGACTGTACCGGAGCCCGCCCCGGTTGGCCGGGCGAGCGGGTGCTATCGGCCTGCACGTCCGGTTGCCAGCGCCGCCACCTCGGTCAGCCGCAGGCCCGCGACCTGCGCGGATGTGAACCACGCCGCCCGTTCGGTCGATCCGCCGGCCTGCTCGGTGACCACCGGCTCCCCCGGCCGGTCGACCCGGACCCGGTAGACCACC
Organism: Micromonospora sp. BS32; assembly: GCF_059089345.1. Lineage (NCBI taxonomy): Bacteria > Bacillati > Actinomycetota > Actinomycetes > Micromonosporales > Micromonosporaceae > Micromonospora > Micromonospora sp. BS32. The sequence goes on from NZ_JBSSHR010000019.1 coordinate 43,811, forward strand.
CTCACCGCGTGCCAGTCCAGCGGCCGGCCCTCGGGACCGAGCGCGGCAGGGTTGTGCAGATTGTCGACCGTCAACAGCTCGACCACCCGGCCGAGCTGCCCGGACTCCTCCACCAGCTCGCGCAGCAGCCCGGCCGCCGGCTGCTCGCCGTGATCCGTGCCACCACCGGGCAGGTGCCACCGGCCGGCGCCCGGGTAGCCCGCCGCGATCATCGTCAGCAGCACCCGGTCGGCCGGGTCGGTGACCAGCCCGTACGCCGCGAAGCGCTGCCGACGGTCGGCGGTGGGCGGGGCGTCCGGCGGCAGCGGCCGGGGCAGCTCCGCCGGCAGCGGCGTGACCGGCAGGCCGAGCAGCTCGGCGGTGAACGGCATCAGCGGCACCACCGCCGCCTCGTCCGGGGTGAACCAGGCCAGCGCGTCGCTGCCGCCGACCGGCTCGGGGCGCGGCTCGCCACCGCGGACCCGGACGTCGAAGATCAACCGGTCGGTGTGCACGGCCAGGTCGGGACCGCCGTCGGCGGTGCGGAAGGTGGCCACGTCGGCCACCGCGGCCCGCGCCCCGGCCACCTCGACGTCGAGGCCGGTCTCCTCGGCGAACTCCCGGACCACCGCGTGCGCCGGGTGCTCGGCGTGCTCCACGCCGCCACCCGGCAGCTGCCACACCCCCGGGTACGGGCAGGACGCCGCCCCACGGGCCAGCAGCACCCGCCCCGCGTCGTCCGTGCAGAACCCGTACGCGCCGATCCGCCGCCGCTCCCGCACGCCCACTCTCCCGCCCTCACCCCGTCGATCATGAGGTTAGCGGTCGGGCGGCCGGCGTGCCGGTCGACCGGTCGGGAGGTCAGGTGAGCCGGGCCGCCTGCACGGCCTCGGCCGTCACCTCGGTGAGGCGGTCGGTGGGGAGTGCGCCCAGCTCCTCCTTGGCGAACCAGCGCGCCTCACAGGTGGAGCCGCCGACGTCGTACACGGTCGGCGGGGCCGGCTGGTCGACCACCACCCGGTAGAAGGCGCGCACCCCGTGCCAGTCGATCGGGTAGCCCTCCGGGCCGAGCGAGGCGGCGTCCCGGTGGCTGGCCACGCCCAGCAGCTCGACCAGGCGGCCGTTCTGCCCGGTCTCCTCGACCAGCTCGCGGATCAGCGCGGCGCCCGGCTGCTCGCCGTAGTCGGTGCCGCCGCCGGGCAGGTGCCAGCAGCCCGCCCCCGGGTAGCCGTCGGAGACCCGGGTGAGCAGCACCCGCCCCTCCGGGTCGGTCACCACCGCGTACGCGGCGAAGCGCTGCGCCCGGTGCAGCCCGTCCGGGCCGGGCACGGCGTAGAAGGACGGGAACTCGGGGGCCTCGTCCGGCACGATGTCGGCCGAGGAGGCGGGCAGGGCGAGGGCGCGCGCGGTGAACGAGCGCAGCGGCAGCCGGCGCGCTTCCTCCGGGGTCACCCAGCGAGCCAGATCGGTGGGCCGATCGACGCGGTCGGCGAGGGTGCCGCCGCGGACCGAGACCCGGTAGATCAGCCGGTCGGTGTGGATGGTGATGCCCCGGTCGGGCAGCGCCCGCATGTCGGCGAGCACGTCGTCGAGGCCGGACACGGCGACCGAGAGCCCGGTCTCGGCGGCGGTTTCCCGGACGACGGTGTGCTTCGGGTCCTCACCGTGGTCGACCGCCCCACCGGGCAGGGACCACACGCCGGGGGTGCCGGAGCGCCCCGATGCGCGGACCAGCAACACTCGGCCGACTGAATCAGCACAGACTGCGTATGCCGCGATCCTGCGGAGCGGCTCCAGCAAGGTGGTCACGGAGCTAAATTCTCCCCGCCCTGGGTTACCTGTATCGAAAAGAGTCAGATTCCTGACTCTTGGCTGGCACCTCAGGGATCGATCAGGGTAGGGATCGGGGCGGTCACCGAGGACGGCCGGCCAGCCGGCGCGGAGCGTGGAGACATGACCTCGACCCACACCCCCCACGCCCCGTACAAGCAGCTCCGCCGCCCGACGACGGACCGGATGGTGGCCGGCGTCGCCAGCGGCATCGGCCGGTACTTCGCCGTCGACCCCACCCTGGTCCGGGTGGTCTTCGCGGTGGCGGCCCTGGTCACCGGCGGTTTCGCCGCGCTGGCGTACCCGATCATGTGGTTCCTGATGCCGGAGGAGCCGGCGGACGCCCCCGCCTGGCCGCACCCGACGGGCGTCGCGCCCCAGGCCGGCCCGGCCGGCTGGCCGACCCCGGCGCCGCAGCCGGCCCCGCGCGACTGGCCGACCGCGGCCACGGCGGCGGTGCCGACCGTGCGGCCGGAGCCCGAGCCCCGGACCGCGCCTCAGCCGCCGACGCCGCCGGCCGCCTGAGCCGGCCGGCTCACTCCCACTCGATGGTGCCCGGCGGCTTGCTGGTCACGTCCAGGACCACCCGGTTGACCTCGGCGACCTCGTTGGTGATCCGGGTGGAGATCCGGGCGACCACCTCGTAGGGCAGCCGGGACCAGTCGGCGGTCATCGCGTCCTCGCTGGAGACCGGGCGCAGCACCACGGGATGCCCGTAGCTGCGCCCGTCACCCTGCACACCGACGCTGCGCACGTCGGCCAGGAGCACTACCGGGAACTGCCAGACGCCCCGGTCCAGGCCGGCGGCGGTCAGCTCCTCCCGGGCGATCAGGTCGGCCCGGCGCAGCAGCTCGAGCCGCTCCCGGTCGACCGCGCCGATGATCCGGATGGCCAGGCCCGGACCGGGGAACGGGTGCCGCCAGACCATCGCCTCGGGCAGGCCCAGCTCCAGGCCGAGCGCCCGGACCTCGTCCTTGAAGAGCGTGCGCAGCGGTTCGACCAGGGCGAACTTCAGGTCCTCCGGCAGGCCGCCGACGTTGTGGTGACTCTTGATGTTGGCGGTGCCGGTGCCGCCGCCGGACTCCACCACGTCCGGGTAGAGGGTGCCCTGCACCAGGAACTCGACGTCGCCGTGCGAGGCGATGTCCCGGGCGGCGGCCTCGAAGACCCGGATGAACTCCCGGCCGATGATCTTGCGCTTCTGCTCCGGATCGGTCACCCCGGCCAGCGCGCCGAGGAAGCGCTCCTGCGCGTCGACCACCTTGAGCTTGATGCCGGTGGCCGCGACGTAGTCCTTCTCCACCTGCTCGGCCTCGCCCGCGCGCAGCAGGCCGTGGTCGACGAAGACGCAGGTGAGCTGGTCACCGACGGCCTTGTGCACCAGCGCGGCGGCGACCGCCGAGTCCACCCCGCCGCTCAGGCCGCAGATGACCTCCTTGTCGCCCACCTGCTCCCGGATCCGGGCCACCTGCTCGTCGATGATGTTCGACGGGGTCCAGGTCGGCTCGATGCCGGCGATGTCGTAGAGGAACCGGGACAGCATCTCCTGGCCGTGCGCGGTGTGCCCGACCTCCGGGTGGAACTGCACGCCGGCCCGGCGCCCGACCAGGTCCTCGAACGCCGCCACCGGCGCGCCCGCCGACTCGGCGGTCACCGTGAAGCCCTCGGGCGCCTCGGTCACCGCGTCGCCGTGGCTCATCCAGACCGGCAGATCAGCCGGCAGATCGCGCAGGAGCACGCCGGGTTCGAGGAGGCGGGGACGCAGCGGGGTGCCGCCGTACTCGCGGTTGCCGGTCCGCGCGACCGTGCCGCCGAGCGCCTGGGCCATCGCCTGGAAGCCGTAGCAGATGCCGAAGACCGGCACGTCGGCGGTGAACATCCCGGCGTCGATCTGCGGCGCGTCGGGCGCGTAGACGCTGGACGGGCCGCCGGACAGGATGATCGCGGCCGGGTTCTTCGCCAGCATCTCGGCGACCGGCATGGAGTGCGGGACGATCTCCGAGTAGACCTTCGCCTCGCGCACCCGACGCGCGATGAGCTGGGCGTACTGGGCTCCGAAGTCCACCACGAGGACGGGGCGAGGCGTGCTCATGTGCAGAAAGCCTACCGACAGTCACTTCCGGCCCGGGCACGGGCCGTGCTTCCCGCGCGCCGCGTCACGTCGCCGCCGGTCAGGGTCGCCGCCGGTGGCGCTCAGGGACGGAGCGCCGCCGGGGCGCCCGCCGGCACCGCCGGACTCCGCGGTGTTACGGCCGCCACCCGGCGGTACGCCTCGCCGAGCGGCGGCCGGGGGTCCTCCTCGCCCTTGTTGGGCCAGAAGGACATCGCCCGCTCCGCCTGGGCGGTGATCGTCAGCGACGGGTTGACGCCGAGGTTGGCGGAGACCGCCGCGCCGTCCACCACGTGCAGCCCCGGGTGGCCGTACACCCGGTGCCAGGGGTCGATCACCCCGTCGCCGGGGGTCGCGCCGATCACCGCACCGCCGAGGATGTGCGCGGTCATCGGGATGTTGAACGGCTCGGTCAGCGCGCCGCCGGGGGTGCCGCCGATCTCCTCACCGAGCAGCCGGACCGCCTGGTTGCCGGCCGGGATCCAGGTCGGGTTGGGCGCACCGTGCCCCGGACCGGAGACCAGCCGCCGGCCGAACGGGCCGCGCCGCCAGCGGGTGGTCAGCGAGTTGTCGGCGGACTGCATCACCAGCGCGATCACCGTCCGCTCGGACCAGCCGCGCACCGAGAGCATCCGGGCCGCCAGGCCGGGCTGCCGGACGATGCTGCCCAGCCAGCGCCGGACCCGGTGCGGGCCGCCGTCGACCAGCAGCGACTGGAGCAGCCCCATCGCGTTGGAACCGCGGCCGTAGCGGACCGGCTCGATGTGGGTCTGCGGGTCGGGGTGGAACGAGCTGGTGATCGCCACCCCCTCGGTGAAGTCCATCCGCTGCGCCCGGGCCCGTTGGCGGGGCACCGAGGCGCCGAGGATCGCCTCCGAGTTCGTCCGGGTCAGCTCGCCCAGCCGGTCCGACAGGTGGGGCAGCGCCCCGCTCGCCTTCATCTCGTGCAGCAGCCGCTGGGTGCCGAGCGCCCCGGCGGCGAAGACCACCTGGTCGGCGTGGATCACCTGCCGGCGCCTGCGCAGCCAGGCCCCGGTACGCACGGTGTGCACCTCGTACCCGCCGTCGGCGGCCGGGCGGACCGCGGTGACCGTGGTCAGCGGGTGGACCCGGGCGCCGAGCCGCTCGGCCAGCCAGAGGTAGTTCTTGACCAGGGTGTTCTTGGCGCCGTGCCGGCAACCGGTCATGCACGAGCCGCAGTGCGTGCAGCCCGTCCGCTCCGGCCCCACCCCGCCGAAGTACGGGTCGGCGACCCGCTGCCCGGGGCGGCCGATGTGCACCCCGACCGGGGTGGCGTGGAAGGTGTGCGCCACCCCCATCCGCTCGGCGACCGCCCGCATCGCCCGGTCCGCGCCGGTGACGATCGGGTACGTGGTGACTCCGAGCATCCGCTTGGCCTGGTCGTAGTGGCGGGCCAACTCGTCGCGCCAGTCGGTGACGTTCCGCCACTGCGGGTCGGCGTAGAAGGCGTCCAGCGGCTCGTAGAGGGTGTTGGCGTAGACCAGGGAGCCGCCGCCCACCCCGGCGCCGGAGAGCACCATGACGCCGCCGCCGGACTTCCGGTCGGCCGAGCGGAGCAGGGTGATCCGTTGCAGGCCGTAGCAGCCGAGCCTCGGCGCCCAGAGGAAGCGCCGGGCCCGCCACGAGGTCTGGGGGAACTCGTCGTCGGCGAACCGCCGGCCGGCCTCCAGGACCCCGACGGTGTACCCCTTCTCGGCCAGCCTCAGGGCGGTGACGCTGCCGCCGAAGCCGGACCCGATGACGACCACGTCGTACCGCATGAACGCATCATTACCGGTGGGTAGCCATCGCGCCAGTGCCGTTTTGCGGCGATCATGATGCTGTCGAGCTGGTCCGCCCGGCCCGGGCCGCAACTTCCGCCCCCTGTCGGAGCGTTGTGCACACGGGGGTGGCGAGGATGAGCCAGGAGAGCGGAGCGCGGCGACCGCGCTGGATATTGGGCGTGGCCGCCCTCGGGGCGGTGCTCCTGGTGGTGGCGGCCGCCCTGGTGATCGCCCGGCTGGTCCGCGACGACGAGCCGTCCCGGCGGACCGGCGCGGTCGCCGCCACCGGCACCCCACAGGCCGCCACCGCCACCCCGAGCCCGACCGCCCCGCCCGGCACCGGCGTCACCGGCCCGCTCAACCTGCTGGTCGTCGGCCTGGACACCCGGGTCAGCGTGCCCGGCTGGGAGCCGCACAGCGACGCGGTGCTGGTGCTGCACGTACCGGCCGGGCTGGACCGGGCGTACCTCTTCTCGCTCCCCCGCGACCTGCTGGTCGACATCCCGGCGTTCCCGAAGTCGGGCTGGAAGGGCGGCCGGACGAAGCTGACCCACTCGATGAGCTACGGCAGCCGGGTGCCCGGCAAGCCGAAGGAGCCGAACCCGGCCCAGGGGTACGAGCTGCTGCGCAGCACGGTCAGCGGCTACACCGGGCTGCGCATCGACGCCGGCGCGGTGATCAACTTTCCGGGGTTCGAGAAGCTGGTCAACACCCTCGGCGGGGTCGACCTCTACGTCGACGAGAAGGTGACCTCCATCCACCGCAGGCCGGACGGGAAGTACCGGGACCTGCTCCCGTCGGGCGGCGGTTACACCGGGCCGCAGATGGTCTACGAGCCGGGCGACCGCCACCTCAACGGCTGGCAGGCGCTGGACTACGGCCGGCAGCGCTACATCACCGGCGGCGACTACGCCCGGCAGCGCCACCAGCAGCAGCTGATCCGGGCGCTGACCGCCAAGATCCTGAGCGACGACCTGGCCCGGCAGCCGGACCGGGTGCAGCAGGTCATCGACGCGCTCGGCGCCAGCCTGATCTACGTCGGCGGCCCGCGGATCGTCGACGTCGCCTACGCCCTGGGCGGGCTGGACATCGCCCGGTTCACCCTGGTCGCGCTCCCCGGCAACGGGGTGGGCAAGGGCAGCGCCTACAAGGGTGAGCAGCTCACCCCGGTCGGCCGGGGCTTCCTCCCCGCGCTCAAGGCGGGCGACGCGGAACAGTACCTCGACGCCCACCCCGAGCTGCGGGTGAAGAACTAGAGCTTCTTCGGGACGGCGGGCTTCTTCGTGCCGTTGAGCCAGGCGGCGAAGAGCGCGTCGAGCTGCTTGCCGGAGATCCGCTCGGCCAGCGCCACGAACTCGGCCGTGGTGCCGTTGCCGTCCCGCTGCTCCTTGGCCCAGGCCTTGATGATCTGGAAGAACTTCTGGTCGCCGACGGACATCCGCAGCGCGTGCGCCGTCATCCCACCGCGCTGGTAGACCGACTCGCCGAACAGGTTCTTCACCCCCGGCCTGCCGGGCGGGGTCTTCCAGACCGCGGCCGGCACCCGGGCCATCCGGATGTCGAACGCCTGCTGGGCGGTGTACTCCCCGGTGTGCTCCGCCCAGAGCCACTCGGCGTACGTGGCCAGACCCTCGTTCAGCCAGATGTCCTGCCACTTCTCCAGCGCCACGCTGTCGCCGAACCACTGGTGGGCCAGCTCGTGCGCGACCACCTGGGTGTTCTCGCCGCGGCGGAAGAAGCCGGCGGAGTAGACCGGGCGGCTCTGCGTCTCCAGCGCGTAGTGGATGCGGTCGTCGGAGACGACCACCCCGCCGTACGCGCCGAACGGGTACGGGCCGAAGACGGTCTCCAGGTAGTCGGCCACCTTCACGGTCTGCGCGATGGACCGGTCCGCCGCGCCCTTGGCCACCTTGGTGGTGACGGCGCTGTAGACCGGCCGTCCCTTGTGCTGCCCGGTGGTGATCCGGAAGTTGCCGATCACGACGGTGCTCAGGTAGCTGGCCATCGGGGACCTCTCCGACCACTTCCAGGTCGTCCAGCCACCGGTGCTGGTCTTCCCGCCCGGTACGCCGTTGCTGACCGCGGTCAGCCCGTCCGGGACGGTGATCTCGAAGTCGTAGGTGGCCTTGTCGGAGGGGTGGTCGTTGACCGGGTACCAGGTGCTGGCCGACTCCGGCTGGCCGAGGGCGATCGCGCCGTCGGCGGTGTGCAGCCAGCCGCCGTCGCCGATCACCTCGTTCTTCAGCGCCCTCGGCGTACCGCCGTAGGTGATCTCGGCGACGAAGTCGGCGTCCTTGGCCAGCCCGGTCGCCGGGGTGACCACCAGTTCGTTCTTCTCCGCCGTGTGGCCGGCGTCGGCGCCGTCGACGGTCACCGCGCTCGCGGCGAGGCCGGCGAGGTCCAGGTGGAACGACTTCAGGTCGGCGGTGGCCTTCGCCCGGACCGTGGTGACGCCGGTGAGCTTGTCGGACTTCGGGTCGTAGCGGACCTTGACCGTGTAGCCGGCGACGTCGTAGCCGCCGTTGCCGTACGTCGGGAAGTAGGCGTCCCCGACGCCGGCCGCCCCGGGCTGGAAGTTCCGCGACGGCTGCGGCTCGGCGCTCGTGGTCGCCGTCGACGACGTCGCCGACGGGGCCGGCTCCTCCGCGTCGCAGGCCGTCAGCCCGAGTGCGCCGGTCGCCAGCAGCGCGGCGCCCATCGACAGGCTCCTCCGCATCCTTCTCATCGTTCGCCCTTCCCCGTGGCGCGACCGCCCGGCCGGGTCGGTCGTCGTCGGCAGCCTAGCGATCGACGGTCACCACGTCGTCACGGCAGGCCGGGAGCGGTGGCGCCGACCAGCCAGGCGTCGAAGAAGGCGTCGAGCGACCGACCGGCGACCTTCCCGGCGTACGCCACGAAGTCGGCGGTGGTGGCGGTGCCGCCCTTCCGCTCGGCGGTCCAGCCGCGCAGGATGCGGAAGAAGGTGTCGTCGCCGACGGTGCGGCGCAACGCGTGCACGGCCAGGGCGCCGCGCCGGTAGACGGCGTCGCCGAAGAGCTCCGCGGTTCCCGGGTCGACGGACGGCTCGGACCAGTCGGTCACCGCGTACTGGAGCTCGAAGGCGCGCTGCGCGGTACGGCCACCGGTGTGCTCGGCCCAGAGCCACTCGGCGTAGGTGGCGAAGCCCTCGTTGAGCCAGATGTCGCTCCACCGGGCCACCGAGACGCTGTCACCGAACCACTGGTGGGCCAGCTCGTGCGCGACCACTCCCTCGTCCGGCCGCCCGGTGCGGAAGAAGCCCGGACCGTACACCGGCCGGGACTGGGTCTCCAGGGCGTACCGGATCCGGTCGTCGGCGATCGCCACCCCGCCGTACGCGTCGAACGGGTACGGGCCGAAGCGTTCGGCGAGGAAGTCCACGATGGCCCCGGTGCGGGCGAGCGAGCGGGCCGCCGGGCCGTCGGCGGGCAGCCCGGCGGCGACCGCGGTGACCATCGGCCGGCCGGCGTGGGTGCCGGTGGTGACCCGGTAGTCGCCGATCACCAGCGTGCACAGGTAGCTGGCCATCGGGGACGACTCGGTCCACCGCCAGGTGGTCCAGCCGTCCGCGCTGGTCCGCTCCCCGGGCACCCCGTTGCCGATCGCCGCGAGTCCCTCCGGGACGGTCGCCTCCACCTGGTACGTCGCCTTGTCCGACGGGTGGTCGTCGACCGGGAACCAGGTGGCCGCCGAGTCGGGCTGGCCGAGCGCGATCGCCCCGTCGGCGGTGTGCAGCCAGCCGCCGCTGCCCAGCACGCCGTCGGAGACGGCCGTGGGCACCCCGGCGTAGTCGACCTCGACGGTGAAGCCGGCGCCGCGCGGCAGCCCCCGGGGCGGGGTGACCACCAGTTCGTCGCCGTCGCGCCGGTGCGCGGCGGTCGTCCCGCCGACGGTGACCCGGGAGACGTCCAGCCCGACCAGGTCAAGGTTGAACCGGGAGAGCGCCTGGGTGGCGGTGGCGTCGACGGCGGCGTGGCCGGTGAGCCGGTCGCTCGCCGGGTCGTAGCGCACCCGCAGCCGGTACGCCGAGACGTCGTAACCGCCGTTGCCGTGGCCGGGCACGTACGGGTCCCCGGCGTCGGCCGCCCCGGGCCGGAACCCGTCGTCGGTGCAGCCCGCGCCGGACGCGACGACGCAGGTCAGCGCGGCGACGAGGGCCAACCGGCGGCGGGCCCGGCTCCGTCCGGTCTGGACCATGCGCTCCTCCTCTTCGATCTCCGACGAGCCTAGCCAGGGTGGCGGGAGCCGAGGCCGGATCGGAGACTTCCACCGCGCGGTACGACGAAGCCGGCCCACCGTGACGGTGGGCCGGCTTCCGACGTGTGCGCGACCGGTCAGCGGTCGAGGACCAGGCCGACCTTCTGGAACTCCTTGAGGTCGCGGTAACCGCACTTGGCCATCGCCCGGCGCAGCCCGCCGAAGAGGTTGAGCTGGCCGTCCGGCTCGTCGGCCGGGCCGAAGAGGAGCTGCTCCATCGAGCCGATCGGCTCGCCGGCCACCTCGAACGCGCCGCGCGGCAGCGACGGGTGGCTGGCCGCCGAGTGCCACCAGGCGCCACCGGCCGGCGCCTCCTCGCAGAGCGAGAGCGGCTCGCCGAGCATCACCGCGTCGGCGCCGCAGCCGAGCGCCTTGGCGATGTCGCCGGAGGTCTGGATGTCGCCGTCGGCGATCAGGTGCACGTACCGGCCGCCGGTCTCGTCGAGGTAGTCCCGGCGGGCTGCGGCGGCGTCGGCGATCGCGGTGGCCATCGGCACCCGGATGCCGAGCACCGACTCGGTGGTCGACCAGTCGTCGCCGCCGATGCCGACGATGACACCGGCCGCGCCGGTGCGCATCAGGTGCAGCGCCGTCTTGTAGTCGGTGCAGCCGCCCACGACCACCGGCAGGTCGAGGTCGGCGATGAACTCCTTGAGGTTCAGCGGCTCGTCGGTGGTCGAGACGTGCTCGGCCGAGACGATGGTGCCCTGGATGACCAGGATGTCCACGCCCGCGTCGAGGATGACCGGGGCGAGCGCCAGGGTGTGCTGCGGGGAGACCCGGACGGCCACCGTGCCGCCGCCGGCCCGCAGCTCGCGGACCCGCTCGGCGATCAGGTCGGGGCGGATCGGCTCCGCGTAGACCTCCTGGAGCCGCTTGGTGGCCCGGGCGTCCTCACCGAGGCCGGCCAGCTCCTCCAGGATCTTGGTCGGGTTCTCGTACCGGGTCCAGAGGCCCTCGACGTTGAGCACGCCGAGGCCACCGAGCTGGCCGAGCCTCACCGCGGACGCCGGGCTCATGGTGGCGTCCGACGGGTGCCCGACGCAGGGGATGCCGAACGGGTACGCGTCGAGCTGCCAGGCCGTGGAGACGTCGTCGACGTCCCGGGTCCGGCGGCTCGGCACGATGGCGATGTCGTCCAGGTGGTAGCCGCGCTGCGCGGTCTTGCCCAGCCCGATCTCGACCACGTCACGCATGGGGACTCCAGGTGTTCGGGGGTGATGGTCAGCGGGAGTGGTAGTTGGGCGCCTCGACGGTCATCTGGATGTCGTGCGGGTGGCTCTCCTTGAGCCCGGCCGCGGTGATCCGGATGAGCTGGCCCCGGCGGTGCAGCTCGGGGATGCTCTCCGCGCCGACGTATCCCATCGCGGCGCGGAGCCCGCCGATGAGCTGGTGGGCGACCGCGGAGAGCGGCCCCCGGTAGGGCACCTGGCCCTCCACGCCCTCGGGGACCAGCTTGTCCTCGGCGAGCACGTCCTGCTGGAAGTAGCGGTCCTTGCTGTACGACTTGGCCTGGCCGCGGGACTGCATCGCGCCGAGCGAGCCCATCCCCCGGTACGCCTTGTACTGCTTGCCGTTGATGAAGATCAGCTCGCCGGGGCTCTCCTCGCAGCCGGCCAGCAGGCTGCCGAGCATCACCGTGTCGGCGCCGGCCACCAGCGCCTTGGCGATGTCGCCGGAGTACTGGATGCCGCCGTCGCCGATCACCGGCACGCCGGCCGGGCGGGCGGCCCGCGCGGCCTCCATGATCGCGGTGATCTGCGGTACGCCGACCCCGGCCACGATCCGGGTGGTGCAGATCGCGCCCGGACCCACCCCGACCTTGACGCCGTCGGCGCCCGCGTCGACCAGCGCCTTCGCGCCGGCGTAGGTGGCGACGTTGCCGCCCACGATGTCGATCGTGACGTCCTTCTTGAGCTGGCGGACCATGTCCAGCACCGCCCGCTGGTGGCCGTGCGCGGTGTCCACGATCAGCACGTCGACGCCCGCGTCGACCAGGGTCCGGGCCCGCTTGTACGCGTCCTCGCCGACGCCGATGGCGGCGGCGACCCGGAGCCGGCCCGCGTCGTCCTTCGTGGCGTTCGGGTACTGCTCGCTCTTGGTGAAGTCCTTGACGGTGATCAGCCCGCGCAGCCGACCCGAGTCGTCGACGATCGGCAGCTTCTCCACCTTGTGCCGGCGCAGCAGGTCGAGCGCGTCGTCCTTGCTCACCCCGACCGGCGCGGTGATCAGCGGGGTGTGGGTCATGATGTCGCGGACCCGGGTGCTCGGCTCGGATTCGAACCGCATGTCGCGGTTGGTGACGATGCCGACCAGCTGGCCGCCGGCGTCGACCACCGGCACGCCGGAGATGCGGTAGCGGCCGCAGAGCGCGTCGACGTCGCGGAGGGTGTCGTCGGGGCTGGCCGTCACCGGGTTGGTGATCATGCCGGACTCGGAGCGCTTCACCAGGTCGACCTGGAGCGCCTGGTCCTCGAGGGAGAGGTTGCGGTGCAGCACGCCGATGCCGCCCTGGCGGGCCATCGCGATCGCCATCCGCGCCTCGGTGACGGTGTCCATCGCGCTGGAGAGCAGCGGCACGGTCAGCTCGATGTTGCGGGTGAGCTTCGTCCGGGTGTTGACCCGGCTGGGCACCACGTCCGACTCGCCCGGCTGAAGCAGCACGTCGTCGAAGGTCAGCCCGAGCGGGACCACCCGCGCCGAGCCGGCGGGCAACTCCGGCAGGTGACCGCCCAGCTCGCCGGTGTTGACGCCGGCCGGAAGATCGGTGCTGGGCGAATTCTCCACGATGTGCTCTCCTGAGCTGCTCGGACGGGCTCCGGCGCGGCGGCAGGCGCGGGCGCCGGCGCTCGCCGGGATGACGGCGCGTCGCTTCATCGTACCCATTGAGCTGCGCCGCCCCCGGCGGTGCCGCCGCGGGTCGGCAGCGCCACAGGGGCCCGGCGGGGGGACGCGTCGCGCGGGGGTTGGGTCTACGGTGAGAGGGTGCACGAGGAGCCCATCGACCCGTTCAACGGCGACCCCGCCGATCCGGCAGCGGGCCTGCACGATCCGGGCGAGGACGCCCCGCTCGACCCGCTGACCGAGGTCGAGCGCCAGGACGTGCTGGAGGACCTGGCGGACCTGGAGATCTACCAGGCCCTGCTGGCGCCGATCGGGGTGCGTGGGCTGGTCATCGAGTGCGAGGACTGCCGCGAGCCGCACTACTTCGACTGGGATCTGCTCCGCGGCAACCTGCGTCACCTGCTCACCTCCGGGCGCCCGCGGGTGCACGAGCCGGCCTACGACCCGGATCCGGACCACTACGTCACCTGGGACTACGCGCGCGGCTACGCCGACGGGGTGCACGACACGCTCACCGACGCCGCCGAGGACGACGCCACGGAGGACTGATCCCCGGCTCAGGCCACCAGCCCGGCCCGGAAGCCGGCGGCCACCGCGTGCGCCCGGTCCCGGGCGCCCAGCTTGCGGAAGAGCCGGCGGGCGTGCGTCTTGACGGTGTCCTCCGAGACGAACAGCTCCCGCCCGATCTCCGCGTTGCTCTTCCCCTCGGCCATGCCGAGCAGCACCTGTAGTTCCCGCTCGGTCAGCCCGACCGGGGCGCGGCCGTTGCGCGCGCCGGGCGCGGACCGCTGACCGGCGGGGGCGGCCGGCTCGGGCTCGCCGCCGTCCGGCTCCACCTCGTCGTCACCGCGCTGCACGGGTACCACCGACGGCGCACCGCCCGGCCCCTCGGCCGGCCCGGCGGGCCAGGACGGTCCGGCGTTACGGCCGCCGGCGGGCCGGGGTGGCGCACCGACCGCCGCGGTGTCCCGGGCCGGGTCGTTCACCCGGTGCCGGGCCGTCCGGCCGGGCGCGGAGAGCAGCAGCAGGGCCTTGGCCACCGCGCTGGTCAGGTCGTTGTCGGCGCCCTGGATGAGCCCCCGGGCTCCGGCGTTGATGGTCGCGGCCGCCGCCTCGGACTCCTCGGTGCCGAGCAGCAGCACCGCGGCCTGCGGCGCGCGGGCCAGCACCCGGCGGACGAAGCCGGCGCTGTCCGGCCGGGTCAGGGCGGTGTCGGCGAGCACCACGTCCACCGGACGTTCGGCGAGTCGCAGCATCACCTCGGGATCGGAGACGGCTGTCCGCACCACCGCGGCCAGCCCCAGTCGGGCTGCCGCGTTGGTCAACTGCTGCGCGGCGAGCGGTGTCCGAACGCACACGAGAACGGTACGCACTGTGGTCTCCTCTCCGCAGAGAGCAGACCATGGCGACGTCCGCCCGGGAGGAGGTTCCGGGCAATCCTCCGAACTTTTCCGACATCTGGGGCATATGCCGCGAGTTGTCGAGGTTTTCGATCACAGAAGTGTGAGTCCGGGAAAGCCCGGGTACCGAGGGTCCAGGCCGGACACGGTGCGCCCACGCGGACCGCCGACGGACGCCGGTGAAACGAGGATCTCCGCGGTGCCGCGCGGGAGGAGGGGTGCTGATGTCGAACGTACGCAGACTGCCCGGACCCATCGTCGACCTCTGGGACTGGCAGCGCCTCGGCGCCTGCCGGGGTCGCGACAGCGCCCAGTTCTTCCACCCGGACGGCGAGCGCGGCTCGTCCCGGCTGCGCCGGGAGTCCGGCGCCAAGGCCGTCTGCCGGGCCTGCCCGGTACGCGCCGAGTGCGCCGCCCACGCCCTGTCGGTGCGCGAGCCGTACGGCGTCTGGGGTGGCCTCAGCGAGTCCGAGCGGCTCCGGCTGCTCGCCCTGGGCTGGGAGGACCTCGCCGACCGCCGGCAGACCCGGGTCGACATCGCCCGGCTGGAGGCCCGCCTCGGCAGCCCGCACAAGTCGGCCGTGCCGGCCCAGCGCAAGATCGCCTGAACCGACCCGCACAGACCTCGTCGACGCCGCGTCCCCGACCGGGGGCGCGGCGTCGTCGTGTGCGGACGGTGTTCGTGCGCCGCGCAACCGGCGGCAACACACCCCGGCCTGCGCGACGATGGACGTCGGCGACATCCGTGCCCCGGGCGCGTGCCGGGTCAGCGGACGGTCACCTTCACGGTGTGCCAGCCGGTGGCCCCGTCCGGCTCCACCGGCCGGCGCTCGCCGGTCTGGGTCTGCCCGTCGGCGTCCGTCGCCCGCACCTGGAGGGTGTGCTCGCCCGCGGTGGCCGGCCACCGCCAGGACCACTGCACCCAGGTGTCCACCGACACCGTCGGGGCTAGGGTCGCCTTCTGCCAGGGGCCGCCGTCGACGCGTACCTCGACCCGGCTGATCCCCCGGTGCTGCGCCCAGGCCACCCCGGCGACCGGCACCGTCCCGGCGGTCAGCCGGTTGCGCGACCGGGGCGTGTCGATCCGGGACTGGGTCTTCACCGGCCCCTGCGCCGCCCAGCCGCGCGGCACCCAGTACGCGTCGAAGTCGGCGAAGCTGGTCAGCTCCAGCTCGGTGACCCACTTGCAGGCCGACACGTAGCCGTACAGGCCGGGGACCACCATCCGGACCGGGAAGCCGTGCTCCACCGGCAGCGGCTCGCCGTTCATCCCCACCGCCAGCAGCGCGTCCCGGCCGTCCCGCAGCGTC
The DNA here is from genome assembly GCF_059089345.1 of Micromonospora sp. BS32. NCBI lineage: Bacteria > Bacillati > Actinomycetota > Actinomycetes > Micromonosporales > Micromonosporaceae > Micromonospora > Micromonospora sp. BS32. Next base: position 59,343 of record NZ_JBSSHR010000019.1, read on the forward strand.
GCGGTGGGGGTGCCGCAGGTCCAGCCGTCGACCGAGCGCCCGACCACCTGGTCCGCGCCCTCCTCCGGCTCGGCCTCGTCGAGCAGCTCCTTGATCGGTACGCCCAGCCAGCGGGCGTTGCCGATCAGGTCGCCGCCCACCTCGTTGGAGACGCAGGCCAGGGTGACGTACCGCTCGACCATCGGGCGGGCCAGCAGGTCGGCGAAGCTCAGCTCGATCGGGTTGCGCACCCGGCCGTGGATGCGCAGCCGCCAGGTCTCCGGGTCCACCTGCGGCACCACCAGCGCGGTGTCGATCCGGTAGAAGCCCGTGTTCGGCGTGGTGTAGGGCGCGAGCTGGGCGAGGGAGAGATCCGCGCCGGCCGGCACCGGCGGAGCGGGGATCGACGGGGTGGGCAGCGCGACCGCCTGCCGCGCCGCCGAGACGCCCCGCCGCCCGGCCAGCCAGTGCCCGCCCAGCCCGGCCACCGTGGCCGCGCCGGCGAGCACGCCCACCCCGCGCAGGAAGCGCCGCCGCGACTCCGGGTCGGTGCTCTCCGGCGGCTCCCACCCGTCCGGCCGGGCCGGCGGCGCGGGCGGAGGATCGGCGGGCGTGTACGACAGCGGGGTGGGCGGGCGCCAGGGCCACGGGTCGACCTGCAACGGGCCGGCCAGGAAGGCCCAGAGCACCAGGCCGCCCAGCGCCGCCCCGACCAGCGACGGGAGCGCGTCGGCGGCGTTCGCGCCGGCACGGGTCAGCGCGGCGGCCGCCCCGAGGACGCCGAAGGCCGCGACGCCGGCCAGCCCGATCCAGAGCCGGCGGACGGCCAGCACCCCGAGCAGCGCGGCGAACCCCGCCAGCAGCAGCGCCGTGCCGACCAGCAGGGCGATCTTGTCGTACGTGCCGAAGACCGCGATGGCGAACTGCTTGAGCGGCCCGGGGACCACGTCGACCACCAGCCCGCCGACCGCGATCAGCGGCGCGGAACGGGGCCCGGTGAGGACGGCCACCGGCTCGGCGACGCCGACCGCCACGGCGGCGGCGGTGATCCCGGCGAGCGCGGCGAGGCGGCGCGGCGTGCTGCTCATCCGCCCAGTCTTGTCGATCAACCGGGCCGATCGCCAACGACGTCAGCGTTCCGTAATCGCCTGGCGAACGCATCAGGGCGCACCGTCACTCGACGGTGCGCCCTGACCTGGCGTACGGCGTGGGTCAGAAACCCGGGCCGTGCTGGTGGCCGTGACCGTGGCCGTGCCCACCGGCGGCGGCCGGCTCGGCCTGCTCCGGCTTCTCCACCACCAGGCTCTCGGTGGTGAGCAGCAGGCCGGCGATCGACGCGGCGTTGGTGACCGCGTTACGGGTCACCTTCACCGGGTCGATGATGCCGGACTTGACCAGGTCCACGTACTCGCCGCGGGCGGCGTCGAGGCCGTTGCCCCACTCCTTGCCGGCGACCTTCTGCACCACCACGTAACCGTCGTGGCCGGCGTTCTGGGCGATCCAGCGCAGCGGCTCGACCAGCGCCTTGCGGACGATCGAGACACCGGTCTTCTCGTCGCCGGTCAGGCCCAGGTCGTCGTCGAGCGCCGGCAGGATCTGGACCAGCGCGGCGCCACCACCGGGCACCGTGCCCTCCTCGACGGCGGCCTTGGTGGCGGCGATCGCGTCCTCGATGCGGTGCTTGCGCTCCTTCATCTCGACCTCGGTCGCCGCGCCCACCTTGATGACCGCGATGCCGCCGGAGAGCTTCGCCAGCCGCTCGGCCAGCTTCTCCCGGTCCCACTCGGAGTCCGAGGCCTCGATCTCCTTGCGGATCTGCGCGACCCGGTCGGCGACCTCGGAGGACTGGCCGCCACCGTCGACGACGGTGGTGTTCTCCTTGTCGACCACGACGCGCCGGGCGGTGCCGAGCACCTCCAGGCCGACCTGGTCGAGCTTGTAGCCCAGCTCCGGGGCGACCAGCTCGGCGCCGGTCAGGATCGCCATGTCCTGCAGCATCGCCTTGCGCCGGTCGCCGAAGCCAGGGGCCTTGACCGCGCAGACCTTCAGGGTCTTGCGGATCGAGTTGACCACCAGGGTCGACAGCGCCTGGCCGTCGACGTCCTCGGCGATGATCAGCAGCGGCTTGCTGTTCTGGAGGACCTTCTCCAGCAGCGGCAGCAGCTCCTCGATCGCCGAGATCTTCTGCGTGGTGATCAGGATGTACGGGTCCTCCAGGACCGACTCCTGCGACTCCACGTCGGTGACGAAGTTCGGCGAGATGAAGCCCTTGTCGAACTGGAGACCCTCGGTCACCTCCAGCTCGGTGGTGAGCGCGGACCCCTCCTCGACGGTGATGACACCGTCGCGGCCGACCCGCTCCATCGCCTCGGCGATCAGCTCGCCGATCGTGGCGTCCTGCGCGGAGATCGTCGCGACGTGCGCGACGGACTCCTTGTCGGAGACCGCGACGGCCCGGTCGAGCAGCGCCTCGGAGACCTTGGCGGCCGCCGCGTCGATGCCCCGCTTGAGACCGGACGGGCTCGCCCCGGCGGTCACGTTGCGCAGGCCCTCGCGGACCATCGCCTGGGCCAGCACGGTCGCGGTGGTGGTCCCGTCGCCGGCGACGTCGTTGGTCTTGGTCGCCACCTCCTTGACCAGCTGCGCGCCGAGGTTCTCGTACGGGTTGGTGAGCTCGATCTCCTTGGCGATGGTCACGCCATCGTTGGTGATCGTGGGCGCACCGAATTTCTTGTCCAGGACGACGTTGCGCCCGCGCGGGCCGAGGGTGACCTTGACCGTGTCCGCGAGGGCGTTGACACCGTGCTCCAGCAGGTGCCGGGCGTCGTCCGAGAAGCTCAGGATCTTCGCCATGAATGTCCCTTCGAAGCGACGTTGCCCCGGCCCGGCGAGCCGGACCGGGGCAACGACACTGATCGGTTGCTTACTTCTCGATGACCGCGAGGACGTCGCGGGCGGAGAGCACCAGGTACTCCTCGCCGGCGTACTTGACCTCGGTGCCGCCGTACTTCGAGTAGAGAACGGTGTCGCCGACCTTGACGTCGAGCGGCACGCGGTTGCCGTTGTCGTCGATCCGGCCCGGGCCGACAGCGAGGACGGTGCCCTCCTGCGGCTTCTCCTTGGCGGTGTCGGGGATCACGATGCCCGACGCCGTGGTGGTCTCAGCCTCGTTCGCCTGGACCACGATCCGGTCCTCGAGCGGCTTGATCGCAACCTTGGTCGCGGTAGTCACGGGCATACCCTCCCGGGGTACTGGTTTCGTTACCGGTCGACCGGAGCCGACCAGCGTCAATCTGCCACATGCCACCGGGCGGGGCCGTCGTCGCGGGTGCCGGTCCGCCTGGCGTTCAGCGCCCGTGCCGAGTGACCCGGGAGCTGGCACCCTCAGGGTGAGAGTGCTAATCGCAGGTTATTCCTCGGCTAGCACTCCGTCAAGGAGAGTGCCAGCCCGCCGCCCGGCGCGTCGCGCCCGCCGGGGAGAATGGCGGGCGTGGAACCCGACCAGCTGGCCGCGCTGCGTACCCCCGAGGGGTCGGCCGCGCTCGCCGCGGCGACCGGGCTGGCCGGCGGCGACCCGCTGACCTCGGCCGCCGCGCTGCGGTCGGCCGGGGTGCCGGCCGGGCTGGCCGCCGCCGCCCTCACCCAGGCCGAGCTGCGCCGCCGGGCGGCCGGCAAGTTCGGGCCGGCGGCGGCCGGGATGTTCCTCACCCGCGCCGGGCTGGAGCAGGCCACCCGCCGGGTCGTCGCCGACCGGCGCGCCGGCCGGTTGCGCGCCGCCGGGGTGCGCACCCTCGCCGACCTGGGTTGCGGCCTCGGCGCGGACGCGCTCGCCGCGGCCCGCGCCGGCATCCGGGTGTACGGCGTGGAGGCCGACCCGCTGACCGCCGCGATGGCCGCCGCGAACGCCGAGGCGGCGGGGCTGGCCGAGCTGTTCACGGTGGAGTGCGGCGACGCCACGGCGTTCGACGTGACCCGGGTCGACGGCGTCTTCTGCGACCCGGCCCGCCGCAGGGCCGGCACCGGACGGCGGATCTTCGACCCGAACGCCTACTCCCCGCCCTGGGACTTCGTCACCGGCCTGGCCGAGCGGGTGCCGTACACCGTGGTGAAGGTGGCCCCGGGTATCGACCACGCGCTGGTCCCGGCGGGCGCCGAGGCGGAGTGGGTCAGCGCGGACGGCGACCTGGTCGAGGCGGCCCTGTGGTGCGGCCGGCTGGCCGAGGTCCCCCGCCGGGCGACCGTGCTGCGCGGCGAGGCCGAACACGTGCTGACCGGCGTGGGCGCGGCCGAGGCGGCCGTCGGCCCGGTCCGGCGCTACCTGTACGACCCGGACGGCGCGGTGGTACGCGCGCACCTGGTCGCCGAGCTGGCCGACACGCTCGACGCGACGCTGGCCGACCCGAGCATCGCCTACCTGTACGCGGACACCCCGACCGGCACCCCGTTCGCCCGCTGTCTGGAGGTGACCGACACGCTGCCGTTCTCGCTGAAGCGGCTGCGCGCGCTGCTGCGGGAGCGCCGGGTCGGCCGGGTGGAGATCCTCAAGCGCGGCTCGGCGCTGGAGCCGGAGAAGCTGCGCCGGGACCTGCGGCTGGCCGGCGACGCGGCGGCGAGCCTGGTGCTGACCCGGGTCGCCGGAGCGCCGACGGTGCTCCTCTGCCGGCCCGTCGCGACCTGAGCCCACCGGGCGGGTTAGCGTGACCGGCATGGCGGGACAGGGCACTCCGGCGACGGCGCTGCTGACGAAGCGGAAGATCCGGCACCGCACCCACCCGTACGACGTCTCCCCCGACGCGCCGAACTACGGCGCGCTGGTCGCCGAGGCGCTCGGGGTGCCGCCGGAGCGGGTCTTCAAGTCGCTGGTCACCGAGGTCGACGGCGGGTTGACGATGGCGGTCGTCCCGGTCACCGGCGAGCTGGACCTCAAGGCGCTGGCGGCGGCGCTGGGCGGCAAGCGGGCCGCCCTGGCCGACCGGGCGGCCGCCGAACGGGCCACCGGTTACGTCCGGGGTGGGATCAGCCCGCTCGGCCAGCGCAAGCGGCTGCCCACGGTGCTGGACTCGTCGGCGCTGGCGTACGAGAGCGTCTACGTCTCGGCCGGCCGTCGGGGCCTCCAGGTGGAACTGGCCCCGGCCGATCTGATCGCGCTGACCGACGCCACCACCGCGCCGCTCGCCGCCCACTGAGAATTCGCCGAGCGGGTGCGGCGGAATGCCGTACCGGCGACAATTTCGGCCGCCATTGTCCGGCGATTTCGCCGGACTTCCCCGCGTTACGGGATTGTTACCGCAGTCCCCCTAAGTTGGAACCCCCGAGTCTTGCGGCGACGACGGGACCCGCCATACGTTGCCGCTCACAACAAACGCGCGCGACCTCCCCCACCACCACCCCCCACCACCCCCGGAAAGGACCCGTGTAGATGCGCAAGGGCCTCCTCACCTTCGCCGCGGTCGGGCTGCTGGCCTCCAGCGCGACCGGCTGCGCCGACCAGTCGACCGGCGCCCAGGCCGGTAACGGCAAGAAGGCGAAGATCGGTGTGATCCTGCCCGACAGCAAGTCCTCCGCCCGCTGGGAGGGCGCGGACCGCAAGTTCCTCAAGCAGGCATTCGACGCCGCCGGGGTGGCCTCCGACATCCAGAACGCGCAGGGCGACAAGTCGCAGTTCTCCAACATCGCCGAACAGATGATCACGAATGGCGCCACCGTTTTGATGATCGTCAATCTCGACTCGGGTACCGGCAAGGCGGTGCTGGAGAAGGCGCGGTCCCAGGGAGTCGCCACCATCGACTACGACCGGCTCACCCTCAGCGGCTCCGCCGAGTACTACGTCAGCTTCGACAACGAGGCCGTCGGAAAGCTCCAGGGCGAGGGCCTGAGCAAGTGCCTGGCCGAGAAGGGCGCCACCAAGCCGGTCGTGGCCTACCTCAACGGCTCGCCGACCGACAACAACGCCACCCTGTTCAAGAACGGCTACGACTCGGTGCTCAAGCCCAAGTTCGACGCCGGGGAGTACCGCAGGGGCCCGGCCCAGTCGGTCCCGGACTGGGACAACGCCCAGGCCGGAGTCATCTTCGAGCAGATGCTCACCAAGACCGCCGGCCGGATCGACGGCGTCCTCGCGGCCAACGACGGCCTGGGCAACGCGGCCATCTCCGTGCTGAAGAAGAACAAGCTCAACGGCAAGATCCCGGTGACCGGCCAGGACGCCACCCCGCAGGGTCTGCGGAACATCCTCGCCGGGGACCAGTGCATGACCGTCTACAAGGCGATCAAGGAGGAGGCGAAGGCCGCCTCCGACCTGGCCATCGCGCTGGCCAACGGCGAGCGCCGGGAGACCGGCCAGACCGTCCGGGACCCGGAGAGCGGCCGCGACGTGGACGCCATCCTGCTCACCCCCCGGGCCATCTACAAGGCCGACGTCGCCCAGGTCATCGCCGACGGCTACGTCACCAGGGACGAGGTCTGCGGCGGGGAGTACGCCAGGCTCTGCGCCGACGCCGGCATCCGCTGACCCGTACCCGCCCCACCCGCTCGGCGACACCAGAAGGAGAACCCAGTGCCCGCGACCCCCCTGCTGGAACTACGCGGGATCGACAAGAGCTTCGGTCCCGTCCAGGTCCTGCGCGACGTCGCCCTCTCCGTCCACCCCGGCGAGGTGACCGCGCTGGTGGGCGACAACGGCGCCGGCAAGTCCACCCTGGTCAAGTGCATCAGCGGTATCCACCCCACCGACGCCGGCGAGTTCCTCTTCGAGGGCCGCCCGGTCAACATCAACAGCCCCCGGGACGCCGCCGGCCTTGGCATCGAGGTGGTCTACCAGGACCTCGCCCTCTGCGACAACCTCGACATCGTGCAGAACATGTTCCTCGGGCGGGAGAAGCGCAGCGGCATCGTGCTCGACGAACCCACCATGGAGCAGATGGCCACCGAGACCCTCGCCGGGCTCGGCGTCCGTACCGTCACCCTGCGCCAGCACGTCTCCAGCCTCTCCGGCGGCCAGCGCCAGACCGTCGCCATCGCCAAGGCGGTGCTCTGGAACAGCCGGCTGGTCATCCTCGACGAGCCCACCGCGGCGCTCGGCCTCGCGCAGACCGCCCAGGTCCTCGAACTCGTCCGCCGGCTGGCCGACAACGGCCTGGCCGTGGTGCTCATCTCGCACAACATGAACGACGTCTTCGCCATCTCGGACCGGATCGCCGCGCTCTACCTCGGCCAGCTGGTCGCCCAGGTGAGGACCACCGACATCACCCACTCGCAGGTGGTCGAGCTGATCACCGCCGGCCGCTCCGGCGACCTCGGCCTCCGGGCCGAGGCCGCCGGGAACGACCCGGGCGACGGCGGCGAGCTGGCCGACTCGATCCGAGGAGCACTCCGATGACCACCACCATCGTGCGCCGGCCGGCCGCGCCGGCCGGCACCCCGGCCCCGACCGTCGGCGACCACGTCCGCAACTACGTCGCCCGGGTACGCGGCGGCGACCTCGGCTCCCTGCCCGCCGTGATCGGCCTCAGCGCGCTCTGCGTGACCTTCGCGATCGTCCGGCCGGTCTTCCTCTCCGCGGCCAACTTCGCCAACCTGTTCACCCAGGGCGCCGCGGTCACCGTGATCGCGATGGGTCTGATCTTCGTGCTGCTGATCGGCGAGATCGACCTCTCCGCCGGTTTCGCCAGCGGCGTCTGCGCCGCCATCCTGGCCAACGTGCTCAGCGTGCTCGGCTACCCCTGGTACGTGGCGGTCCTCGCCGCACTCGCCACCGGGGCGCTGATCGGGCTCACCATCGGCTTCCTGGTGGCCAAGGTCGGCATTCCGTCCTTCGTGGTCACCCTGGCCGGCTTCCTCGCCTTCCAGGGGGCCGTGCTGCTGCTGATGAAGGAGGGGACCAACATCTCGATCAGCGACCAGGTGATCATCGCGATCGAGAACAACTACGTGCCGCCCACCGTCGGGTGGCTGCTGGCCGCCGTCGCAGTCGGCGGGTACGGCACCGTGCAGTTCCTCAGCCACCGCAACCGGGCCACCCGCGGCCTGGTCACCGACCCGATCGCCGTGGTCGCCGCCCGGGTCGCCGGGCTGGCCCTGCTGCTCGGCTCCGCCGTCTACGTGCTCAACCAGGAGCGCAGCATCAACACGCTGATCAGCTCCACCAAGGGGATGCCGGTCGTCGTGCCGCTCATCGGGGTGCTGCTGGTCTTCTGGACCTTCGTGCTCAACCGCACCGCGTACGGCCGGCACCTCTACGCGGTGGGCGGCAACGCCGAGGCTGCCCGCCGCGCCGGGATCAACGTGGACCGGTTGAAGATCTCCGCCTTCGTGATCTGCTCCGGCATGGCGGCCGTCGGCGGCATCATCGCCGCCAGCAAGGACCGGTCGGTCGACCCGAACACCGGCGGCAGCAACGTCCTGCTCTACGCGGTCGGCGCCGCCGTCATCGGCGGCACCAGCCTCTTCGGCGGCAAGGGACGGATGATCCACGCGGTGCTGGGCGGCGCGGTGGTGGCTGTCATCATCAATGGCATGGGCCTGCTGGACCTCAGCTCCGGACTCAAGTACACCTTCACCGGCCTCGTGCTGCTGTCGGCCGCGGGCATCGACGCGCTGTCGCGTCGTCGCTCCGCCGCCACCGGCACGCGTTGACCACGGGGTGCCAGCAGTGATGCGGGCGGGACCGAGCCAGGAGGAGATCCGGCGGCAGAACCTCGGTGCGTTGCTGCGGTACGTGCACGTCCACGGGGCCACCTCCCGCGCGGAACTCACCACCACGCTCGGGCTGAACCGCAGCACCATCGGCGCGCTCACCGCCGACCTGGCCGGCGTCGGCCTGGTCAGCGAGGGGACGCCGAAGGAGACCGGCCGGGCCGGCCGACCGTCGCTGGTCGTCCACCCCGAGTCGGAGCGGGTCTACGCGTACGCGTACTCCATCGAGGTGGACCGGCTGCGGGCCGCGCGGGTCGGTCTCGGCGGTGCGGTGCTCGACCGCCGGGACCTGGAACGACCGCGCGGCCTGGACGCCGGGGAGACCGCGCCGCTGCTCGCCGGCGCGCTCAAGGAGATGCACCAGAGCGTCCCGGCCGGGGCGCTCTGCGTCGGCGCCGGCGTGGCGGTCTGCGGCATGGTCCGCAAGGCCGACGGGCTGGTCCGGCTCGGCCCGACCACCGGCTGGGTGGACGAGCCGATCGGCGCGGCGCTCGCCGCCGAACTCGGCCTCGACGTGCCCGTCACGGTCGGCAACGTGGCCGACGTGGCGGCCTTCGCCGAGCACGCCCGGGGCGTCGCCGCCGGCTGCGACAACGTCATCTACCTGTACGGGGACGTCGGCGTCGGCGCCGGCATCATCGCCGGCGGACGCCGGCTGACCGGGCACGGCGGGTACGGCGGCGAGGTCGGGCACATGGTCGTCGTCCGCGACGGGACCCGCTGCGAGTGCGGCTCCCGGGGCTGCTGGGAGACCGAGATCGGCGAGCACGGCCTGCTCCGGGCCGCCGGCCGCTCCGATGCCCGCGGTCGGGACGCGCTGCTGGCCCTCTTCGACGCGGCCGACCGCGGCGACGCCCGGGCCCAGCGGGCGGTACGCCAGGCCGGCGACTGGCTCGGCTTCGGCGTGGCCAACCTGGTCAACATCTTCAACCCGGAGCTGGTCATCTTCGGCGGCACCATGCGCGACCTCTACCTGGCCTCCGCCGCGCAGGTGCGCAGCCGGCTCAACTCGATGGGGCTGCCCGCCTGCCTGGAGCACGTCCGGCTGCGCACCCCCAAGCTCGGCACGGACGCGCCGCTGGTCGGCGCGGCCGAACTGGCCTTCGAACGGCTCCTCGCCGATCCCCTCGACGTGGGCTGAGGCGCCGACTGAACTGATCGGGTCGGTAATCCGTACCAGTGGACGGACGGGCAGCCGGTGGGTGCGCTGCCCGGCGACCCGCGTACGGCCCGGACCGAGGAGGCAACGCAGCATGGCAGCGCTGGAATTCGCACGTCGTCGGCCAGGGCACCGGACCCGTCGAATGGCGGTGCTGATCCTCACGATGCTGGCCGGGCTGGTCGTCCTGCCCGGCGTCGCCGTCGCCGCCCCGGCCAACCAGATGAACGCCGCCGACATGACCCTGCTCAACGGCGTACGACTCGCCGGGCTCTGGGAGATGCCGGCCGGGCAGATGGCCGCCGGAAAGGGCCAGAGCCCCCGGGTACGGGAGATCGGCGCGGAGATCGCCCGACAGCACGGCGTGCTGGACCAGCTGGTGGTCGACGCCGCCAACAGGCTGAACGCGACCCTGCCGACGGACCCCACCACCGAGCAGAAGGGGTGGCTGACCGAGATGCAGAACGCCACCGGGGCCCAGTTCGACCAGATCTTCGTGACCCGGTTGCGGGTCGCGCACGGAAAGATCTACCCGGTTATCGGCGCGGTCCGGGCCAGCACCCGCGACGCCACGGTCCGCAAGCTCGCCGATCAGGCGAACAAGTTCGTCAACGACCACATGGCGATGCTGGAGAGCACCGGGCTGGTCCGCTGGCAGCAGCTGCCGCCGGCCGCCATGCCTCCCGCGCAGAGCGACTCGCTGATCGCCGCCGCCCGGGCCGGCGCCACCGGGCCCGCCCCGGCGGTCAGCACCACCGTGGTCTGGGCGGTCTTCCTGCTGGCGCTGGGCACCGGCGGCATCGCCACGTACCGGATCCTGCGCCGCAGCTGACCGACGGGCGGCGGGCCGGCGGGAACGCTCCTGCCCGCCCGCCGTCGGGTCAGCGGTCGACCTGGGCGAAGTCCCAGGCGTGCGGCGGCCGGGCGACCAGCATGGCGGGCGGTTCCGGCAGCGACCGTGGGTTGCTCCGCCACTTGGAGATCACCACCACCCGGTGGTCGGTGGAGGAGAAGACCTCGCTGGACAGGTGCAGCGGGTCGTGCTCGAACCCGGGCAGCGCGGTGTCGCAGACCCAGGTGATCAGATCGGCGAACCCGTACGGCTCCGCGCGGGCCTCCCACATCCGGACGATCACGCCGGCCATCCCTTCCACACCCTCACACGCTGACCGTGGTCACCGGCATCGCCGAGTCGGCGGGCAGGTCCAGCCGGCTCGGCGCCACCCCGGCGGCGACCAGGTGCGACCCGAGCGCCGCGACCATCGCCCCGTTGTCGGTGCAGAGCCCGGGCCGCGGCACCCGCACCCGGATGCCGTACTTCTCCGCCCGCTGCTCGGCCATCGCCCGCAGCCGCGAGTTGGCCGCCACTCCCCCGCCGATGACCAGCGTCTCGACCCCGTTCGCCCGGCAGGCGGCCAGGGCCTTGCCGGTGAGCACGTCGCAGACGGCCTCCTGGAACGAGGCCGCCACGTCGGCCACCGGCACCGGCTCGCCGGCCCGCTGCCGGGCCTCCACCCAGCGGGCGACGGCCGTCTTCAGGCCGGAGAAGGAGAAGTCGTACCGGTGGGCCGCGAGGTCCTTGGCGGCGGTGAGGCCGCGCGGGAAGCCGATCGCCGCCGGGTCGCCCGCCCGGGCCTCCCGGTCGATGTACGGCCCGCCGGGGAAGGGCAGCCCGAGCAGCCGGGCGACCTTGTCGAACGCCTCGCCGGCCGCGTCGTCGATGGTCGCGCCGAGCGGGGTGACCCCGCGGGCCAGGTCGTCCACGAGCAGCAGCGAGGAGTGCCCGCCGGAGACCAGCATGGCGATCGCTGGCTCGGGCAGCGGCCCGTGTTCCAGGGTGTCCACGGCGACGTGCGCGGCGAGGTGGTTCACCCCGTACACCGGCTTCTCGGCGGCGAGCGCGTAGCCCTTGGCCGCGGCCACCCCGACCAGCAGCGCGCCGGCCAGGCCCGGGCCGGAGGTGACCGCGATCGCGTCGATGTCGGCGAGCGTCACCCCGGCCTCCTTCAGCGCCCGCTCCATGGTCGGCACGATGGCCTCCAGATGGGCCCGGCTGGCCACCTCGGGGACCACGCCGCCGAACCGGGCGTGCTGCTCGACGCTGGAGGCGAGCGCGTCGGCGAGCAGGGTGTGCCCGCGCACGATGCCGACGCCGGTCTCGTCGCAGGAGGTCTCGATGCCGAGGATCAGTGGTTCGTCAGCCATGGTCCGTTCCCGTTCCCGGTCGGTTCCGCGTCGCGCCGCATGACCAGCGCGTCGGTGTTGCTCGGTTGGTAGTAGCCGCGACGCACGCCGACCGGCTCGAAGCCGTACCCGGCGTAGAGGCGCTGGGCGGGCGCGTTGTCCGCGGCCACCTCCAGCAGCACGCTGTGAGCGCCGCGCCGGTCCGCCTCGGCGAGCAGGTCCTCCAGCAGGGCCCGGCCGATGCCGCGCCGCTGGGCGTCCCGGCGGACGGCGATGTTCTGCACCCACGCCTCGTCCGGCTGGACGGTCAGCCCGGCGTAGCCGAGCAGCGTGCCGTCGGCGTCGAGCGCCACCCGGTACCAGTGCCCGCTGGCCAGCTCGTTCCAGAACATCGCCGGGGACCACTGCTCGGCGCCGAAGAGGTCCGCCTCGATGGGCAGCACCTCGTCGATGTGCCACCAGCGGAACCGGTCGAGTCGTACCGGCCCACTCACGGCAGGACCGACTTGTGGGCGGTCGCCGCCACGGCGTCCGGGCGGCGCAGGTAGAGCGGGGTGAGCGGTTCGCTCGGCGCGCCCGCCCGGATCCGCTCGGCCGCCAGGCCGGCCAGCGCGGCGGCGTCCGGGTAGCGGGGTTCGGCGCGCAGCGGCAGCCCGAGCTGGTCGGCGTACCGGTGGGCGCCGTCACCGACCGCGACGGTGACGGCCAGGTCGCGGGCGCGTTCCGCGACGACCGCGGGGGCGTCCACGTTCGGCCCGGCGATCCGCTGGCCGGCGCCGTCGTAGACGGCCCAGTAGAGCTCCCGGCGGCGGGCATCGCTGGCGGCCAGGACCGGCTCGCCGGCCGCCACGGGGTGGCCGATGCCGTCGAGCGAGCAGACACCGTACGTGGGGATGCCGAGAACCTGCCCCATGGTGGCGGCGGTGACCAGCCCGACCCGGAGCCCGGTGAACGGGCCGGGACCGAGGCCGGCGACGATCGCGGCGAGGTCGCGCGGCCGGGCTTCGGCGTCGGCGAGCACCGCGTCGACCTGCGGGGCGAGCAGTTCGCCGTGGGCCCGGGCGTCGACCGTGCAGCGGTGCGCCCGCAGCGTGACGCCGTCCGCCGAAACGGCCACGAGCGCCGCGGTCACCGCGGGGGTCGAGGAGTCCACCACCAGTACGAGCACGGTATGCCAGCCTAGCCGCCCGCCCGTCACCCCGGGTCACCGCCCGCACGCCGGCCGCACCGCTCCTCCGGTCGACGGGCGCACCCGGCGGACGCGGGGCGGAACGGGCCGGTCGAGCGGGAAGGTGGCGGCGTACCGCACCGCACCGACATCACCCAGCGTGACGGCCGTGGCGGACGATTTCGCAACGAGCGGTATGACTGAGCGTCACAAATATGACGGAGAGGCATACCGCTCTCCGCGGAAAGTCATCCTGTGGTGATGACGGAGAGTCGCCTGGCCGCCCGGATCGCCGGCACGTTGCGCCTTGAGCGGGAGGCCCGGGGGCTGACCCAGCAGGCGCTGGCCACCCTGGCGGGGATGAGCCAGGGCGGCGTGGCCCGGATCGAACGCGGCGACCGGATGCCGAGCATCCCGCTGGTCGAACGGGTCTTCGCGGCCCTCGGCCTGCAACTCGCCGTCACGGTCGAGCCGCTCGACGCCCACCTGGACGCCCGGATGGACGAGCTGGCCGCCCGGCCGCTCGCCGAACGGATCGACGAACTCGGGCTGGACCGGGTGCTCGACCGGCTCGGCGACCTGCCGCACGTGCTCGCCGGCGGGACCGCCGCGGTGTTGCAGGGCGCGCCGGTGCCGGCGGACGGGGTGGAGATCGCGGTCCGGTGGTCCGACTCGGCCCGCTTCACCACCTGGCTGGACGCCGCCTACGGCCAACGCTGGAACGCCCGGTGGGGTGAGTTCGGCGGCCTGCGCCTGGAACCGGAGGAGCCCGGGGAGCACCGCTGGCAGACCCGGTACGGCGAGGTCCGCGCGCAGCTGTGCGACGAGCTGCCCGAGGCGATCGAGGTGCGGCACGACGGGCGGAGCTACCGGGTGGTGCCGCTGGTCACGGTGGAGCTGACCGACCCGCGCGCCGCCGACCTGCTGCGCCGGCACCGCCAGCGGCAGGCCGGCGACGCCGGCACCCGGTCGGCCGGGTCCGCCGGCTCAGCCGGCTGAGCGGCGGGTCAGCCGGCTGAGCGCTCCCAGTCGACGGTGGGCAGGCCGGCGTCGGCGAGCGCCTTGTTGGCCGCGCTGAACGGCCGGCTGCCGAGGAAGCCGCGCGGGTTCATCGGGCTGGGGTGCCCCGCCTCCAGCACCACGTGCCGGGCGTTGGTGACCAGGGCCGCCTTCTTGCGGGCGTACCCGCCCCAGAGCAGGAAGACCACCCGCTGCTCCGACGCGTCGAGGGCGCGGATGGTGGCGTCGGTGAACTCCTCCCAACCCCGGTTGGCGTGCGAGCCGGGGGTGGCCTGCCGGACGGTGAGCACCGAGTTGAGCAGCAGCACCCCCTGCGCCGCCCAGCCGTCGAGGTTGCCGCTGCGCGGCTTCGGCACGCCCAGGTCCTCGCCCAGCTCCTTGAAGACGTTGCGCAGCGACGGTGGCACCGTCACCCCCTCGCGGACGCTGAAGCTCAACCCGTGCGCCTGCCCCGCCCGGTGGTACGGGTCCTGCCCCAGGATCAGCACCCGGCACTGCTCCGGCCCGCACAGCCGGTAGGCGGAGAAGAGATCCTCCACCGGCGGGAAGACCGTCTGGGTGGCGTACTCCCGGGCGACGAACTCAGCCAGCGCCACGGTGCGGGCCGGGTCGAGGTGCGGGGTCAGCGCGGCACGCCAGGCCTCCGGCAGCAGCGCCAGCAGGTCGAGGGCGGGGGCGTCGTCGGGCATCGGCAACCTTTCGCAGTCGGTCCCGGCACTCTAGGCAGCGGGTACGACAGCGCTCAGCGCAGGGCTTCCAGGCGCCGCGCCCAGTCGCCGCCGACCGGTTCCAACGTGACCACCCGGGTGTCGTCGTCGCGCCGGTCGATCCGCACCCGCAGGTGCGCGTCGACCAGCTGCTCCACCAGCCCCTCGCCCCACTCGACCACGGTCACCGAGTCGTCCACCGAGGCGTCGAGGTCGAGGTCGTCGATCTCGGCGCGCGGGTCGCCCGCGTCCCCCAGCCGGTACGCGTCGGCGTGCACCAGCGCCACCGAGCCGCCCCGGGCCGGATCCGGCCGGTGCACCCGGGCGATCACGAAGGTCGGCGAGGTGATGTCGCCGAGCACCCCCAGCCCGGCGCCGACGCCCTGGGTGAGCGCGGTCTTGCCGGCGCCCAGCGGGCCGGTGAGCAGCAGCAGGTCGCCGGCGCGCAGCACCCCGGCCAGCCGCCGCCCGAACGCCTGCGTGTCCGCCACCGTCGGCAGGGAGACGGTCACGCTCACAGCGCCTCCAGGAACTGCTCCAGCGCGGCGTTGACCTCGTCGGCATGCTCCAGCATCACCACGTGCCCGCTGTCATTGATCTTGAGGTAGTCGGCGTGCGGCAGCCGACGCACGATCTCCTCCGAGTGGTTCACCGGGGTGATCATGTCCTTGTCGCCGACCACCACCAGCACCGGCGTGCCGCTCAGCGCGGCCAGCGCCGGGAAGCGGGAGTGGGTGGCGAGGGTACGCAGGTAGCGGGTGACCGTGTCGGCGGAGGTGCGGGAGTTCATCTGCTCCACGTAGGACACCAGCGCCGGGCTCGGCTTCGGGGTGCCGAAGCCGTACTTGCGGGTGAGCAGCCAGGCCACGTTGGACGTCGACCGGCGGGCCTTGTCGATCACCGTGCCGCCGTACCGGGTGGCGTTGCTCATCATGTAGAGCACCGGCGCGCCCACCCGCCCGAGCATCGCCGGGGCGACCAGCTTCGTCTCGGCGAGCAGACCGCCCGAGGTGGCCATCAGCACGGTGCCGACCACCCGGTCGCCGAACATCTCCGGGTAGAGCTCGGCGAAGGCCATGATGGTCATCCCGCCCATCGAGTGGCCGACCAGCACCAGCGGCCCCTCCGGGGCGGTCCGGTCGATGACCCGGCGCAGGGTACGGCCCAGCGCGGCCAGGTCGTAGTCGCCGGTCTCCAACCGCCCCGACCGGCCGTGCCCCGGCTGGTCGTACGCGACGACCCGGTAGTCGCCGCGCTCGGCGAGCATCTTGCGCTGGAAGTGGAAGGTCCCCATGTCCAGGCAGAAGCCGTGCACCAGCACCACGGTCGGGTGCCCCGGCACCGGCCGGGTCGGCTCCACCACCTCGACGTGGATGTCGGTGCCGTCCGGCATCTCCAGCCGGAACGACTCGTCGTACCGCTGCGCGCCGAAGACCTCGTCCGCGTACCGGTCGGCGGGGTCGCTCTTGAGCCGGCGGACCAGGACGCGCTCGCTCACCACGCCCGCGGCGAGCCCCGCGGCGGCTACGCCGACCGCAGCCCCGACCACGCCGGCGGCCCGGCCCACCGCGGTCCGCGGCCGGGGAATCCGGAACCGGGGCGACGGGCTCACGGCCGGTCTCCGTCATAGACCCGGGGCACCCGGCTGCTGCCGAACCGGGTGACGATCTCGTAGTTGATGGTGCCGACCGCGTCCGCCCAGTCGTCGGCGGTGGGCTCGCCGTCCGCGCCGCTGCCGAAGAGGGTGGCCACGTCGCCGGCGGCCACCGGGTCGTCGCCGCAGTCCAGCACGAACTGGTCCATGCAGACCCGGCCGGAGATGGTGCGCCGCTTGCCGGCCAGCCGCACCGGGCCGACGTTGGAGGCGTGCCGGGGCACCCCGTCGGCGTAGCCGAGCGGCACCACGGCCAGGTTCGCCTCCCGCTCGGTGGTGTACGTGTGGCCGTAGGAGACGCCGGTGCCCTCCGGGACCCGCTTGGCGAGCATCACCCGGGCCCGGGCGGTCATCGCCGGGCGCAGCCCGAAGGTGTCACCGGCCACCGGGGAGAGACCGTAGATCGCGATCCCCGGCCGGACCAGGTCGAAGTGGGTGTCCGGGCGGGTCAGCGTGGCCGCGGAGTTGGCCAGGTGCCGGTGCCGCGGGCGCAGCCCGGCCCGCTCGACCATGGCCAGCCCCTCGTGGAAGATCGCGAGCTGGCGGTCCGTGGTGGGGTGACCGGGCAGGTCCGCGTACACGAAGTGGCTCCACACGCCGACCACCTCGACCAGCCCCTCGGCCTGGGCCTTCGCGGCGGCCTCCAGCAGGTTCGGCCAGTCGGCGACGGTGGCGCCACCGCGCGACAACCCGGTGTCGATCTTGAGGTGGAGCTGGGCCGGGCGGTCCGCACGCCGGCTCGCCTCGATCATCTCGTCCAGCTGGGGCAGGCTGGCGGCGGCCAGGTCGACCCCCGCCGCGACCCCCTCGTGCAGCGGCAGCCCCGGCGACAGCAGCCAGGCCAGCACCGGCGCGGTGATCCCCGCCCGGCGCAGGGTCAGCGCCTCGTCGAGCGTGCACACCCCGAGCCAGTCCGCCCCGGCGTCCAGCGCGGCGTTGGCCGACGGGACCATGCCGTGGCCGTACCCGTCGCCCTTCACCACCGCCATCAGCTCGGCGCTGGTGCCCGCCCGGAGCCGGGCCACGTTGTCACGGATCGCGTCGAGATCGACGCGCACCTCGGCCTGCCACATGAACCCAGCCTACTTGCCCCGGTGATCACCCCAGGGCGGTCCGGGTCTCAGTCGACCAGCGGCGCGATCACCGGGCGCAGCGCGGCCGCCACGTCCGGCGCGGTCACCGGGCCGAGCCGGGCCGCCTCCCGCCCGGCCAGGCCGTGCAGGTACGCCGCGGTCGCCGCCGCCCGCTCCGGGGCCAGCCCGGTGGCCAGCAGCGAACCGAGCAGCCCGGCCAGCACGTCCCCGGTGCCCCCGGTGGCCAGCGCGGGGCTGCCGGTCGGGTTCACGTACGCCCGGCCATCCGGCGTGCCGATGATCGTCCGGTCCCCCTTGAGCAGCACCGTCGCGTTCATCCAGGCGGCCAGCCGCAGCACCGCGGAGACCCGGTCACCGCCCGGCTCCTCCCCGCAGAGCCGGCTGAACTCCCGGTCGTGCGGGGTGACCACGATCGGCGCGTCCCGACCGCGCAGCCGGTCGGCGAGCGAACCGTCCACCAGCAGGGTCAGCGCGTCCGCGTCCAGCACCACCGGGACCGGGGCGGCGAGCACCGCGCGCAGCTCGGCGGCGGCGTCCTCGCCGGTGCCCAGCCCCGAGCCGCAGACCCAGGCCTGCACCCGGCCCGCGTCGGCGACCCGGCCGGTGGCGATCACCGAGGGGTGGCGCCGGACGACCTCCTCGCGGGCGCTCCCGGCGTACCGGACCAGGCCGGTCGGGCCGGCGAGCGCGCCGCCCACCGAGAGCACCGCCGCGCCCGGGTAGGTCGCCGAACCGGTGGCCACCCCGACCACGCCCCGGCTGTACTTCTCCGAGGCCGGACCCAGTTTCGGCCACCACTCGACCACGTCCGACCACTCGGTCACCCGCAACGCCGGGGTGCCGCGCAGCCACGGGCCGAGCCCGATGTCGACCAACTCGATGTGCCCGGCCAGCGGGGCGGCCGGGCCGAACACCAGCCCCGGCTTCAACGCCCCGAAGGCCACCGTCACGTCGGCGCGGACCGCGACGGGCCGGCCCGACGCGGACAGCGGCACCCCGCCGGTGTCCACCGCCACCCCGCTCGGCACGTCCACCGCCACCACGGTCGCCCGGTCGCCATTGCGGCCGGACAGCTCGGGCAGCCGATCGGCGAGCCGGTCGGCGGCCTCCCGCAGCCCACCCGTGCCACCGATCCCGACGATGCCGTCGAGCACCAGGTCGACCGTGGCCGGCGGCGCGTCGACCAGCCGCCCCCCGGCGGCCCGCAGCGCCGCCAGCCCCTCGGCGTGCGCCCGGCCCGGAGTGAGCGGCAGCGCCGACACGGCGGCCCCCCGGCCGGCCAGCAGGGCGCCGGCGTAGAGGGCGTCACCGCCGTTGTCGCCGGTGCCCACCAGCAGCAGCACCCGGGCGCCGTACACCCCGCCCCGGTCGGCGAGCAGCAGCGCGCAGCGCCGGGCCAGCCCGGCGGCGGCCCGCTTCATCAGCGTTCCGGGCGGAAGGGTGGCCATCAGGCCGGCCTCCGCCGCGCGTACGTCCGCGACCCGCCACACCGGTTTCATGCCACCCGAGTCCCATCCGTCACCCGTACGGGCGGACCGGCCGGCCCGCCCGGTGAGATCATCGTTCCGCCACCACCATCGCCGAGGCGATCCCGCCGTCGTGGGACAGCGAGAGATGCCAGCGGTTGACCCCGCGCTCGGTGGCCGCGGCGGCGACCGTGCCGGAGACCGTGAGCCAGGGGCGCCCGTCCGGGTCGGGCACGACCTCGCAGTCGTGCCAGCTCAACCCGGCCGGCGCGCCGAGCGCCTTGGCCACCGCCTCCTTGGCCGCGAACCGGGCCGCGAGGGACTCCGGCGAGCGCGGGTTGCCGGAGCGGGTGTACCGCTCCGACTCGGTGAAGAGCCGGTCGGCGAGCAGCGGCGTCCGGGCCAGGGCCCGGGCGAACCGCTCCACCAGCACGACGTCGATACCGACCGCGACGATCACCAACCCACCCTACCGGCGGGCCGGGCGGCAGATTAGCCACCGGGGACGCGGTGGGCAACGCCTGTGGAAAACCGGAGGGTACGACCACCGCCCGCCGTCCACAGGGCCGACCGGACGCCCGGTGGGCCGCCTAGCGTCGGCCGGGTCGGGTCACGGGGCGGAGGGGGCGCGGGCATGACCGAGGAGCGGGTGCGGGTGGACCCGGAGGTGCTGCGCCAGGTGGCGGGCGGGCTCGCCGCCGAGGCGTACGGGCTGGCGCACGGCCTCGCCGACGTGCCGGGGCTGGTGGTGGCGGCGCCGCAGTGGCGGGCCGGCGCCGCCCTGGTCCGCTGGGAGTCGGCGGCGCACGCGTGGCTGGGTGCGCTCGGCGCCCGGGTGGCGGAGACCGCTGGCGCCCTGCGCGCCGCCGCCGACGAATACGAGGCGGTGGACGACCGGGCGGCCGGTCGGCTCGCCGGCCTGCCCCGGTGACCGGCTACGCGCGGCTGTGGGGCGCCGCCCCCGCCGGGTGGAGCGACGCCGGCGCGGCCTGGCGCGGGCTGACCGCTCCGGTCACCGGGCGGCGCGCGGCACTGCGGGGCGGGGCGACCACCCTGCGCGCAAGCTGGTCGGGCGGGGCCGCCGCGGCGGCCGACGGGCGGCTCGACACGCTCCGGGGCGAGCTGACCGGGGTGCTGCCGGCCCTGGTCGAGGCGGATCAGGTGCTCGCCGAGTTCGCTGTCCGGCTGCGGGCGGCGAAGGGGCGGCTGGCCGATGCGGTGGCGCTGGCCGAGCGGACCGGGGTGCTGATCGACCGGGACGGCAGGGTGCGGCCGGGCCCCCTGCCGGCGGTTCAGCCGCCGGTGTGGCGCGGACCGGAGGCGGGGGCCGTTCCGGGCGCCGGCGTGGGTCCGGTTGGCGTGGGTCCGGTTGGCGTTGGCGGTCAGGCGGCGGTGGCGCAGGTGGCCGCCGCGCTGCGCGACGCGCTGGCGCTGGCCGACGCGGCCGACCGGGAGGCGGCGGCGCGGTTGGACGAGCTGTCCGGCGCGGCCCGTGCGGGCTGGACCGCACCACCGCCGCCGGGTCGGCCCGCGCCGGGTGCCCCGGCCGCCGAGATCGCGGCCTGGTGGGCGGGGTTCACCCCGGCGCAGCGGCGGTGGCTGGTGGCGCACGAGCCCCGGCTGGTCGGGCGCCTCGACGGGCTCCCGGCCGCCGCGCGGGACCAGGCCAACCGGCTGACCCTGGCCGCCCGCAGGGAGGTGCTGCTCGCCCAGCGGCGGCGGCTGGCGGGCCGGTTCCCGCGCGGGCCGGTCGAGCAGGCCGGGCTGGCCCGGCTGGACCGGAGCCTGGCCGGCGTCGACGCGCTGGCCGAGCGGCTGGCGGCGGCCGGGCCGCCCCGGGCGTACCTGCTCAAGGTCGACCCGGCCGGCGACGGGCGGGCGGTGGTGGCGCTGGGCAACCCGGACCGGGCCGGCCAGGTGCTGACCTACGTGCCCGGAATGACCAGTGACCTCGCCGACGCCCCGGGCGAGCTGGGCCGGGCCGGGCGGGTGCTCGGGCGGTGCGCCGCGCTCGCCCCGGGCACGGAGGCCGCGGCGGTGCTCTGGCTGGACTACGACGCGCCCGACTTCGTACACGAGGCCGCCTGGCCGGCCCAGGCCCGGGAGGCCGGCCCGGCGTTGCACCGCTTCCAGGAGGGGTTGCGCGCCGCTCACGAGGGGGCGCCGGCCCGGCAGACCGTGCTCGGGCACAGCTATGGCTCGGTGGTGGTGGGCGCCGCCGCCCGGGACCACGGGCTCGACGCGGACGCCCTGGTCTTGGTGGGCTCGCCCGGCGTCGGGGTGGAGCGCGCCGAGGCGCTGCGCCTGCCGCCGGAGCGGGTCTGGGCGAGCACCGCGCCGGACGACGTGATCCGGCTGGTCCGGCCGCCCGCCGAGCTGGCCGGCCGGGCGGCCCTCGCCACCTCCCCGTTGGCCACCGCGGTCTCCCTGCTCGCCCCGTCCGGGCACGAGCTGTGGTTCGGCCACGATCCCAGCGACCCGGGCTTCGGCGGTCGCACCTTTCCCAGCGGCCGGTACGGCCACACCGGCTACTGGGACCCCGACAATCCGGCGCTCGACGGGATGGCCCGGATCGTGCTGGGCCGATGACGCCGGGAGACGGCCGGGCCCCGCCGGCCGTGGGTACGGCGGGCGGGGCCCGGTGTGCGTCCGGCGCGATTACTCGACGGTGACCGACTTCGCCAGGTTGCGCGGCTGGTCGACGTCGTGCCCGCGAGCCGCGGCGATCTCGGCGGCGAGCACCTGCAGCGGCACCGTGGTCACCAGCGGGGCCAGCAGCGTCGGCGTCCGCGGCACGTAGATCAGGTGGTCGGCGTAGCGGACGACCGCCTCGTCGCCCTCCTCCGCGATCACGATGGTCCGGGCGCCCCGGGCGCGGACCTCCTGAATGTTGGAGACGACCTTGTCGTGCAGCATGCCGCGGCCGACCGGCGACGGCACCACGCAGATCACCGGGGTGCCCTTGTCGATGAGCGAGATCGGGCCGTGCTTGAGCTCGCCGGCCGCGAAGCCCTCGGCGTGCATGTACGCCAGTTCCTTGAGCTTCAGCGCGCCCTCCAGGGCCACCGGGTAGCCGACGTGCCGGCCGATGAAGAGCACGGTCGGCTCGGACTTCAGCTCCCGGGCCAGCTCGCGGACCGGCTCGATCCGGTCCAGCAGCTGGCGGAGCTTGCCCGGCATCTCCTGGAGCTGGGCCACCACCGCGCCGACCTCGTCGGCGAACTTGATGCCCCGGACCTGGGCCAGGT
The DNA here is from genome assembly GCF_059089345.1 of Micromonospora sp. BS32. NCBI lineage: Bacteria > Bacillati > Actinomycetota > Actinomycetes > Micromonosporales > Micromonosporaceae > Micromonospora > Micromonospora sp. BS32. The sequence continues at coordinate 81,716 of NZ_JBSSHR010000019.1, forward strand.
GCAGGCCGATCAGGTAGCAGGCCACCAGCTGGGTGAGGAACGCCTTGGTGGAGGCCACGGCGATCTCCGGACCACCGTGGGTGTAGAGCACGGCGTCCGACTCGCGCGGGATGGTCGAGCCGTTCGTGTTGCAGATGGCCAGCACGCGGGCCTTCTGCTCCTTGGCGTGGCGCAGGGCCATCAGGGTGTCCATGGTCTCGCCGGACTGCGAGATCACCACGATCAGCGTGGACCGGTCGAGGACCGGGTCGCGGTAGCGGAACTCGCTGGCCAGCTCGACCTCGCAGGGGATGCGGGTCCAGTGCTCGATGGCGTACTTGGCGACCAACCCGGCGTGGTAGGAGGTGCCGCAGGCGACGATGAAAATCTTGTCGACGTCGCGCAGGTCCTGGTCGCTGAGGCGGACCTCGTCGAGGGCGATCTCACCGGTTTCGGTGAGCCGGCCGAGCAGCGTGTCGGCGATCGCCTGCGGCTGCTCCGCGATCTCCTTGAGCATGAAGTAGTCGTAGCCGCCCTTCTCGGCGGCCGATACGTCCCAGTCGATGTGGAAGTCCTTGCCGGCGGCGGGCTGGCCGTCGAAGTCGGTGATCTCGATGCTCTCGCCGGTGATCAGCACGATCTGGTCCTGGCCGAGCTCGACCGCCTCCCGGGTGTGCTCGATGAACGCGGCCACGTCGCTGGCCAGGTAGTTCTCCCCCTCGCCCCGGCCGACCACCAGCGGCGAGTTGCGCCGGGCGCCGACCACCGCGCCGGGGATGCCGGCGTCGACGGCGAGCAGGGTGAACGCGCCCTCGAGCCGCCGGCAGACCACCCGCATGGCGGAGGCGAGCAGCTGCGGGCTGTCGGCCTCGCCGGCCGCGCGCAGTTCGGCGAGCGCGTGGGAGAGCAGGTGGGCGGCGCACTCGGTGTCGGTGTCGCTGACGAACTGGACGCCGTCGTCCTCCAGCTCGGCGCGGAGCTTGGCGAAGTTCTCGATGATGCCGTTGTGGATCACGGCGACCCGGCCGTCGGGGGCCAGGTGCGGGTGGGCGTTGCGGTCGGTCGGACCGCCGTGGGTGGCCCAGCGGGTGTGGCCGATGCCGGTGGTGCCGTCGCCGATGCCGATCGGGCTGGCGGCGCAGTCGGCCGGGTTGCTGGCGGCGCGCTCGGAGAGCACCTTCTCCAGATTGGCCAGCTTGCCGGCCTTCTTCTCGGTCAGCAGCTCGTCGTCGCAGACGATGGCCACGCCGGCCGAGTCGTAGCCGCGGTACTCCAGCCGCCGCAGTCCGTCGAGCACGATGCCGAGTGCCGGGCGTGCGCCGGCGTAACCCACGATTCCACACATGGTTGGCAGCCTAACCCAGCTTCGCTCATCTCGCGTGCTCGGAAGTCCGGCAAACAAGCACTGAATCTGAGCGATCGGTCGGTCACCGGCGGCAGTCGGACAAACGGCCCGGCGCTCCGGCCCATCGTCCCCGCCGAACGGGGTTGCGGCCCCCGCGTCCGGTACGACACTCTCTCGGCGGATCCGGCACGTCCCTGGGACGGTCCGTCATCACACCCCTCCCGGAGCAGACATGTCCGATACCTCACCGCCCGCCGAGCCGTCCTCCCCCGGCCCGTCGACCCCCGAGCCCGCCGCCACCGCGCCGAGCCCCGAGCCCTCCCCGGCCCCGCCCGCGGACCCGACGGCGCCGCCGCCCGGCTCGCCCCACGCCTGGACCCCGCCGGATCCGCTCGCCGCACCGCAGCCCTGGATGGCTCCCGACTCGTGGTCGGCCTCGCCGCCGGGCGCCCCGACGCACGCCGGCGGCGGGATGCCCACGACCCCGGGCCCATGGCCTGTGCCGCACCCGGCGCCGGCCGGCCCGCGTCCCGCCGCCCCGCCCGGCATGCCGATCGGGTACGGCCAGCCACCCGCCGCCCCGGCCGGCCTGCCCATCGGGTACGGCCAGCCGCCCGCCTACGGATACCCGCACCCCGGGTACCCGCCGGCCGGCGGCTCGTCGAGGAACAGTGGCCGGGTGGTGGGCATCGTCGTCGCGGTGGTCGCCGCGCTCGCCCTCGCCTTCTGCGGCTGCCTCGGGGTGGGCGGCGCGCTGGTCGGGCGGCACCTGCCCGGCCCGGCCGTCGACGACGACACCTCCTACGACGCCGACGACCCGTACTACTACGAGGAGGAGGGCGAGGACCCGGTGCCCGCCTGGACCCCGCCGACTCCCAGCCAGCCGGCGAGTCCCGCCGCCTCCCCGTCCTCCAGCCGGGGCAGGTACGCGGTGACCTACGAGGTGACCGGCCCGGGCGGGGCCAACCTGCAGTGGTACGACGCGAACGGCGAGTTCATCCGCCAGGAGGGGGTACGCCTGCCCTGGCGGCAGCGGATCCGCACCGACGACCTGGGACGGGTCATGGTCATCGCCGCCAACCTCACGGACGGTGGGACCATCCGCTGCTCGACCACGGTGACCGGCCGCACGCCGGTGACCGACGCGGGTGAATGGCAGGCGACCTGCACCGGCAGATCGGCCAACTGAACGGATGCCCTGGCCCCGTAGGCTGGCCCCCGTGACGACACCCCCCGATGTCGACCCGCTCGTCGCCCGGATGCGGCCGTTCGGGACGACGATCTTCGCCGAGATGTCCGCGCTCGCCGTCCGGACCGGGGCGGTCAACCTGGGGCAGGGTTTCCCGGACACCGACGGCCCGCCGGAGATGCTGGCCGCCGCGGCCGAGGCGCTGCGCGGCGGGCAGAACCAGTACCCGCCGGGTCCGGGGATCCCCGTGCTGCGCCGGGCGATCGCGGACCACCAGCGCCGCTTCCACGGTCTGGAGTACGACCCGGACGGCGAGGTCGTCGTCACCGCCGGCGCCACCGAGGCGATCGCCGCCAGCATCCTCGCCCTCTGCGAGCCGGGTGACGAGGTGGTCTGCTTCGAGCCGTACTACGACTCGTACGCCGCCTCGATCGCGCTGGCCGGCGCGGTCCGACGGCCGGTGACGCTGCATCCCGGGGACGACGGCCGGTACGCCTTCGACCCGGCGGAGCTGCGCGCCGCCTTCGGGCCACGGACCCGGCTGGTGCTGCTCAACTCCCCGCACAACCCGACGGGCAAGGTCTTCACCCCCGGAGAGCTGGCCCTCGTCGCCGAGCTCTGCCGGGAGCACGACGCCTACGCGGTCACCGACGAGGTCTACGAGCACCTGGTCTTCACCGACGCCGCCACCCCGCACGTGCCGCTGGCCACCCTGCCCGGGATGCGGGAGCGGACGCTGCGCATCTCGTCGGCGGGGAAGACCTTCTCCTGCACCGGGTGGAAGGTCGGCTGGGCGAGCGGGCCGGCGGCGCTGGTCTCGGCGGTGCTGCGGGTCAAGCAGTTCCTCACCTTCGTCAACGCCGCCCCGCTGCAACCGGCGGTGGCCGTGGCGCTGGGCCTGCCCGACGCCTACTTCACCGGGTTCCGCGACGACCTCGAGCAGCGCCGGGACCAGTTGGTCGCCGGGCTCGGCGACGCCGGGTTCGAGGTGCTGACGCCGGAGGGGACGTACTTCGTCACCGCCGACGTGACCGCGCTCGGCGGCCGGGACGGGGTGGAGTTCTGCCGCTCGCTGCCCGAGCGCTGCGGGGTGGTGGCGGTGCCCACCCAGGTCTTCTACGACGACCCGGAGGCCGGCCGGCGACTGATCCGGTTCGCCTTCTGCAAGCGCCCCGAGGTGCTGACCGAGGCGGTCACCCGGTTGCGCCGGCTGGCGGCGGTCCGATGACCGGCGGGTACGCCGAGCGGGCCCGGCAGATCACGGCGTTGCGCGGCTGCGACCGGATCCTGACCCGCGCCCGGCCCACCTCGGTTCACGACCAGCTCGCGGTCATGCGGTCCACCGCCGACCCGGACGGCCTGCCGGACATCTACGGCGAGGGCGGCGCGGTGGCGGCGGTGGAGCGCCGGGTGGCCGAGTTGCTCGGCACGGCGGACGCGGTCTTCTTCCCCACCGGCACGATGGCCCAGCAGGTCGCCATGCGGTACGGCGCCGAGGTGACCGGCCGCAGCGCCGTCGGCCTGCACCCGCTGAGCCACCCGTTGGTGCACGAGCGGGACGCGTACGCGGTGCTCGGCGGGCTGCGCGCGGTGCTCACCACGCAGGCCGCGCGCAACCCGGACGCCGACGAGGTGGCCGCGCTGGCCGAGCCGATCGGCACCCTGCTGCTCGAACTGCCGCTGCGCGACGCCGGTTTCGTGCTGCCGAGTTGGGACGAGCTGACCGCGACGGTGGCGGCGGCCCGCGACACGGGGGCCCGGGTGCACGCCGACGGGGCCCGGCTGTGGGAGTCCACCACCCACCTCGGGCGCCCGCTGCCCGAGGTGGCGGGGCTCTTCGACAGCGTCTACGTCTCGTTCTACAAGTCCCTCGGCGGCATCTCCGGGGCCGCGCTGGCCGGTGACGAGGCGCTGGTCCGCTACGCCCGGGCCTGGCGGCACCGCTACGGCGGGCAGGTCTTCCAGCAGTGGCCGGCGGCCCTGTCCGCGCTGGCCGGGCTCGCCGAGGAGCTCCCCCGGCTCGCCGGATACGTGGCGCACGCCCGTACCGTCGCCGCGGCGCTGGCCGAGCTGCCCGGCGCCGTGGTGTTCCCGGCGCCCCCGCACACCCACCAGTTCCGGCTCTGGCTGCCGCACCCGGCCCGGCTGCTCGACGAGGCGAATCTCGCCCTCGCCGAGGAGGAGAAGGTGTGGTTCGCCGGCGGCTGGCAGGACACCGATCTGCCCGGCCTGGCGATGACCGAGGTGACGGTGGCCGGCCCGGCGCTGGAGTTCGACGCCGCCGCCGTGGTCGAGGTGGGCGAGCGCTTCCTGGGCCGGGTCGCCGCGGCCTGACCGCTCCGGCGGGTCAGCCGGCCGCGCGTGCCGCGCCCGGCTCCTCGGTGGACGTCTCGGCGGGGCGCGCGGCGAGCTGGCCGAGCAGCGCGCCGCCGTCGGCGAGCAGGACCGACTCGGCGTCGTCAACGAAGGCGAGGTCCGCCTCGACGTGCCGAGCGGCGGCGGCGAGCAGCAGGCCGACCACCGCGTCCTCGGCGCGGCGCCGCAGCCCGTCGAGGTTGCGCAGCTCGCGCATGAGGTGGCCGCGCTGATTGCTCAGGACCGTCCGCACGATCGCCGCCTCGCCGGAGCGGGCCGCGGCGGTGACCTTGAGGAAGAAGTCGTCCCGGAAGCCGCCGCTGCGCGGGCTGGGTTCGGTGAGCCAGCGGTCCAGCTCGACCCGGCCGCCGTCGGTGATCTCGTAGACCACCCGGTCCGGCTTGACGGGTTGGGCCTGACGCTCGGCGACCACCAGGCCGTCCCGGGACAGCCGGTCGAGGATCTGGTAGAGGTGCCCGATGTTCAGCGGGCCCCACTGCGGGCCGACCGCCTGCTCGAAGGCGCCCTTGAGCTGGTAGCCGTAGCTGGGGCCGCGGGCGAGCAGGGCCAGGACCGCGTGCTGGATCGCCACCGTCTCCTCCAATCCGGCCCGGGCAGGTCCACCCGGGTGGGCTCTTGCATTGTCACAATGTATCGCGCACAGTGTCCTCAGCACACGGGGAGGCGCGACATGTTTCGGTTCGTCTGGAGACAGCTACGTGGCCGTGCGGGGCGGTCGGTGGCGCTGCTGGCCGGCGTGCTGGTGGCGACCACCGGCTTCGTCGTGCTGACCGGCGCCACCACCACCTCCCGCCTGGACGTCACCGGCACCGTCGAGCGGAACACCCGGGCGGCGTACGACATCCTCGTCCGTCCGCAGGGGACCCGCACTCCGTTGGAGGCCGAGCGCAAGCTGGTCCGGCCCAACTACCTCTCCGGCCTCTACGGCGGCATCACCCCCGCCCAGTACGAGCAGGTCAAGGCGGTTGCCGGGGTGGACGTGGCCGCCCCGATCGCGATGCTCGGCTATTCGACATCGTCGGTGCCGATCCCGCTCGACCTCACCGACGCCGTCGACCGCTCACTGAACCGGCAGGTGATCCGGATTGACCCCACGTACGTGGCCGAGCGCGGTCTGTCCACTGCGCCGGGCAAGCCGCGGTACGTGTACGTCACCCGCCTTCCGCTGATTTACCCGATGGTGACCGGGGGCGAGATGGCGCAGGCCGGGACACGCTACTCCGACGGGCGCAGCTATCCGTGGGAGGACGTGTGCGGTCCCGCCCCCCGCGAGGTCCAGCCGGACGGCAGCAACCGGCCGGTGTGCGGCCCACAGTTCGGTGGGATCCTCGGCAACCGGGGAAAGCTCTCCGAACGCGACGACTGGACCGTCACCGCGGTACGGCTGCGCCCCGACCGGCGGTTCGAGGCGGCCAACGGGGTGCTGGCCCGCGCGGGGAACGACGCTCTGACGGCCACCACCGACCGGCTCGTGGTAGCCGGACCGGTGACGGTGTCCTTCCTGCTGGCCGCGATCGACCCCGACGCCGAGGACCGCCTGGTCGGCCTCGCCGGCACGGTCGTCCAGGGGCGCGCCCTACATGCCGCGGACACGGAGACCAACACCCGCCTCGGCGCCGCCAACAACTACTCGTTCCCCGTGCTGACCACCAACCGCCCCTGGTTCGACGCGTCCCTGCGGGCCCGCCTCACCCGGCTGGCCGACGCCCGACCCGCCGGCCTGCCCGGGGAGGAGTTGGAACAGACCCTGGGGCGGGCCACCGGCACGCCGGCCGGCGCCGTCGAGGGCACACTGGCCGACGCATACCGCAAGCAGCTCGCCGAGGGGGTGTCCGAGCGCGGGCGGTGCTGCTTCGGGCAGGTCGAGAACCTCACCCAGCCCGGTGACGTGGCGTACCAGCGGCTGCCCGATAGGGTGCTGCGCGCCGCCAGCATCCCGCCCCCTGCCTCCGAGCTGTTCGGCGACGAACAGCATTACAGCTGGTTACCCAGACCTTGGCTCAGCGACGACACCGGCGCCCGCCCGCTGCGCCGGCTGGGGCTCGCCGGGGGCGACGTCACCCGGGAATGGGGGGCGGTGGGGATCTTCGACCCGGAAAGGCTGCGCGGCTTCAGCGACCTCGGCAAGGTGCCGCTGGAGACGTACGAGCCGCCGCGGGCCGAGGGCGCCGACGACCGTAGTCGCGCCGCGCTCGGCGGGCAGCCGTTGGAGCCGAGCGGCAATCCGGCCGGCTACCTCTCCCCACCGCCGCTGCTGCTGACCAACCTGGGCAGCCTGCCGAAGCTCCTCGAAGGCGGGGGAAGCCCGCAGCTCAAGGCGCCGATCAGCGCGATCCGGGTCCGGGTGGCCGGCGTGGACGGCTACAGCGAGCGCTCAGCCGAGCGGGTCCGACTGATCGCCGAGCGAATCAACCAGGTCACCGGTTTAGACGTCGACATCACCCTCGGTTCCTCGCCGGCCCCGCAGACCGTGGAGCTGCCGGCCGGCGCGTTCGGCCGACCCGAGCTGCGGCTGACCGAGAACTGGTCCGCGCTCGGGGTGGCATCGACCATCACCAGGGCGGTGGACCGCAAGAGCGTTGCGCTCTTCGTGCTGGTGCTGGTGGTCTGCGTGCTCTTCCTCGGCAACGCGGTCTCCGCCGCGGTCCGGGACCGCCGGCCGGAACTGGCGGTGCTCGCCTGCCTAGGCTGGCCGGCCCGGCGGATCGGCGCGCTGATCCTCGGCGAGGTCGCCCTGCTGGGGCTGGCGGCCGGGCTGCTCGCCGTCGGCCTGGCGTTCCCGTTGGGCTTCGCGTTGGGCATCGACGTCGACTGGCGACGGGCGCTGCTCGCCGTACCGGTGGCCCTGCTGCTGGCGCTGGTCGCGGGCCTGGCACCGGCGCTGCGGGCCGCGCGCGCCCACCCGGCCGCCGCGCTCCGGCCGCCGGTGGCGACGGCCCGCTGGGTACGCCGACCGCGCACGCTGACCGGCCTGGCCCTGGTCAACCTGGTCCGCACCCCCGGGCGCACCCTGCTCGGCGCGGGCGCGCTGGCCATCGGGGTGGCCGCGCTGACCCTGGTCACCGCCGCCGCGTACGCCTTCCGCGGCGCGATCGTCGGCAGCCTGCTCGGCGACACCGTCTCGCTGAGCGTGCGCGGCGCGGACACCATGGCCGCGGTCGCCACCGTGCTGCTCGGCGCCGCCGCCGTCGCCGACGTGCTCTACCTGAACATCAGGGACCGGGCGTCCGAGCTGGCCACCCTGCGCGCGGTCGGCTGGACCGACGCCGCGCTGGGCCGCCTGATCGGGTACGAGGGAATCGCCCTCGGTCTGCTCGGCGCCCTCACCGGCGCGGCACTCGGCCTCGGCGGCGCGGCCTGGCTGGTCGGTGACCTGCCCCGGCCGCTGGTGCTGGTCGCCGCCGCGGTGGCGCTGGCCGGGGTGCTGGTCACCTCGCTGGCCGCGCTCGTCCCGGCTGCGCTGCTGCGCCGTCTCCCCACCGCACGACTGCTCGCAGAGGAGTGACCATGGACGCGACCACGGGCAGTACGGTCCGGACGGCCGGGCTGGTCCGACAGTTCCGCACCGGCGCCGAGCGACTCACCGCGATCGACGAGGTGTCGCTCGAGATCGGGGCGGGCTCGGTGGTGGCGCTGACCGGCCCGAGCGGTTCGGGCAAGTCGACGCTGCTGCACATGATCGGAGCGATCGAGCAGGCCGACCGGGGCACCGTGACGGTGGACGACGTCGAGGTGACCGCCCTGCGCCGGGCGGCCCTGGCCCGCTACCGGCAGCGGGTCGGCTTCGTCTTCCAGCGCTACCACCTGCTGCCGGCGCTGACCGTGCTGGACAACGTGATCGCCCCGGTGCTGCCCCGCCGGGGTCACGGCGACCACGCGGCCCGGGCCCGGGAACTGCTCGACGCGGTCGGCCTGGCCGGGCGGGAGCGGGCGCTGCCGGCGCAACTCTCCGGCGGCCAGCAGCAGCGGGTGGCGATCGCCCGCGCGCTGATGGGGGCGCCCCGGTTGCTGCTTGCCGACGAGCCCACCGGCAACCTGGACTCCACCACCGGCGGGCAGATCCTCGACCTGCTGCTGGACCTGCGCGACCGGCACGGCATGACGATCCTGCTGGCCACCCACGAGCGGGCCATCGCCGCTCGCTGCGACCGGCTGGTCCGGCTCGGCGACGGGCGGATCGTGGAGGACCTCGATCTCACCGACGGCGAGGACCCGGCCGACACCTTCGACCGCGCCACCCAGCTGCGGCTGTAGCCGACCCGCAGCTCCCGGCCCGCGCCCAGGCGCCGGTAGACCCGGCCCTCAGCCCCTGCCCCCCTGCCCGCGCCCGGGGCCGGGCCCCGACCGGTCGGTCGATGCTGGAGTTGGGTGGCCGAGAGCCGCGCTTGCCGCGCTCGCCACCAACCCGTGCGCCCGCTACCAACCCGCCTGCTGCGCTCGCTACAAACTTGATGACGGCAACGAATCAGGCGACACGGGGCGACCGGCCGAGGACATGCCCCGCCGCTGATTCGTTCACGTCATCAAGTTCGTAGCGTCCGCGGCACCCGGGTGCGCAGCCGCCGGCCCGTGGCCACCAGCACCCCGCCCCCCACCACACCACCAGCAGCCACGCGCGCCAGCCAGGGGCCACCTGCGGCCACCCGCGCCAGCCAACCGAGGGCCACCCGCAGCCACGCGCGCCCGCTGGTCGACGGCAGCCTCAGCCGGCGACGACAGGGGGTCAGGCGGTGGGGCTGGCGGCCCGCACGTGCTCGGCGATCCGCTCGGCGACGGAGCGCGCGGTCGGCTCGGTGGCCGCCTCGACCATCACCCGCACCAGCGGCTCGGTGCCGGACGGGCGCAGCAGCACCCGGCCGGTCTCCCCCAGCTCGGCCTCGGCCCGCTCCACCTCGGCCCGGACGGCCGGAGCCGCGGCGCCGACGGTGCGGTCGCCGACCGGCACGTTGATCAGCACCTGGGGCAGCTTGGTGATCGCCCCGGCCAGCTCCGCGAGCGACTTGCCGGTCGCCGCCAGCCGGGCCATCAGGTGCAGCCCGGTGAGCACCCCGTCGCCGGTGGTCGCGTACGCCGGCATGACGATGTGGCCGCTCTGCTCGCCGCCGAGGGCGAGGCCGTTGGCCCGCAGCTCCTCCAGGACGTACCGGTCGCCGACCTTGGTCTCGACCAGCCGGATGCCCTCGGCGGACATCGCCAGGCGCAGGCCGAGGTTGCTCATCACGGTCGCGACCAGGGTGTCCCCGGTGAGGGTGCCGGCCTCCCGCATGGCGAGGGCGAGGATCGCCATCAGCTCATCGCCGTCGACCTCCTCGCCGTCGGCGGTCACCGCGACGCAGCGGTCGGCGTCGCCGTCGTGCGCGATGCCGAGGTGGGCCCCGTGCTCGACCACGGCGGCGCGCAGGGCGTCGATGTGGTTCGAGCCGCAGTCGTCGTTGATGTTGAGCCCGTCGGGCTCGGCGTGGATCGCGATCACCTCGGCGCCCGCCTCGCGGTAGGCAACCGGGGCGACCTCGGCGGCCGCGCCGTTGGCGCAGTCGACCACCACCTTGATCCCGTCGAGGCGGTGCGGCACGGTGTTGACCAGGTGCTGCACGTAGTGGTCGGCGCCGTCGAGCAGATCGTGCACCCGGCCGACGCCGGCCCCGATCGGGCGGTCCCAGGCGGTGGTCGCGTTCGCCTCGACGGCCGCCTCGATCCGCAACTCGATCTCGTCCGGCAGTTTGTGCCCGCCGGCGGCGAAGAGCTTGATGCCGTTGTCCGGCATCGGGTTGTGCGACGCGGAGAGCATCACGCCCAGGTCGGCCTTGGTCTCGGCGGTGAGGAAGGCGACAGCGGGGGTGGGCAGCACACCGACCCGGACCACGTTGGCTCCGGCGCTGGTCAGCCCGGCGACCACCGCCGCCTCCAGCATCTCGCCGCTGGCCCGGGTGTCCCGGCCGACCACGGCCAGCGGGGGGTGGCTCCTGTCCGACTCCGCGAGGGTGTGCGCGGCGGCCACCGCCACCGCGAGCGCCAACTCCGGGGTGAGATCCGCGTTCGCCCGCCCGCGTACGCCGTCCGTGCCGAACAACCGGCCCATACCCGCCAACCTCCGATGAAAGGGTCCCAGGGGAAAAAGCGAACGGCCGGGCCACCTCCTGTGAAGGGAGGCGGACCCGGCCGTCCGTCAGAAGTACAAGGCGCGGCTGAAGATCAGCGCTTCGAGTACTGAGGAGCCTTACGGGCCTTCTTGAGGCCGTACTTCTTGCTCTCCTTGACGCGGGCGTCCCGGGTCAGGAAGCCGGCCTTCTTGAGGGCCGGACGGTCGTCGGGCTCGTTGACGATCAGCGCCCGGGCGATGGCCAGCCGCAGCGCACCGGCCTGGCCGGTGGTGCCGCCGCCACGCAGGTTGGCGATGACGTCGAACGCCTCGGGCTTCTCGGCGGTCACCAGCGGGTCCTTGATGAGCTGCTGGTGCACCTTGCTCGGGAAGTAGGCCTCGAGGTCGCGGCCGTTGCAGGTGATCTTGCCGCTGCCGGGGACGATGCGCACCCGGACGATGGCCTCCTTGCGCCGACCCACGGTCTGGATCGGGCGGTCACCACGCGGCGCGCGGGCGACGGGCGCGGGCGCCTCGGTGGCCTCGGGGGCGACCTCGGTCTCGGTGATGTCGGTCATGCTGTTTCCTTCGCCCGCGCTCACTGCGCGATCTGCTTGATCTCGAACGGCACCGGCTGCTGCGCGCCGTGCGGGTGCTCGGCACCGGCGTAGACCTTCAGCTTCTTGATGAGCTGACGGCCGAGCTTGTTGTGCGGGAGCATGCCCTTGACGGCCAGCTCGATGGCCCGGTCGGGACGCTTGGTCAGCAGCTCGTCGTAGCCGACCTGCTTCAGACCACCCGGGTAACCGGAGTGGCGGTAGGCGACCTTGGTGTGTCGCTTGTTGCCGGTCAGCGCGACCTTGCCCGCGTTCACGATGACGACGAAGTCGCCCGTGTCGACGTGCGGCGCGAAAGTCGGCTTGTGCTTGCCGCGCAGCAGCGTGGCGGCGTGGGTGGCCAGGCGGCCCAGCACGACATCAGAGGCGTCGATAACGTGCCACTGACGCTCGATCTCACCCGGCTTCGGGCTGTACGTACGCACAGGTCTACCTTGTCTCGTCGTCGGTCTGGGGTCGCGCGCCGAATTGATCAGGCGCGCACGAACGACCAAGCGTACCTGATGCGGCACGCCTCTGGATGTCGTACAACAGCAGGCAACGATACCCGCCGCCCGGTCCGCAGGTCAAAACGGGGGGTTCACCCAGCGTGGCTTGCGGCTCCACGATGTCACAGGTCACACGCCGGCCAGCCGGTGGGGGCCCCTCCTCAGGTAGACGGCCCAGGTGACCAGGAAGCAGAGCGCGTACCAGCCGATGAAGGCCAGGTAGGCCGCGTCGGCGTTGCCCGAGGCCAGGAACGACTGGCGGAACGCCACGTTGACCAGAACCCCGCCGGACGCCCCGACCGCGCCGGCGATGCCGATCAGCGCTCCGGAGAGCCGCCGGGCGCGGCGCTGGGCCGCCTCGGGGTCACCGGTCAGCTCGGCGTCGGCCGCCGCCCGGGCCCGGAAGATCGCCGGGATCATCTTGTACGTCGACCCGTTGCCGATCCCGGAGAAGACGAAGAGCGACAGGAACCCGGCCAGGTAGAGCGGGAAGGACCTCTCCCGGGCCGCGTAGAGCACCAGCCCGGCGCCGACGGCCATCGCGACGAAGTTCCAGAAGGTCACCCGGGCCCCGCCGAGCCGGTCGGCGAGCTGCCCGCCGACCGGCCGGATCAGCGAGCCGACCAGCGGCCCGAGGAAGGTCAGCCAGGCCGCGTCGACCGGGGTGGGGAACCGGTCGTGGAACTGGAGCTGGAGGACCTGACCGAAGGCGAAGCCGAAGCCGATGAACGAGCCGAAGGTGCCCACGTAGAGCAGGGACATCACCCAGGTGTGCGGGTCGCGGGCGGCCTCACGCAACGCGCCCGGCTCGTTGCGGGCGCCGGGGAGATTGTCCAGCCAGCGCGCCGCGGCGAGCGCGGCCAACACGATCAGCGGCAGGTAGACCGCCGGCACCAGCCGGGGGTACGCCGCCCCGGCGGTGGCCAGCACCGCCAGCCCGACCAGCTGCACCGCCGGTACGCCCAGGTTGCCGCCGCCGGCGTTGAGCCCGAGCGCCCGGCCCTTGAGCCGGTCCGGGAAGAAGAGGTTGATGTTCGCCATCGAGGAGGCGAAGTTGCCACCGCCCACCCCGGTCAGGCAGGCGAGCACCATCAATGTGGTGTACGACACCCCCGGTTCCAGCAGCAGCGTCATCGGCACCGCCGGCACCAGCAGCAGCAGGGCGCTCACGATGGTCCAGTTCCGCCCGCCGAAGCGGGCCACCGCCAGGGTGTACGGCAGCCGCAGCACCGCGCCCAGGGCGGCGGGCACGGCGGTGAGCAGGAACTTCCCGGCCGGGTCGATGCCGTACGCCGGGCCGAGGAAGAGCACGGTGACCGACCAGAGGCTCCACACCGAGAACCCGACGTGCTCGGCGAAGATCGAGACCCAGAGGTTGCGTCGGGCGATCCGGGCGCCCGTCGTACGCCAGAAGGTGGCGTCCTCGGGCCGCCAGTCGTCGATCCGGTGCCGGCCGGCGGCGGCCGGCGGGTCGGCGGTGACTGCGGTGGTGCTGGCGAGCGTGCTCACGGCGGCTCCTCCTCGTCGATGTGACCAGGGGGAACGCTAGGAACGGCGGGTTACCCGACCGTGCCCGTCAGGGGTCGTTCCGGAAACGGAGATCGCACGTCCGCCGGCCGGCGATGGTGAGACTCAGATTTCCTGGAGGATGCGCAGCGCTCGGCCGACCCGCTGCATGGTCTCGGTGTCGGCGACGTCCACGCACTCGGTGAACCACTTCTTCATCGGCGAGGAGAGCCGGTCGGGCATCACCACCCACCGGCCCATCGGCACGGCGAGCGGGGAGTCGCGCAGCAGCGACTCGTCGACCACCTCCACCACGATCACGATCGGCACGTCGGTGGAGTTGTAGACGTCGGAGCTGATCACCAGTCCCAGCCGCTCGCGGGCGCCCTCGATCCGCCAGACCTCTCCCCTACGCAGCACGCCCACGCCCGCCGAAGAGCACGTCGTCGACCATGCCGACCTCCGCGGCGTCGGCGAGGGCGGCGGATTCGAGGTCGATCCCGGCCCGGGCGACCGCCGCGGCGTGCGCGGTGAAGACCTCACGCAGGGCCTTCTCCCGGGCCGCCTGGTCCATCCACGCCGATAGCGAGAGCCCCTCGCGCTTGGCGAACCGGCGCGCCTCCTCGATCGTCTCGTCGGAGAAGGACAGTGTCACCTTGGCAGTCATGCCGGTGAGACTACCCATTGGTATGACCGCCAGTCATCCCCGCTCGCGCCCGCCGTCGAACCGGTCAAACCGGGCGGGCTCAGCCGGCCCGCCCACCGAAGACGGCGAACCGCCAGGCCTTGAAGAAGCAGTCGACGTCGACCAGGCCGGCCTCGTCGAGCCAGCGGCACTGGTCGGGCACGGAGGCCGGACGGTCGTGCCGCATCCGCTCCCGGGCGGCGGCGATCTCCTCGGCATCCGAGCCGAGCGCGGTGATCTGCGCGACCCAGACGTCGTCGTACCGGCGGTCGAGGGCCGGGGTGGGGCCGGCCACCTGCTCGGCGTTGACGAACACCCCGCCGGGGGCGAGCGCGCCGGCGGCCCGCCGGTAGAGCGCCCGCTTGCCGTCGTCGTCGAGGTGGTGGACGGCCAGGGCGGAGACCACCGCGTCGTAGCGGCCGGCGGGGAGCGGGTCGGCCAGGTCGGCCACCACCGTCCGGTGCGGCACGCCCCGAGCGGCGAGCCGCTCGGCGGCCACCGCGAGCATCCGCGGGGCGCCGTCGACCAGGGTCGGCCGGATCCCCGGCACGGCCGCGGCCAGCAGCAGTGAGAGCAGCCCGGTGCCCGCGCCCAGGTCCAGCACCTCGGGGGTACGCCCCGCCGCCAGCGCCGCCCGCAGCGGCGGCGCGGCCACCTCGACCGCCGTGCCGTAGAAGCTGTCGAAGCAGGGCACGAGGCGGCGTCTCGCCTCGTCGTAGCTGCCCGCCACCGCGTCGAAGGCCGCCGCCACGTCCATCCCAGTCTCCCAATTGTTGAGAAAGTTGTCTCATATTCTAAACCCCGCGGACCGTCCCGGTGGTCCCGTGCGTAGTGAGCCGCTCTTGACAGGACCGAAACAGAAGGGACCCGGACCGGAAACCGCTCCCCGGCACGCTTTGCCGACATGACAGACGGTGTGCACTTCGCGACGGCACCGGGGGCCGACCCTCGGCAGGCGGAGACGCACTGCCCGTACTGCGCCCTCCAGTGCGGGATGCTGCTGCGCGACACCGGCGACCGGGTCGAGGTGCTCCCCCGGGAGTTCCCCACCAACCGGGGCGGCCTCTGCCAGAAGGGCTGGACCGCCGCCGACCTGCTCGACCACCCCGACCGGCTGACCACGCCGCTGCTGCGCGACCGGCCCGACGGCGAGCTGCGGCCGGCGAGCTGGGACGAGGCGTTGGACCGGATCGCCACCGGCATCCGCACCGTCCAGGCCGGACACGGGCCCGACGCGGTCGCCGTCTTCGGCGGCGGCGGCCTCACCAACGAGAAGGCGTACGCGCTGGGGAAGTTCGCCCGGGTCGCGCTGCGCACCCGGCACATCGACTACAACGGCCGGTGGTGCATGTCCTCGGCCGCGGCGGCCGGGCTGCGTGCCTTCGGCGTCGACCGGGGGCTGCCCTTCCCGGTCACCGACCTCGCCCGGGCCGAGACCCTGCTGCTGGTCGGCGCCAATCCGGCCGAGACCATGCCGCCGCTGATGCGCCACCTGGCCGACCGGCGGCGGGCCGGCGGCCGACTGATCGTGGTCGACCCCCGGGAGACCGCCACCGCCCGACAGGCCGACCTGCACCTGCAACCGCTGCCCGGCACCGACCTGGCGGTGGCCAACGCGCTACTGCACATCGCGCTCACCGAGGGCCTGGTCGACAAGGCGTACGTCGACGCCCGCACCACCGGCTTCGACGAGGTCCGGCGGACCGTGGCCGGGTACTGGCCGGCGGAGGTGGAACGGCTCTCCGGGGTGCCGGTGGCCGACCTGGAGGCGACCGCCCGGGCGCTCGGCACCGCCCGCAGCGCGATCATCCTCACCGCGCGCGGGGCGGAACAGCACGCCAAGGGCGTCGACACGGTCAGCGCCCTCGTCAACCTGGCGCTCGCCCTCGGCCTGCCCGGCCGCCCCGGCTCCGGGTACGGCTGCCTCACCGGCCAGGGCAACGGCCAGGGCGGGCGGGAGCACGGGCAGAAGGCCGACCAGCTGCCCGGGTACCGGCGGATCGACGACCCGGCGGCCCGGGCGCACGTGGCCGGGGTCTGGGGCGTGGACCCGGACGAGCTGCCCGGGGCGGGGGTGCCGGCGTACCAACTGCTGGACTCGCTCGGGCAGCCGGGTGGGGCGCGCGCGCTGCTGGTCTTCGGCTCCAACCCGGTGGTCTCCGCGCCCCGGGCCGCCCGGGTCACCGAGCGGCTGCGCGGGCTGGACCTGCTGGTGGTCGCCGACTTCCTGCGCTCCGAGACGGCCGAACTCGCCGACGTGGTGCTGCCGGTGACCCAGTGGGCCGAGGAGGACGGCACGATGACCAACCTGGAGGGCCGGGTGCTGCGCCGCCGCGCGCTGCGCCCACCCCCGCCGGGCGTCCGCAGCGACCTCGACATCCTCGCCGGCCTGGCCGAACGCCTCACGGACGACGACCGGGCCGCCGAGCGGTTCCCCACCGACCCGCGGGCCGTCCTCGCCGAGCTGGGCCGCGCCTCGGCCGGCGGGCCGGCCGACTACGCCGGGGTGAGCTGGGAGCGGATCGACCAGGCCGACGGCGTCTTCTGGCCCTGCCCCGACCCGGACGGACCGGACACGCCCCGACTCTTCGCCGAGTCGTTCCCCACCCCCGACGGCCGGGCCCGGTTCCACCCGGTGAACCACCGGCCGGCCGCCGAGGAGGTCTGCCCGGACTACCCGCTGCACTTCACCACCGGGCGGGTGCTGGCCCAGTACCAGTCCGGCACGCAGACCCGGCGGGTCGCCGCGCTGCGCAGGGCCGCGCCCGGCGGCTTCGTCGAGCTGCACCCCGAGCTGGCCGCCCGGCTCGACGTGACCGACGGGGACGAGCTGCGGGTCACCTCCCGCCGGGGCGAGCTGCGCGCGCCGGCCCGGCTCAGCCCGGCGATCCGGCCGGACACCGTCTTCGCGCCGTTCCACTGGCCCGGCGCGGCCCGGGCCAACTCGGTCACCAACGACGCGGTCGACCCGGTCTCCGGAATGCCCGAGTTCAAGATCTGCGCCGTCCGGGTGGAGAAGGCATGAACATCGTCATCGTCGGATACGGAATGGCCGGGTCGCGGGTCGCCGCCGAGCTGCACGCCAGGGACGGCGACCGGAAGGTCACCGTGCTCGGGGCGGAGCCGCACCGGGCGTACAACCGGATCATGCTCTCCACCCTGCTCGCCGGGAAGATCGGCGAGCCGGACGTGGAGCTGGCCGAGGTGGCCGGGCAGGGCGTCGACGTGCGGACCGGAGTGGCCGCCGTCGCGATCGACCGGGCCGCCCGCGAGGTGCGGACCGACGACGGCGACCGGATCGGCTACGACCACCTGGTGCTCGCCACCGGTAGCCGCGCGGTGGTGCCGCCGCTGCCGGGCCTGGACCCGGGCGACCTGCCGGCCCGGGTGGCCGCCTTCCGCACCCTGGACGACTGCCGGCGGATCCTCGCCGCGGCCCGCGACGCGCGCACCGTCCTGGTGCTCGGCGGCGGGCTGCTCGGGCTGGAGGCCGCCCGCGGACTGGCCGCCCGGGGCCTCGACGTGACCGTGGTGCACCCCATGGGGCATCTGATGGAACGGCAGCTCGACCCGGCCGCCGGGGCGGTGCTCGCCGGCACCCTCGCCGGGCTCGGCATCCGCACCGAGCTGTCGGTCGGGGCATCCGGCGTGGACGTCGCCGACGACGAGGTCCGGCTCCGGCTGACCGACGGCCGGACCCTCGCCGCCGACCTGCTGGTGCTCTCCTGCGGGGTACGCCCGGACACCACCCTCGCCGCATCGGCCGGGCTGGCCGTGGAGCACGGCGTGACGGTGGACGACCGGCTGCGCACCGACGACGAGTGGATCTCCGCGATCGGTGACTGTGCCCAGCACGCCGGGACGCTGACCGGGCTGGTCGCGCCGGCCTGGGCGCAGGCCCGGGTGGTGGCGCAGCTGCTCACCGGGGAGGACCCGGCGGCCCGGTACCGGCCCCGCCCGGTGGTGACCCGGCTCAAGGCGGCCGGCATCGACCTCGCGGCGATGGGCGACCCGACCGGCGGTCCGGGCGAGGAGCTGACCTTCGCCGACCCGGCCCGGGGCACGTACGCCCGGCTGCGCATCCACGACGAGCGGCTGACCGGCGCGATCCTGCTCGGCGACAACCCGGCGGTGGGCACGGTGGTGCAGCTCTTCGACCGGGGTGGCCCGGTGCCGGCGGACCGGCGGGTGCTGCTGCTCGGCCGGTCGCTCGGCAGCGGCCCGGCGGCGCCCGTGGAGTCCCCGGCGCTGATGCCGGACGCGGCGACCGTCTGCCAGTGCAACGACGTCAGCAAGGGGGCCCTGGTCCGTTGCTGGCGGGCCGGCGCCCGGACGGTGGACGAGGTGGTCGCCACGACCCGGGCCGGCACCGGCTGCGGCGGCTGCCGCAACGCGGTCACCGGGATCGTCGGCTGGCTGTCCGAGGTGGACTCCGTGGAGGCGACGCGATGAACACCGGACCCATAGGAGGTGACGCGATGACCGGCGGAAGACTGGTGGTCGTCGGCAACGGCATGGTCGGGCAGCGGTTCGTCGAGGCGCTGCGCGCCCGGGACCACGACGGCCGTTGGCGGGTGACGGTGCTCGCCGAGGAGGGCCGGCCGGCGTACGACCGGGTGCGACTCTCGGCGTACTTCGACGGGGTGAGCGCCGAGGAGCTGAACCTGCACACCCCCGACGACGGGGTGGAGCTGCGCCTCGGCGAGCCGGCCACCGGCATCGACCGGGAGCGGCGGGTGGTGACCACCGCGACCGGCGAGCACCCGTACGACGCGCTCGTGCTGGCCACCGGGTCGTCCGCCTTCGTGCCGCCGGTGGACGGCACGGACCTGCCCGGGGTCTTCGTCTACCGCACCCTGGACGACCTGGCGGCGATCCGGGAGCACGCCCGGGGCCGGCGGACCGGCGCGGTGATCGGCGGCGGCCTGCTCGGGCTGGAGGCGGCGAACGCGCTGCGGCTGCTGGGGCTCGCGACCCACGTGGTGGAGTTCGCGCCCCGGCTGATGCCGGTGCAGGTGGACCCCGCCGGCGGGGCGATGCTCCGGCGCTACGTCGAGGAACTGGGGGTGACCACCCACCTCGGGGTGGCCACCACCGCGCTGCGGCCCGGCCCGGCCGGCGCGGTCGGCACCCTCGAACTCTCCGACGGGAGCACGGTCGACGCCGACCTCGTCGTGGTCGCCGCCGGCATCCGCCCCCGCGACGAGCTGGTCCGGGCGGCCGGGTTGGCCCTCGGCCCGCGCGGCGGCGTGCTGGTCGACCCGACCTGCCGGACGGCTGACGAGCGGATCTGGGCGGTCGGCGAGTGCGCGGCGGTCGACGGCACCTGCCACGGCCTGGTCGCCCCCGGGTACGCCACGGCGGAGGTGGTCGCCGACCGGCTGCTGGGCGGCTCGGCGACCTTCCCCGGCGCGGACACCGCCACCAAACTGAAGCTGCTCGGGGTGGACGTGGCCTCGTTCGGGGACGCGCACGGGACCACCCCGGGCTGCCTGGACGTCACGTTCACCGACCCGGCCACCCGGTCGTACGCGAAGCTGGTCCTCTCCGACGACGCGCGGACGCTGCTCGGCGGCGTGCTGGTCGGGGACGCCACGGCCTACCCGACGTTGCGGGCCAGTGTCGGCGGGCCGCTGCCCGCTCCCCCGCTCGCGCTGCTCGCCCCGGCGGGCGAGGCGGGCGGCGGGGTGACCGCGCTGCCCGGCGCGGCGCAGGTCTGCTCCTGCAACGCGGTGACCCGGGACGACATCGACGTGGCGATCGCGGGCGGCGCGGCCGACGTGCCGGCGCTGAAGGCGTGCACCCGGGCCGGCACCAGTTGCGGCTCCTGCGTGCCGATGCTGAAGCAGCTGCTCGACGCGGCCGGGGTGGCGCAGTCGACCGCGCTCTGCGAACACTTCGACGCCAGCCGGCAGGAGCTCTTCGACATCGTCCGGGTGCGCGGCGTGCGCAGCTTCTCGCAGCTCATCGCCGAGCACGGGCGGGGGCGCGGCTGTGACATCTGCAAGCCGGTGGTGGCCTCCATCCTCGCCTCGCTGGGCAGCGGGCACGTGCTCGACGGCGAGCGGGCGTCGTTGCAGGACACCAACGACCACTTCCTGGCCAATCTGCAACGCGACGGCAGCTACTCGGTGGTGCCCCGGATCCCGGGTGGCGAGATCACCCCGGAGAAGCTGATCGTGATCGGCGAGGTGGCCCGCGACTTCCGGCTCTACACCAAGATCACCGGTGGGCAGCGGATCGACCTGTTCGGGGCCCGGGTCGAGCAGCTGCCGCAGATCTGGCGGCGGCTGGTCGACGCGGGCTTCGAGTCCGGCCACGCGTACGGCAAGGCGCTGCGCACGGTGAAGTCCTGCGTCGGCGAGACCTGGTGCCGGTACGGGGTGCAGGACTCGGTCGGGCTGGCCGTCGCGCTGGAGCTGCGCTACCGGGGGCTGCGCGCCCCTCACAAGATCAAGTCGGCGGTCTCCGGCTGCGCCCGCGAGTGCGCCGAGGCGCGCAGCAAGGACTTCGGGATCATCGCCACCGAGACCGGCTGGAACCTCTACCTCGGCGGCAACGGCGGCTTCCGGCCCCGGCACGCCGACCTCTTCGCCACCGACCTGTCCACGGAAGCGCTGATCTCGCTGATCGACAGATTCCTGATGTATTACATCCGCACCGCCGACCGGCTGCAACGCACCGCCGCCTGGATCGAGGCGATGGAGGGTGGCCTCGACCACCTGCGCGCCGTCATCGTGGACGACTCGCTCGGGCTCTGCGCCGAGCTCGACGCGGCCATGGCCCGGCACGTCGCGTCGTACTCCGACGAGTGGCGCGACGTGCTCGACGACCCGGAACGGCTGCGCCGGTTCACCTCCTTCGTCAACGCCCCCGACGTGCCCGACCCGTCGATCACCTTCGCGGTCGAACGCGGTCAGCCGGTACCCGCGCGCGGGGCACCGCCCGGGGCCGGCGCGGACCGCCGCCGCCAGCCCGTCGCACTCGGCCTGCCGGAGGTGCGGCGATGAACACCACGACCCTGGACTGGACCGCGGTCTGCCCGCTCCACCGACTCGACCCGGACCGCGGCGTCGCCGCCCTGGTCGACGGCGTGCAGGTGGCGCTCTTCCACACCGGCGGCGAGCTGTACGCCGTCGACAACCTCGACCCGGTCGGCGGCGCGTACGTGATGTCGCGGGGCATCGTCGGCAGCCGCGGCGGCGTGCCGACGCTCGCCTCCCCCCTGCACAAGCAGGTCTACGACCTGTGCACCGGCGACTGTCTCGACCTGCCCGGAGTGCGGCTGCGGCGGCACCCGGCGCGCTGCCGGGACGGTCTGGTCGAGGTGCGGCTGCGACTGGAGGAGTGATGGCCGACGAACTGGCCGGCTTCACCATCGGAGTGACCGCCGACCGGCGACGCGACGAGCTGGCCGCGCTGCTCCAGCGGCGCGGCGCCCGGGTGGTGCTCGCCCCGGCCCTGCGGATCGTGCCGCTGGCCGACGACACCGACCTGCGCGAGGCCACCCGGGCCTGCCTCGACCGCCCGCCGGACATCCTGATGGCCAACACCGGCATCGGGATGCGCGGCTGGCTGGAGGCGGCCGAGGGCTGGGGACTGGCCGAGCCGCTGCGCGGGGTGCTCTCCCGGTCGTACGTGGTGGCCCGGGGGCCCAAGGCGCGCGGCGCGATCCGGGCCGCAGGACTGCACGACCAGTGGTCCCCCGACTCGGAGAGCTGCGAGGAGGTCGTCGACCACCTGCGCCGGCGCGGGGTGGCCGGCCAGGTCATCGCCATGCAGCTGCACGGCGACCGGCAGCCGGAGTGCACCGAGGCGCTGGAGGAGGCCGGGGCCACCGTGATCGAGGTGCCGGTCTACCGGTGGGCGCCGCCGACCGACCCGGCGCCGCTGCACAGGCTGATCGACCTGGTCGCCGGCCGGCTGGTGGACGCCGTCACCTTCACCTCCGCGCCGGCCGCCGAGGCGCTGCTGCGGGCGGCCGGGGACCGGACCGAGACGGTGCTTGAGGCGCTGCGCGGGGACGTACTGGCCAGCTGCGTCGGCGCGGTCACGGCGGAGCCGCTGGTCCGGCGCGGGGTGCCGGTGAGCGCGCCGAGCCGGGCCCGGTTGGGCGCGCTGGTCCGGACGATCGTCGATGAGCTGCCCCGCCGGACGGTCAGCGTCAAGGCCGCCGGACACGTGCTGACCCTGCGCGGGCACGCCGCTTTGGTCGACGGGGAACTGCAACCGCTCGCCCCCGCCCCGATGGCGGTGCTGCGGGCGCTCGCCGCCGCGCCGGGCCGGGTGCTCTCCCGTACCGAGCTGCTGCGGACCCTGCCTCGGGGCGCGGACGAGCACGCGGTGGAGATGGCGGTCGCCCGGCTCCGGGTGGGGTTGCGGGCCCCCCGGGTGGTGCAGACCGTCGTCAAGCGCGGCTACCGGCTGCGGGTGGAATGAACCGGCCACCCGCAGCCGGTACGGCTCAGCCCACCGGCGCGGGGTAGTCCCGCCCCTGATCGGCCTGGAGCCGGAGCATGGCGTGCTCGACCACCGTCACCAGCACCTGCTTGACCGACTCCCGCTGCCGGGCGTCGCACATCACCAGCGGCACGTCCGGCGAGATGGCCAGCGCCTCCCGGACCTCCTCCGGCTCGTACTGCGGCGCGTCGTCGAACCGGTTCAGCGCCACCACGTACGGCAGGTTGCGGTTCTCGAAGTAGTCCAGCGGCGCGAAGGCGTCGGTGATCCGCCGGGTGTCCACCAGCACGGCGGCACCCACCGCACCCCGGATGATCTCGTCCCACATGAACCAGAAGCGGGTCTGGCCCGGCGTGCCGAACAGGTACAGGATGAGGTCCTGCGCCATGGTGATCCGGCCGAAGTCCATGGCGACCGTGGTGGTCTCCTTGCCGGGCACCTTCGACGGATCGTCGATGCCCACGCCGGCGGCGGTCATCAACGCCTCGGTGGTCAACGGCGTGATCTCGGAGATCGCCCCGACCATTGTCGTCTTGCCCACGCCGAAGCCACCCGCGACCACGATCTTCGCGGAGATGATCTCCCGGCTGCGGCGCGCCCCGGCGGGGTCATAGTTCGCGAAGTCCACTTAGCACCCTTCCCAGCAGGTTCATCCGCTCCTCGAATCCTTCGGCGGGAGCGGCAGTGTGTAGCGTCAGCAGGCCATCGGCCACCAGGTCGGCGACCAGCACCCGGGTGACGCCGAGCGGCATCCGGGTATACGCGGCGATCTCCGCCAGCGACTGTGCCCGGCCCTCGCAGACCGTGGCGATGCGGTACTTGTCGTGCCCCGCGAACCGTGACTCGGCGACCTGGGTGGGGGTGGACGACAGCACCGCCTCCAGGGCGATGTCCCGGCTGGGCTCGGTACGACCCCGGGTGACCGCGTACGGGCGCACCAACGCACCGCGCGGGTCCCGCCGTGGTTCCATCCGCGATCACCTCCTCCCGCCCGGGGCCAGCGGCCCCGGATCCCTCATTCCCTGGCCGGGCGCGGTCGCGCCCGGCCGTGCAGCCGCCGTGTCAGGAACGCACGGCGTCCCGCGGCAGCGGGACCAGAGCGGCACCCACCCGCTCGACGAGCAGCGCCATCTCGTACCCGACCTGCCCCACGTCGCAGCTGCGCGCCGCGAGCACGGCCATCGAGGAGCCGTCGCTGATCGACATCAGGAAGAGGTAGCCGCTGTCCATCTCGATCACGGTCTGCAAGACCCCGCCGGCGCTGAACATCCGGGCGGCGCCCTCGGTCAGGCTCACCACGCCGGAGGTGATCGCGGCGAGCTGGTCGGCCCGGTCCGTGGGGAGGTCCCGCGAGGACGCGAGCAGCAGCCCGTCCGCGGACACCGCCACGACGTGGGCGATGCCCGCCACGCTGTCGGCGAAGTTGGTGAGCAGCCAACCCATGTCCTGCATGGCAGCTGGCCTGTTCATCGGCTCGTCTCCTTGGTCGAGGTGCTGTTCAGGTCCGCCCCGGCCGTCCGCCCGCGCTGTACGCCACGGTGGTAGGCCGAGAGCAGGCCACGTACTTCGTCCGGGGTGCGCCGGCTGCGGTCCCGGCCACCCTTCGGTTCGATGCCGCCCGGCACGAGCTGGGCCTGCGGCACCCGCTTCGGCAGACCGGAGCGGGTGGTGCCGGCGGCGGCCGGTTCGGCCGCCTTGGTGGCCCGGGTCCAGCCGTCGTCGGCGGCCGTGCGCCAGGCCTCCGAAGCCGGCTCCGGCGCGGTGGCCGGTTCCGGCGCCGCCGGGGAGGCCGGCGGCGCGGACGGCACCGGCGGCGGGACGTACGACGGGGGCGGGGTGGCGGCGGCCGGCGGTTCGGGGTCGCTGGCCGCCGGGGCGACGGTGGGGGTGCCGCTGGCCGCCGGCGCGGCCGGCACCCGGGTCGGCAGCGGTGGCCGGGCCGGCGACGCGGCGGTGGGCCGCCCCACGGCCGGGGCGGCGGCGGCCGGCTTGTCGTCGAAGCGCGGCCGGGTGAAGATCGCGGTGGCGTCGTCCCCGTGGGACCGGAACCAGACCGCCTCCATCTCCCGGAAGATCGGCGAGTCGGCCGGCGGGGTGGGCCGGGCGACCACCGGGGCGCTGGGCGCCGCGGCCGGCGGGGTGTACGGCACCGCCGGGGCGACCGGCGTCGGGGCCGGGGTCAGCGGCGCGGCGAACGGCGCCGCGGCGTAGGACGCTGGAGCGGCCGGGGCGTATGACGGCGGTGCGGCCGGCGCGGCGCCGAACGGGGCGTACGACTCGGCGGTCGGGGCGCCCGGGGCGCCGGCCACCGGTCCGGCCGGCAGCCCGGGGGCGCCCTCACCGGCCAGGGACCGCTTCGGCAACGGGTCGATGGCCGGGTTCGCCACCGTGGGGCTGCCCGCCGAGAACCCGCCGAAGGAGGCGGGCTCCGCCGGCACCGCGGAGGTCGGCACCGCGGAGGTCGGCACTGCGGAGGTCGGCACCGCAGAGGTCGGCACCGCAGAGGTCGGCACCGCAGAGGTCGGCACCGCAGAGGTCGGCACCGCAGAGGTCGGCACCGCAGAGGTCGGCACCGCAGAGGTCGGCACCGCAGAGGTCGGCACCGCGGACGTCGGCACGGCCGGCGGGGACGACACCGGGCCGCCGAGGCGCACCGCCGACGCGGTGTCCCGCGCGTCGACCGGGGGCTGCCAGGGCGCCGGAGCCGGCGGCGCGGTACGCCACTGGTCGGTCAGCGTCGCCGTCCGGCCACCGGGCAGCTGGTCGCCGAGCCCGACCGGGGTGAGCGGCGTCTGCTCGACCGCCATCGGCTGACGCGGCCGCATGATCGACTGGTCCCGGCCCCGGTGGGCGGGGAGGATCACGGTGGCGTTCGGCAGCGTCACCTGGGCGACCGTGCCGCCCTCGACGTTGCGGCGCAGCTCCACCCGGATGCCGTAGCGGGAGGCGAGCCGGCTCACCACGGCCAGACCCATCAGCCGGAACGCGGCCACGTCCACGGTCGGCGGCGCGGCGAGCCGCCGGTTGAGCGAGTCGAGCTGCTCGTCGGTGAGGCCGAGTCCCCGGTCCTCCACCTGGATCAGCACGTAGTCCCGGATCCGCCGGCCGTCGGCGACCACCGTGGTGGTCGGCGGCGAGAAGCGGGTCGCGTTGTCGAGCAGCTCGGCGACCAGCCGGACCACGTCGTTGACCGCGTGGGCGGAGACCGAGATGTCGGTGTCCACGGTGCCGAACTCGATCCGGTTGTAGAGCTCGACCTCGGACTGGGCGGCCCGCAGCACGTCCACCAGGAGCGCGTCGTCGCGGCGCGGCACGGCCGAGTCGGCGCCGGCCAGGACCAGGAGGTTCTCGTCGTTGCGGCGCATCCGGGTGGCCAGGTGGTCCAGCTCGAAGAGCTGGGCGAGGCGCTTCGGGTCCTCCTCGCCGCGCTCGATCGCGTCCAGCTCGCCGATCATCCGGTCGACCAGGGTCTGACTGCGCCGGGCCAGGTTGAGGAACATCGCCGAGACGCTGGTACGCAGCGCCGCCTGCTCGGCGGCGACCCGGACCGCCTCCCGGTGGACCACGTTGAAGGCCAGCGCCACCTGGCCGACCTCGTCCCGGTTCTCCAGCCGGATCGGGTCGCGTACCTGGCGGACGATCTCCTCCACGCCGCCGTCGCCGACGCTGCCCATGTTCTGCAGCCGCTGTACCGCGTCCGGCAGGTCGTGGTTGGCCACCGAGAGGGCGCCCTCCCGCAGCCGGCGCAGCGAGTGGTTGAGCGAGCGGGCCAGCACCACGGCGAGGCTGATCGCGATGAGCAGGGTGAGCAGCACCAGCACCGACTCGACGACGGCCTGCCGGGTCACGTCGCTGCGGGCCTGCTCGGCCCGGGAGAGGAGCCGGTCCTGGAGCTGGAGCTCGGCCCACCGCATCAGGTCGTTCACCGCGCCGATCGAGGCGCTGGCGTCCGCCGCGCTGACCGGCGAGCGCAGCCCGACCGAGCGGGTGATGTCGGTGCCCACCCGGTCGGCGAGCCCGACCGCGTCGCCGGAGACCGCCCCGTCGACCAGGGCCCGCTGATCCGGGTCCGCGGCCAGCGAGAAGGAGAGCAGCGCCTCCTGCTGGCCGGTGAGGGTGGCCAGGAAGGAGGAGAGCTGTTCCTGGTCGAGTCGGCCGCCGCTCAGCGCGGTGAAGGCGACCGCCTCCTCCTCGGCGACCGCCGCCTTGGCCCGGGAGAACGCGGCCACCGCGCGGCGGGCGTCGGCCAGGCTCTCCTGGCCGGGGAGCTGGGCCAGGGTGTCGCCGTAGGAGACCAGGTCGGTGAGGATGACGCCGTACCGGAGGGTGGCCTCGGCGACCGGCATCTGCCGGCGGTCGAGCACCTCCTGCCGGGTGGCGTCGAGCGTCTCCAGGTGGTCGTCGATGACCTTGAGCCGGTCCCGCACCGCCGCCGGGACGTCGCCGATGGTGCCCCGCTCGGCCCGGTACGCGTCGATCCGCGCCCCGGTGGCCCGGACCCGCAGGTTGTAGTCGTCGGGGCGCTGCTGCGGGTTGGCCAGGTAGCCGGCCGCGGCCATCCGCTCCTTATGCAGGTCCTGCGCGAGGGCGCTGACGTCGACGGAGAGCGCGGTCAGCGACCGGATCCGGGTGGCGTCGACCGCGCCCTCGCCGGTGGAGACGAGTCGGATTGTTGCCAGTGCAATGACGGCGGCGACCGGGACGACCAGGATCAGGGCGAGCTTCGAGCGGATCCGCGCGTCCCGCAGGCGGGGCAGCCGCCTTCCCCGGTCACGTCCGGCGGAGTCGCCGATCTCGGGCAGGGTCGTCGGTCCGGTGCTCACGACATCGCCTCCGTCGTTTCTTCCACGCCTGACCCACCGACCCGCGCCCGGTGCAACGGACAGCGCCACGCGCGGCACGGCCGCGATTTCATCAGAGTTGGTCCTGTTTGGGAAGCCGCAGTGAGGCACGAAACGGTCAACCAACGAGCCCGTTGCGATTTACCCTCATTGCCGCGCACGCTCTGAACAGGCAATGTCACTCCAGAGTGGCCGCACAGCCTCTCCGGAGTGAGCATCTGTAAATATCTGATGACCCCACCATGTGGGATTCGCGTCCCGAAACCGCCGCTGGCATCTGCGCTTGACCGCAGCCGCCCCGCATTGGCAAGGTTTTGCAGGCTTTCACGCACACCGTACGGCACCCAATCCCGTTCTTCCACTGAGGACGGACTAGCGGCGGTGACCGGGCAGCGTCCCGCGCCGCACCTGGAGGACTGAGTTGAGCCCCATCCGCTCCGCGACCATCGTGGCGCTCGCATCGGCCGTGCTGGCCACCACGCTCACCGGCTGCTCGTTCGGGGCGGGGCAGGAGGACGCGAGCCCCATCGTCATCGCCGCCGACCTGGAACTTTCCGGCGCCTCCGCACCGATCGGCAAGGCGTACCAGCGTGCCCTGGAACTGAAGATCGAGCAGCTGAACTCCTCCGGCGCCCTGGGTGAACGGAAGATCAAGCTTCAGGTGAAGGACAACCGTTCCGACGCCAGCGAGTCACTGCGCAACATCGGTGACTTCAGCAACGATTCCAAGGTCAGCGCGATCATCATGGGTGGCTGCAACGAATGCGCGGTCGGCGCCGTGCGCACCATCAACGAGAAGAAGATCCCGACCATCGCGCTCGCCGCTTCCGGCGCCGTCGCCGACCCGGTCGCGGACCGGCGGTACGTGTTCAAGCTGGCCCCGAACGCGGCCGACAGCGCGGACGCGCTCACCACCGAACTGCGCCGCCGCGCCATTCGCAAGGTCGCCATCCTGTACAGCGACGACGACTACGGCCGCGAGGGACTCGACGCCCTTGGCGACGAATTCCGCAAGGCCGGCATCAAACTGCTGGACCAGGAAAACGTCAAGGGCACCGACACCGATGTCAGCCAGCAGGTCCGCAGGCTGACCCGCAACGACCCCGACGCTTTGGTCATCTGGACCCCGCCGGAGCAGGCGACGCTCGCCGCCGTCAGCGCCACCCAGGCAAAGTTCGCCGGGTCGCTCTTCCTGGATGCGGCGGCCGCGGGAGACCTGTTCCTTCCCGGCGGCCGGGCCACCGAGCGGGCCACCCTGGTCTTCACCCAGACCATGGTGATCGACGACGTCATCGCCACCACCCCGGCCAAGGCCGCCCGCCGGCAGTGGTTCCAGGACTACACCGCCCGCTTCGGCGGCTACCACGGCTTCTCCTCGTTCGCCGCGGACGCCGTCCAACTCGTCGCCGACGCCTCGCTGCGGGCCGGCGGGGGCGACGACCGGGTCAACCGGGACGGCATCCGGGACGTGCTGGAGACGTCCCAGCTGGACGGCCTCTCCGGGCCGATCCGGATGACCCCGGACAACCACTCCGGCCTGATGCCCCAGGCGCTGACCACGCTCGTCGCCCGCGGCGGGCGCTGGCGCCTCGCCAGCTGAGCCGCCAGTGTGGCCCGTCGCCTGCGGCGGGCCACACCGGGACCGGTCAGCGGGCCGAGGTGGTGGCCCGGACCCAGGGCAGGGCGATCCGCTCGACCAGGGACAGCGCCGCGAAGAGCACGATGCTCATGATCGCGATCAGCACGATCGCGGCCCACGCCGTCGGGGTGTCGCCGATGCCGTTGTACTGCAGGATCTGGTAGCCCAGCCCCGGCTTGTCCGAGTAGAACTCCCCGATCACCGCGCCGATCGCGGCCAGCGGCATGGCCACCTTGAGCCCGACGAAGATCTGCGGCAGCGCGGCCGGGAAGCGCACCTTGCGGAACGCCTGCCACCACGAGGCGTTCAACGACCGGGCCAGCTCGGCCAGATCCGCCGGGGTGGTGGTCAGCCCCGTCGCGGTGGAGAGCACGATCGGGAAGAAGCAGAGCAGGAAGACCATGGTCAGGATGGGCTTCTGGCCCCAGCCGACCGAGACCACCAGCAGCGGGCCGAGCGCGATCTTCGGCACCGCGTTGACCGCCACCAGCAGCGGCGCGAACATCCGCTCCACCCGGCGGGAGGCCGCCAGCGCCATCCCGATCAGCACCCCGGCCACCGACGAGAGCAGAAAGCCCAGCAGCGTCATGCCGGTGGTGATGCCGAGCGCCGGCAGCAGCACGTCGGTCGCGGCCGTCAGCGCCCGCCAGACGTCCTGCGGGGGCGGCAGCGACGCCGGGTGCACCAGCTTCAGCCCGGACGTGACCAGCCACCAGACGGCCAGCGCGATCACCAGGCCGAGCAGCGGCAGGCCGACGGCGCCGGGGCGTACCCGGAACCGGCGGGACGCGGTCGCGGCCGGCGGCGTCGTCGCCACGTCGGACCGCCGCTGATCGTCACTCACCACGTTGACCGGGGTACGGGTCAACTCCGTCATCGTCTCCTCCTGTCCTGCCGGCCCGGTGCCGGCACGCGACGGGGGTGGGGGCGGCC